>UQPD01000075.1 GCA_900542795.1 uncultured Prevotella sp. | reverse complement strand
TGAGGCTGGCGCATGAAACATTGATGATTCTATCATAAATCGTGCAGAAAAAATGCGAATTTTGAACACCCTACCTTGGAAGGTGACGAAAAGCGCGTTGCCTTTCAAGGATTTTTGTTTGAATTCCGAAAATAAAACGATGATTGTTATATATATGTTTGCACACTTATAGTCTTCATTCTGTCTTGTTGTAACTTTTTTTCAAAATGCTTGCCGAAAATCAAGCAAAAGCCCAAAAATAATTGCTAAATTTGCGCTGTACTATATAGTAACCACTTATGAACGATGAATTAAGAGTCATTATCAGTGGCGGTGGAACCGGTGGACACATCTTTCCAGCGGTGTCTATTGCCAATGAAATACGTGCTAAGCGCCCCGATGCAAAGATATTGTTCGTGGGCGCTGAAGGTCGTATGGAAATGCAGCGTGTGCCTGCTGCAGGATACGAAATTAAAGGTCTGCCCATTGCAGGCTTTAACCGTAAAAACATATTGAAGAACATTTCTGTTCTTTTCAAAATAATGAAGAGCCGTAACATGGCTCGTCAAATCATTCGCGACTTCCGTCCGCAAGTTGCAGTAGGTGTGGGTGGCTATGCCAGCGGACCTACGCTCAATGTTGCAGAAAGCTTGGGCATCCCTACTTTGCTGCAAGAACAAAACTCGTATGCAGGTGTAACCAATAAATTGTTGGCTAAGAAAGCACGCAAAATTTGTGTGGCATACGAGGGTATGGATCGCTTCTTCCCTGCCGATAAAATTTTGTTTACGGGTAACCCTGTGCGTCAGAATTTGTTAGACGGCAATGTGTCGCAAGCCGATGCTGTACGTAGTTTTGATTTGGTACCTGGCAAGCAAACCATTCTCATTGTGGGAGGTTCATTGGGTGCTCGAACGCTCAACGAAAGCATCTTAGGTAATCTCCCCTTGGTAAAGCAACAAAGCAAGGTGCAGTTTATCTGGCAAACGGGTAAGTATTATAGCGCAGAAATCAAGGCTGAGTTGGAACGCCGCGGATGTCCTGAAAACCTCAAGGTGATGGACTTTATCAGTGATATGCGTATGGCTTATACTGCCGCTGATTTGGTTATCTCGCGTGCTGGTGCGGGTAGCATCTCAGAGTTCTGCTTGTTGGGTAAACCAGTTATCTTAGTTCCTTCGCCTAATGTGGCTGAGGATCATCAAACCAAAAATGCTTTGGCTTTGGTACAGAAAAATGCAGCTCTTTACATTGCCGATGCTGATGCACGTCGCACTTTATTGCCTAAAGCAATTAACACGGTGTCCGACCACGAGAAGTTGGAATCTCTTAGTCGCAACATCATAGCTTTGGCTCGTCCTAATGCAGCATCCGACATTGCCGATGAGGTAATAAAGTTGGCTATGGGCAAGTAATGCCTAAAGGGTGAACATCAAAACAATAGAACTGATATTAAATTAGCACATAAACATAATGAAGTCAGTATATTTTATCGGTGCCGGTGGCATCGGCATGAGCGCCTTAGAGCGTTATTTCCTTTCAAAAGGCTTGGTAGTGGCTGGTTACGACCGCACACCTTGCGAACTTACTGAAGAACTCCGTGCCGAAGGAGCCGATATACATTATGAAGATAATCCAGAGTTGATTCCTGCCGCTTGTCGTGATAAGGCAGAAACTCTTGTGGTTTATACACCCGCCATTCCCGAAACACATAAGGAATTGACTTATTTCCGTGAAAACGGATTCGATATACAAAAACGTGCACAAGTGCTTGGCACACTCACCCGTTCCATGAAGGGACTCTGTGTAGCGGGCACACATGGCAAAACTACTACTACTTCCATGACGGCACATTTGCTCCACGAAAGCCATGTGGGTTGCAATGCCTTTTTGGGAGGTATCACCAAAAACTACGGTACAAACTATCTTTTGAGCAAAGATTCACCCTATGTGGTGATAGAAGCTGATGAGTTCGATCGCTCTTTTCATCATCTGCGTCCCTTTGCAACGGTAATCACGGCTACAGATGCCGACCATCTCGACATCTATGGCACTGAAGAAGCTTATCTTGAGAGCTTCCGCCATTACACTGAACTCATTCAGCCCGGAGGTGCACTTATCATTCACCGCAATCTTAAGATGCAGCCCAATCCGCAAGAGGGTGTGAAGGTTTATACCTACGACCGTACAGAAGGTGACTTCCATGCTGAGAATATTCGCATTGGTGGGGGTACCATCGTCTTCGACTTTGTTTCGCCACTTGGCAATATTAGCAATGTGGAGTTGGGTGTGCCTGTAAGCATTAACATCGACAATGGTATTGCAGCTATGGCATTGGCACAAATAGCTGGAGCTACTCCCGAAGAAATTCGAAGTGCTATGGCTTCGTTTGCTGGTGTAGATCGCCGCTTTGACTTTGCATTGAAAAACGATCGTCATGTGCTTCTTTCAGACTATGCACACCATCCAGCCGAAATTAAGCAGAGCATTTTGAGTATTCGCGAGGTGTTTAATGGTCGTAAAATTGCTGCTATCTTCCAGCCGCACCTTTACACCCGTACGCGTGATTTCTATATGGATTTTGCCGATAGTCTCTCTTTGCTCGACGAGGTTATTCTTACCGAGATTTATCCTGCACGCGAAAAGCCCATTCCTGGTGTTACCAGCGATATTATCTACAACAATTTGCGTCCAGGCATTGAGAAATATCTTATTCAAAAAACAGATATCCCTGCCTTTGTTGAGGCACACGACTTTGATGTTCTCATTGTGCTTGGTGCAGGTGATGCGGTAAACTATATACCGCAAATTAAGGAGATTTTGGAAAAGAAGTAAGTTCCGTTGAAAGGGACTATGAGGTTATCATGTAAAGAGGGTTATTAGGTTATAGGAGGTTGTAAGTAAAATTCAAACATCTCTTATAGCCCAATAACCCCAATAAGCCCAATAGCCCCTACTGAACACAATAACCCTTTATACCCCTTATATGAAAACCCTAATTAAATTGGTGCTGCTTGTAGGCATTGTGGTGTATTTGGGTTTTGCTTTTGCTGACTTCACTACACATGGCAATAAAACGGTGTGCCGACAAGTAAGTTTCACCGTAGCCGATAGCTCGCATGCTGGCTTTATTACAGCTGAGGAAGCCGACCGCATACTACGTGCTTCAGGACTCTATCCTGTAGGTAGACAAATGAAGCAGATTGACGGTACGGAAATAGAGCGAGCTTTGAAAAAGAACTCGTTTATCGACTCTGTGTCGTGCTACAAATCGCCCGATGGTGTAGTGAACGTGCTTATTCAGCAACGTCTGCCCTTGTTGCGCGTTATAGCCGATAATGGCGAAAACTATTACATTGACGATAAAGGAAATCCGATGAATCCGCAAGGATATTCAGCCGACCTTATTGTAGCAACAGGAAACGTAACGCGCGATTTTGCCAAAAAGCAATTGGTTAAGTTGGGACGTTTTTTACACAACGACTCTTTTTGGAACGACCAAATTGAACAAATCTACGTTACTCCTCAACAGCGCATCGAGATGGTGCCGCGTGTAGGCAATCATGTCATTGTGTTTGGTACGGCAGACAGCATCAGCACTAAGTTCCGCAACCTCTATACTTTCTACGAGAAGGTGTTGCCCGAGGTGGGATGGAATAAGTATGCTGCCATCTCAGTGGAACATGTTTCACAAATTGTGGGACGCAAAGCTGCCAAGAGCTGATTTCTTAACAAATCCCTACTACTGTGTACGCGCTCTTTTAAGAAGGTCGCGTACATTATACTCCTATATTATATATATAACGACAAATACAAAAAAACGATATAATGGCAACAGAAGACAACTTTATAGTAGCTATCGAGTTAGGCTCGTCTAAGGTGACTGGTGTGGCTGGTCGCAAGCAGCCCGACGGCGCCATTCAAGTGCTTGCCTTCGCCCAAGAGCCTTCTACTACCTTCATTCGCAAGGGTCGCATTAACAATGTGAGCAAGATGACGCAGTGCATCATGAGTATGAAGGATAAGCTCGAGCAGAAAATGCAAAAGAGCATAAGCCGTGTCTATGTGGGCATCGGTGGCATGGGCATGCATACGGTGGCTAACACTGTGGTGCGTCACTTCGATTCGAAAGTAGAAATTACGCAAGAGATGATCGATGCAATGTGCGACGAAAACCGCACATCGACAAACTCTGACCGCGATATCCTTGAGGCTGTTCCGCAAGAATACCACCTCGGCACACAAGTGCAAATTGACCCCGTAGGCATCCTCTCTGAGGGCATTGAGGGTCATTATCTTAACATTGTGGCAAACTCAACCGTGCGCGAAGAAATTCGCAACTGCTTCCGTAACGCTGGGGTGACTATTGCCGATCTTCCCATCACAGTGCAGGCTTTGGCTGATGTGATGCTTACTGAACCCGAAAAACGCTCGGGCTGTGTGTTTGTTGACATGGGTGCAGAAACCACATCCGTAGCTGTTTATAAAAATAACTTGCTCCGCCATTTGGCAGTAATCCCCTTAGGCGGTGCCAACATCAACCGCGACATTATGTCGTTGCAGATAGAGGATGATGAGGCTGAAGAACTTAAATTAAAGTACGGCAGTGCTATCTCTCCCGCAGACGATACCACCCACAAGCCCATTACACTTCGCGATGGACGTACCATAGCCTTTGAGGAATTCGCAGGTTTGGTTGAAGCACGTGTTGAAGAAATCATCTTGAATGTGATGCACCAAATTTCGCTTTCCAAGTTCGACAATGGTCAACTCGTAGGCGGTCTTATCATAACAGGTGGTGCTTCGCACATGAAGAATATTGACAAGGCTTTTGTGCGCGACACAAAGTTCGAGAAGATTCGCTTTGTTCGCAACATTCGTATCCCCCTCCGCACACCCGATTATCCAGGTTTGAATGCCGATGGCGATTGCAATGCGGCTATAGCTCTTATTGATAAGGGCGAAATAAACTGCTGTGGTGGCGACTTGGGTCAGCCTAATCTCTTTGCGGACAATGAAGCGGAAAAAGAGCCCGAACTCACTCCCGAGGAAATAGCTGCTGCTGAGGCACAACGTAAGGCTGAAGAGGAAGCTGCTGCGCGTGCAGCTGCTGCAGAAGCAGCACGTATTGCTGAAGAGGAACGTCGCCGCGTGGAAGAAGAGGAACGTCAGCGTCGCAAAAAGGCAAGATGGAATGGCATCAAGAAGACCTTTGGCCGCATGGGTAACTTCTTCGGAAATTTGGTGAAGGAAAACGACGATAATGTATAATACTTTCTGCAATTATGGGCGAAGAAAATAATGACCTCCTTATAGATATGGGTGTTCCCACAACCACACCCTCAATTATTAAAGTAATTGGTGTAGGCGGTGGCGGTGGCAATGCCGTTAACCACATGTATCGTGAGGGCATTCACGATGTGAACTTTGTGGTTTGTAATACCGATTCTAAAGCACTTGCCGACTCTCCCGTGCCTGTTCGTTTGCAATTAGGCAAGGAAGGTTTGGGTGCTGGTAACCGTCCGGAGCGTGCTCGTAAGGCAGCCGAGGAAAGTGTTGACCAAATTCATGCCATGTTAGACGATGGCACCAAAATGGTGTTTATCACTGCTGGTATGGGTGGTGGTACGGGTACAGGTGCTGCTCCTGTCATAGCTCGCGAAGCTAAGTCAATGGGCATCCTTACCGTCGGTATCGTCACAATTCCCTTCCTTTTCGAAGGTAACAAAAAGATTGACCAAGCGCTTGATGGTGTAGAGGAAATCTCT
The DNA here is from genome assembly GCA_900542795.1 of uncultured Prevotella sp. Classification (GTDB taxonomy): domain Bacteria; phylum Bacteroidota; class Bacteroidia; order Bacteroidales; family Bacteroidaceae; genus Alloprevotella. Next base: position 6,960 of record UQPD01000075.1, on the reverse strand, counting down.
AAACACGTGGATGCCTTGCTTGTTATCAATAACGAGCGCTTGCGCGAAATCTGTCCTGAGTTGAATGTGCTTTCGGCTTTTGAAAAGGCTGATAATACATTGAGCGTGGCTGCACGTTCTATTGCCGAAATCATCACCATGCACGGTGTCATCAACCTCGACTTCCGTGATGTATGTACTGTGCTTAAGGATGGTGGTGTGGCTATTATGTCAACAGGTTATGGCGAAGGCGAAAACCGTGTAAGCAAAGCCATCGAATCGGCACTGCACTCACCGCTTCTTAACAACAACGACATCTTCAATTCAAAGAAGGTGTTGCTCTCTATCTCATTCTGTGCCGAAAACGAAGGCGATACTTTGATGATGGAGGAAATGAACGAGGTGCACGACTTTATGTCGAAGTTCCACGACGATGTAGAAACCAAGTGGGGTTTGAATACCGATCCTTCACTCGGCAAGCAGGTTAAGATTACCATTCTTGCCACAGGTTTTGGCATCAATAATGTGCCAGGCATCAACGACCGTATGAACGCACAGGCAGAGTCGCGCAGACAAATTGAAATTGAACGTAACGAAGAAAACGATGAACGTCGTGAGCAGTATTATGGTAACGACAAGAAGAATACGCTCCGTCGTCGTCCGCGTTACTTCCTCTTCGGTTTGGATGATCTCGACAATGAAGAAATTATCTCTCTTGTTGAACTCACTCCTACTTACAAGCGTTCAAAAGAATCGTTGCAGGACATCAAGGCAAAGTCTTATAACAATTTGCCCATTGAATTAGAGGCTGCTGCAGCTCCTGCCGAGCCCACCACTCCTGGTTCTGTAATATCTTTCTGACATTGGTAAACGATGTTGTCCTTGACTAAGGACGTTCTTTTCCTGGTTCAGCATTCTAATTAAAAAGGTTATAAGGCAGCTGCTGTGCAGCAAATGCCTTATAGCCTTTTTGCACTTGCGATTTGTTTCATTGGCGATAAAATCCGATGAAACTAGCTACCCAAAAACCTATACACTTATGCCCGATGATTTAATTCAATTAGCAAACTACACAACACCCAGCATTATCAAGGTGATTGGTGTAGGTGGTGGTGGAGGCAATGCCGTAGCGCAAATGTATCGTGATGAAATTCCCGAGGTGCGCTATTTGGTGGCAAACACCGATAAGAAAGCACTCGAGACCAATCCTGTGCCCGATCATTTGCAGATGGGGCCAGGTCTTGGAGCAGGTGGTAATCCTACTACAGGTCGTGAATTAGCCTTAGCAAGTCTCAACCAAATAAAAGCTGCGTTCGATGATGGAACCAAAATGGTGTTCATTACTGCGGGTATGGGTGGTGGAACAGGCACGGGAGCCTCGCCTGTCATAGCACACGAAGCACGCGAGAGGGGCATTCTTACCATTGGTATTGTCACAATCCCCTTCCTCTTTGAACGCGAAAAGCAAATAGACAAAGCGCTCGATGGCTTGGAAGCTTTAGCTGAAGAGGTAGACGCCGTGTTGGTTATCAATAACCAACGACTTTGCGACATCTACTCCGACCTTAGCATCACCAATGCCTTTAAGCGTGCCGACGAAACTCTCTCAACGGCTGTACGCTCTATAACCGATATTATCTCCATGCATGGCCGCGTTAATCTCGACTTTCAAGACGTAAAGACAACCTTGACCAATGGGGGTGTGGCTGTTATGTCAACAGGTTATGCCGAAGGCGAAAATCGTGTGGCACGTGCCATTAACGAAGCTCTTAACTCGCCTTTGCTCAATAACAACGACATCTTCAAAGCCACGCACATCCTGCTTGCCATTACTACCAGCAACGACGAAGACGCCATGTTGCAAACAAGCGAAATGGGAGAGGTGTCGGAGTTTATGGAAAAATTCAATAGCGAAATCGAAACCAAATGGGGACTTGCTTTTGATGCCAACTTAGGCAAGAAAATCAAGATTACCATCATAGCCTCAGGCTTTGGTTTGTATGGAGCTAAAAAGCAGTCCACTTCAACCCCCATCGTGGAAGAAGAACCTGAAGTTGTAGAAGAAAAAAACGAAGAAAAGTTCAGTCGGCGAGGTAGGTTCTATTCAATCTCAGGCAAGAAGTATCGTCCTCGTCCTCGTTTCTATATCTTCTCAGACGATGATTTGCGTAACCCCGAGGTTTTGCAACGTGTAGAAGATGTGCCCACAAGCAAGCGAACTGCTGAGTATTTGAAGCAAATAAAAGAAGTGTCTAACACAAATTACTAACAACATGGATATTTTTGAAAAAGTAAGCAAAGACATTATTGCAGCTATGAAGGCAAAAGACAAAATGCGTCTCGAAGCCCTCCGCAACGTCAAGAAATTCTTTATCGAAGCCAAGACCGCTCCCGGCGCCAATGACACCCTCGACGATGCCGTAGCGTTGAAGATACTCTCAAAGCTTGCCAAGCAAGGACGCGACACTGCAGCCCTTTACAAGGAACAGAATCGTCCGGATTTGGCTGAAGAAGAAGAGGCACAAGCTGTTATTATTGAGGAATACTTGCCCAAAGCCCTCAGTGCCGAAGAGCTTGAAGCAGAAATCAAAGCTATCATTGCCGAAACGGGTGCTACCAGCATGAAGGAAATGGGTAAGGTAATGGGTGTTGCCAGCAAAAAGCTCGCAGGTCGTGCCGACGGCAAAGCCATCTCTACCCTTGTAAAGCAACTTTTGGCTTAAAAAAGACACAGTAAAACGGGTTAACAGACAAAAGGGTGCCTATGAAGTGTGCAACCTTTTTGCCTGTTAACCCGTCTTTTTGTGTGATAGGGGCGAGGATTTACCTTGTAGCCTTATCTGTTTCATAAACGACACAAAAACTACAATAATAAAAAAATGACTATTTTAGCATTCACCCTTATTTTGCTATTGGCTGCCTATTGTGCAGGTTTGCTCGGTTCGCTCACAGGCTTAGGCGGTGGCGTAGTTGTTATTCCTGTATTGACATTGGGCTTTGGCATCGACTTTCATTATGCAGTAGGTGCAGCCTTGGTAGCTTCAATAGCCACAAGCAGTGGTTCGGGCTCAGCCTATGTTAAAGAAGGTATTACCAACATTCGTTTGGGCATGTTTCTTGAAATTGCCACAACCATAGGTGCTGTAACAGGTGCCTTAGTAGCCATTTGGCTCAACAACAATGTCATTGCCGTAATTTATGGCTGCGTGTTGTTACTCACAGCAGCCATGCAGCAACGTCGTAAGAGCGACCACGATGGTGTGGTAGGTTCAGAAACAGCACGTCGTTTGAAGCTCTTTGGCACTTGGCCTCAAAAGGATGGTAGCATGAAAAGTTATCAACTCAAAAACGTAGGGGGCGGTTTCAGCGTGATGTATGTGGCAGGTGTGCTATCGGGTATCTTAGGTATCGGTTCGGGTGTACTCAAAGTGTTGGCTATGGACGCCATGATGAAGGTACCCTTTAAGGTGAGCACCACAACCAGCAACTTCATGATGGGTGTAACCGCTTGTGCTTCGGCTGTAATTTATGTGCAGCGTGGTGTGATAGCTCCAGGCATAGCCTTCCCCGTAATGATAGGTGTGCTCTTTGGTGCATTAACAGGCGCACGTTTGCTTAAAAAAATGAATGTACGCGTGTTGCGTCAAATTTTCTGTGTAGCCATTACATTGGTTGCCATCAACATGATTTGGCAAGGCATGGCAGGCAAATATTAACCCTTAAACATTACAGAAATGCAAAAGCAAAACAATATAGCCGATCGGCAAAAGTACGATATGCAGCAACTTGTGGGCAACACCTTGCGTATAGGCGTTTCGCTTGCTTGTTTAGTAGCGTTTGTGGGTGGGCTGCTTTACCTCATTCATCATGGCGGTGAGTCATTCGATATCAGCATGTATAAAGACTTTAGTTATGCACATGCTTCGCAACATGCCGACTACACCACCTTGCGTGGCATTTGGACAGGACTCACCTCGTTTACAGCCATAGGTTGGATACAAACGGGTGTGCTCATTCTAATCCTAACCCCTATTATGCGTGTCGCGCTTTCGTTAGTCGATTTTATTAAAGAACGCGATTGGCTCTATGCGGTTATTACAGCCGTTGTCCTCGCTGTTATTATTAGCAACTCTTTAGAAGGGTTGAAGTAAGTAGGTGTTCAAAATTATTTTATACAATCAGTACGTGTTATTTTCGCATTGAAAGCACGTTCTCGGGCGCATCTGTTTCCCTCGTTCTCAGTCACATAGCCCGCTATGCTCCTTCATCCGAGGAAAACAGCTGCATCCCGATAACGCACTTTCAATGTAAAAATAATTTCGAACACCTACTTAAATAAAAAAAGGCGGTTCTAAAAATTCTGTTTTTTAGAACCGTCCTTTTTTTATTTACTTACCTCATCGCATTCAGTACAGCCAAAACCGTAACGCCAACATCAGCAAAAACAGCCATCCACAGGGTGCCAATGCCAACAGAGGCAAGGGCTAAAACAGCTATCTTCACGCCAATGGCAAACCACACATTCTGTTGTGCAATGCGTAGGGTGCGACGGGCAATGCGTATGGCAGTAGCAATTTTCTGCGTATTATCGTCCATCAATACTACATCGGCAGCTTCAATGGCAGCATCACTACCTAAAGCTCCCATTGCAATGCCCAAGTCTGCCCGTTTCAGTACAGGCGCGTCGTTAATTCCATCGCCAACAAATGCCAAGGTCGTACCCACAGGCTTTTGACGTAGCAAACGCTCCACATGCGCCACCTTATCGGCAGGTAAAAGATTGGCATGAAATTCATCGATGCCTAAATCTTCAGCCACTTCACGTGCTACCTCTTCGCGGTCGCCTGTAAGCATCACCGTGTGGCGCACGCCCAAGCGTTTAAGTTGCGCAAGCGCTTGCTTGCTTTCGGGTTTAACACAATCGGTAATCACAATATGCCCAGCATAACGTCCGTCCACAGCAACATGAATAATAGTGCCCACTTTGTGGCAGTCGTGCCATTCCACCTTCAAAGCTTCCATCATGCGTGCATTGCCCACACACACCACATGCGTTTTCCCCTTTTCAGTTTCCGCGTCATTGCAGTTTACTTTCACAAGTGCTCGGATGCCTTGCCCCGCAATCTCCTCTACATGTTCAACCACACAACCATCGTGTGCCTCGTTCGGGAAAGCATCGCGCAAAGCAGCACCAATGGGGTGCGTTGAAAAGTGCTCCACATGAGCCGCCAAGTGCAACAATTCTTTTTCATTAAAATGGTCGGGATGGATAGCCGTCACGGCAAATTTACCTTGCGTCAGCGTACCTGTTTTGTCAAAAACCACCGTGTCCATCTTTGCCAAAGCATCCATATAGTTACTACCTTTTACCAAGACACCTTTGCGTGAGGCAGCCCCCAGTCCAGTAAAAAAGCTGAGTGGCACACTAATAACCAATGCACAGGGGCACGACACAATCAAGAAAATCAAGGCACGATGTAGCCAAGTGGGAAAAGCACTAACAAAGCCCACCTCTGTAAAAAAGGGAGGAATGAAAGCAAGGGCAATGGCTGCCCACACCACAATGGGAGTGTAAATACGTGCAAAACGTGTAATGAACGATTCGCTGCGCGACTTATGTTCATCGGCTTCTTCAACCAACTGAATAATCTTAGATACGGTGCTCTCGCCAAACAATTTGCTGGTGCGAATGTGTAAAACGCCACTCAGATTGATGCAACCCGAAGTAACCTCATCGTCTTTTTCCACCTCGCGTGGCATGCTTTCGCCTGTAAGCGCAATCGTGTTGAGCGTAGACGTTCCTTCTGTAACAATGCCATCCAGTGCAATTTTTTCGCCAGGCTTCACCACAATTGTTTCGCCCACTGTTACCTCTTGTGGAGCCACACAAGTTATTTTACCTTCGCGAATTACGTTTGCAGTATCGGGTCGAATATCCATTAAGTGCGAAATACTATCCCGACTCCTACCTTCGGCATAGCCTTCAAACAATTCACCCACTTGGAAAAAAAGCATCACGAATACCGCTTCGGCAAATTCAGTTTCTGCTCCAGGAAAAAAACCAATGCTTAGTGCGCCTATTGTCGCAACCGACATCAGCAAATTTTCATTATAGGCATCTCGGTGTGCAATTCCTTCGGCTGCCTCTTTCAGTGTTTCGTGTCCAATGAGCAAATAGGGTACAAGATACACAAGCAAGAGTTGCCAAGTGGCAAGCTGACAAGTTTTTTCAACTATCACTGCGCCCACAAGTAACAATGCGGTAACAATAATCAGCCCCAACTTTCCTTTCAAGTCTCCTTCGTCATGGTGGTGATCTTCGTTATTCTTTTTATCATCATGCCTATCATGGCAATGACAATGATTGTGTTTATGGTTTTGTTGACACATTTGGGTAAAATTTTTTTAGAGTGAATAATAGAGTAGGGAGACCCTCCTCTTTTTCTGTGGGCAAAGTTACGGTGATTCTTGTGCAACCGAGTTGCAAATATGTCTACCCAAAGTATATTGATTAACTTGACCAAGTTAATTGATTAACTTTGGCTTTTTAAACGATTAACTCGGACGTGTTAATTGATAGACTCGAAAGGGGGATATGGAATGCGAATTTTGAACCCTATCTAATGTGGTAAGTTGGCTCAAGAATATAGATGAAAAATTGAGGTGTATATAATAGGAACGCGCGCGCGAGGGAGAAAGTTCGTTCATTCAATGTTTCTTACTCAAATAATTAAACATAAGGTTGGTAACCATAACTTGTTCATGAATGCTTTTCTGACTTTCCATAAACACCTAATCCTTTTATTTTCTTTATGAAATTTATTTTGGAGCTTATTTGCCAAAATGCTTATTTTTGTAGAAATTTTTAATAAAAGCGATTGCAGCGTTATTAAAAGGCTTTCTCCGCGATTAACAACAACACCCTTACTCAAGTTTCGGATTTAGTCAAGACGGGCTGAATTATCGTGCAAACCGAATACA
>UQPD01000074.1 GCA_900542795.1 uncultured Prevotella sp. | reverse complement strand
ATACGAGATTACTACGCGTCTCGTGGGCTCGGAGATGTGTATAAGAGACAGAGGTGCAAGCACGTTCGGCAACGGGCCACAATAAATATAATCTCTATAAAGAGATATTCGACCTCTATTCGCATTTCCAAACCGACTCAGCTCAGGTTTATATTTGTAAAATGCGCCAGTTGCCAGCCTATAAAACGGATGTTGTGATGCAAGCTACGCTTCATATTGCACAGGCTGAAATTATGGCTGTTTCGGCCTTGTATGCCGAGGCTCTCAATGAACTCGACAAGGTTCCACGTTCGCTGATAAATGCTGAGCACATTGAATTGCGACTTTATTATTACCGCATAAAGCGCACGATTTATGGTTGGATGTGTACTTACTACACCAAAGCCTCAGAGCAACACCAGCTTTGGGAGGAAAAAACCATGAATTATCGTGATTCGTTGCTATCGTTTGAAACCATAAAAAATCTGAATCGCGACATTGTGTTAGCAGATAAATATAACGCGCTCGGTCAGCCGCAAAAGGCTATAAACATGTTGAAACCTTATGCAGCACAGGCAAGTGAGGCAACGCCTCATCCTTATGTTTGCTTTACGTTGGCACAGGCCTATTTATTAAAAGGTAATCGGGCAAAAGGGGTATACTACCTAACCCTCACGGCTATTGCCGACTTGCACAATGCTACTTGCGAGTATCAAGCGTTGCCCATGTTAGCACAGATTTTGTTTGACAATGGCGATGTAGAACGTGCATATTCTTATCTGCTATGTTCGATGGAAGATGCAAGTTATTGCAAGGCTGGTTTGCGCTCGATTGAGGCTTCAAACATTTTTCCGATTATCGACAAGCAATATAAGCAACGCGAAAAGGAGCAGCGTCAGCGTGATCATGTGTTGATGTATGCACTTGTAGCTTTATCGTTTGTGTTGATAGGTGTGGTATTGTATTTGCGTAAGCAAATGCAGAAATTGCGTGAGATGCGTCACCAACAAACTCGCAATAATGCAGAGTTGGCAGCTGCAAACCAACGGATGCATGAAGCCAACGAGAAGTTGCAAGCTGCGCTTCAAGAGGTGAAGAATACCAATGAGGAATTGCAAAACACTTACAGCCAGTTGCGTATGACAGATAAGGTAAAGGAGGAGTATATAGCTCGTTACTTGAATCGTTGTCGCATGTATCTCGATCAGTTGGCTGAGTTCCGCAGTTCTACGCTTCGGTTAATTAAAAACAGGCATTTTGAGGAAGTAGCCAATCAGTTGAAACGTGACTTGAATGCCAAGGTTGAACAAACGCAGTTTTATGCTGACTTTGATGCTGCCTTTTTAACGCTTTTCCCCGATTTCGTGTCTTCATTTAATGCTTTGCTGCAGCCTGAACATCAGCTAACGGTGAAAAAGAATGGTTTGCTTAATACGGAATTGCGCATTTATGCGCTTATCCGTTTGGGTATTCATGACACAACACGCATTGCACATTTTCTTGATTACTCTACAGCCACCGTCTATAATTATCGCTCAAAAATTCGTAATAAAGCTATATGTCCTCCTGAGGAGTTTGAAGAATTGGTGGGGAAACTATAAGGGGGTAAGGAATAGGTAACAGGTAATAAGTAATACTCTGTATTCAATATACTCTTTTCGAGTCTATCAATTAACATGTACGAGTTAATCAATTAAAAAGGCAAAGTTAATCAATGAACTTGGTCAAGTTAATCAATAGACTTTTTGGGGACAGATTACATGGAAAATTATATCTCATCTATCGACATAAATGTCTTTGTTTTTTTTAGTCAAAAATGTTCATCAATGAGCCATAAATGTTCATAAATTAATTTTTTGAATGTCCATAAATAAACCCCTTTCGGGGTTGGGCTGGCGCATGAAGCAATGTTTTTGTTTTTTGCATATTACTTATGGTAAACCCTATTTTTTCTTGCAGCGAGTAGGATATACCCAATGAGTATAATGAAGGCAATGAGGATGCTAATTATTTGTGTGGCATATTTTTCGGGTTCAACCCAAAACTCTCTGAAAAAATCAAGACGTCCGAGTACCTCTACTGGCACCCAAAACACAACCACCGTAGCTATAGCCATGCGGATGTTGGCACCCCACGACGAAATAGTAAGTTGCTTTTTAAAGATGAACAGACTGCCCAATAGACAGGCTGCAGCTACAATGCTGGTTATGGGATGTCTGTCGCCAAGGAAATTCTTGTCGTAGCAGAACATAAGTAGCAAGTAGCTTGCCCAAAGAATCATGTTCAGTTCCATAAAAGTAACAATACTTGTGTGATGTGTCATAGGTCGGGCTGCAATCTCGTTTTTGCGCGAGCGCAGTAGCACACGTTGCCACCAGTTAATAAAGTTACACCCGTTCTTGGTAGAGAAGATATAGAGCGTCATTACCATTATCCACATGCCAAATGAGGCAGGAAGAATAAGATATTCCGGACGGGTAACTACTTCGCCATTCTCTATTTCGGGTTGTGTACCCCATCGGGTAGCATAGTATTGAAAGAGAAACTCAACCCAACCTGTCCAAAAAAGCAGACCACCGATAAGTCCGAAAAAGGTTTGCTTGGTATTTCCTTTTACAAAAACCCCAGTTATCACAAGGAGTAATCCCATGAGTCCCATAAAAAAGGCTGAATAGTGCAAAGCCTCGGGCGTCATGGTCTTCTCCATAATAATCATGAGTGCATGACCCAAGGGCATCGTAAAGAGTACTACAAGAAAGGAAGCAATTGACTTCCACCAATTTGTTTTCATTTTCGTCATTTACTTAGAAGAGTTTTTTAAATTCAATCTTATTTAGAAGAGTTTTTAAAATCAATCTTACTTAGAAGAGTTTGTTAAAATCAATCGACATTCCGATTTGGAAATTTATTCCATCTGTAATCGGACTATTAAGGTAATAATATTTGGGTTTATATCCCAATAGGTTGTCTAATGCCGCAGTCACTTTTACCGCATTCCCAATGCGTTGCACCAAGGAGAGTTTCCAAAGCGTGTAGGCAGGATATTCCACCTGGATGGTACCCTTGCTCACATCATAGTAGTCTTTATATTCCACATTCTTTACGCCCGAAAGTACACGTCCTTGCAAACCAACATTCAGTCCATATCGTTTGCTAAACTGATGATCGTAATCTACGCGGGCATTCAGTGCATGCTGACGAGCTGGGATGTACTGATTGTTGATGGTATTGCCATTCCCATCTTTAGCCAACTGCTCTTTTGTGTAGGCATAAGTGATGCGAGCACTCAAGCCGTTGCGCCATTTGGCTTGAACTCCCATATCGCCTCCATACACATTGTAGTCGTCGAGATTGGCATAAGGCAGATAAGGCAACTTGTCGGTGGCAGACTTAAAGTAGGGTGCTGAGGTTGCCAGTTTGTTCTTCACCTTATTATAATAGACCGATGCGGTAAAGTTGTAACGGCTTCGGGTGTATTCGGCAGAAAGGTTGAAGTTGTGGCTCGTTTCCGACTTCAAGTTTGCATTGCCCTCCACAATCCATATTCCTGCCATGTCAAAATTATAATACTTCTCTTTCAGAGTGGGTGCTCTGAACCCCATGCCGTAGCCAGCCCGAAGGGATAGGTTGTGCAAGGGTTTGTAGCAGATGTTGAGTTTAGGTGTGAGGTGCGACTCCTTACCATCCGAAAAATAATCATACCGTAGCGCACTCACAACCTCCCATTGGTTGTTGATGCGCCAATCATATTGAGCAAATACATCCCAACTGTCTTGTTCGCGTATTTCACCATTCAAGTTGGTGTTGAAGAGGTAGTCGTGCATCCAATCAGCACCAAAGGTTAGCACATCGCCCCTATTAAACGAGTGGTTATGGAGCAATCGGAAAGTGTTTTGCACATTACTATAGTCGCGAATGTCAAGGTGCGTAATGCGTTGATAGTCCGATTTGTCATATTGGTCGAAAGCATAACTAAGTTGCAATTCGTCTTGCGTTGTTAGCTTCCAATTCATGCGGAGTCCACCTGTAAAGTCGCGATAACGTTCGGGTTGGTCAACCGACCTTACTGTTTCGCGAAAAAAATATCCAGCACGTCCCGTAAGGTTAAAGTTTTGATTGGGGCTCCACACCAATTGATCTTTAAAGTGCATAGTCTTGTCACCATATATCGTAGAAATGATGCGGGTTACGGGGTTTGAGGCACTCTGCACATTATAATTGTCTATGCGGTTGATGTTAGCAGAAAGTAGGTTGTTCCAATGCTTATTGCTCAGTCCTAACGATGCACCATATCGTTGCTCATTGTGTTTAGCGTAACGCGCATTCACGTTGAGTGTCCAAGGTTGTTTGTTGCGTTTGGTAATGATGTTGATAACTCCACCCGTAGCGTTGCTTCCATACAATGCAGAGGCTGCTCCTTTCACAATTTCAATACGCTCTACATTGTCCATATTGAGTCGGGTAAAGTCAACATCGTCCATTGTTTCGCCTGCCAGTCGTTCCCCATCTACAAGAAAAAGCACTCCCTGTCCGCCAAATCCTGAAAAGTTGAGGTGCGTTTGTTGGTTCATGGCATACGAAAATTCAACGCCAGGCAGTTCCTGTTGCAAAAGGTCTTGCACATTCGTGGCGTCTAATTTAGCAATATCTTTTGCATTGATAACGCGCGTTTGTATGGGAGTGTCTTTCAGAAACTTAGGGGTGCGTGTGCCAGTTACCACCACATCGTTCAAACTAAACATGCGGCTGATAGAATCAAGGCGAGTCTCTTGTGCCATTGTGGTTTGCCATAGAACACTTGCCATCCAAAAGGAGAGTAAGATAGAATGCTTCATTTATAGCTATTTAATGGGGATTGGGTGAAAAGGTGATTCACGCGCCAGCCCAACCCTGAAAGAGTTTATTTATGGAGATTCAAAAAAAACAATTCATGAACATTTATGGCTCATTGATGGACATTTTTGACTAAAAAACGAATAACTTGCGCAGAATTTGATAATAAGGAGTACTCGTTAAAATGCAGAAGTTATTTTTTTTGAACATTACTAAACCTCTTTAATAAGGATACTTATAATTTAGGGTGAGGTAGCATTTATCACCTTTAGGCGACAGATAATTTTCAAGTTGCAAAGCAGCATAACTACCATCCTTAAGTCGCAAAATAAACACATGGTTGTTCATGCTGAAGGAGGGTGGCATAGGGGGAATTTCCATGCTGAGCCACGATGAGAGCACACGGTTAATTTCGATGCCTTGCGAGGGAACATAGCCCAATAACATTTGTTCTTGACTATCCCATACTTCGTTTTCAGTCCATTCGTCCTCCGTAAACTGCATGTCTTTAAAAACATCGCTACTTTCAGGTAGCTCGTCCATCGAGGTATAAGCCGTTTCAAGCACAGCACCCCCATTTGTTCTCACATTGTTACGATGCACAGCAAAGGTCCATTCGGCAGGCGCAGCTTGTGTAGCAGTAGGTGTGAAATAGGCGAACGTATTGTTCTTTATGCCTGCACCAAACACATCAAACCAATACATGTATTGTCCCGACTTTTTATCGGTGATGGGGGTAGTTACTTTGTCGCCTGTAGCTTCCATCGGAATGGGATAAGCCTCAAATTCAGTTTGGGCTTTGCGCAAGGCTTCTTCGTTACCATCCACCGTGAGTTGATGTAACTGTTTCAGGTCTACATAATACCAATGGCTCCAACTGGTAGCATCCACCACAATCTGTCCCTTAGCAGGAATAATCTCTTGGGGTCGGTCGTAAATATCATCAAAAATACCGTTGCAAGCGGTGAGCATCATGGCACTCACTCCTGCAACGGTCATTTTTATCAAATTCTTCATCAACGAATTTCTTTTTGGTGTTCGAGTTCGTTATTACATTGAAAGCACGTTCTCGGGCACATCTGTTTGCCTCTCGTTCTACTTATCTTTTAATGATTTTCTTTCCGTTTACAATCACAACTCCCTTGTAGTTCTCATCCACTACCTGACCGTTAAGGTTGTAAATCTTGCCATTCGTATGCTTGTCGTTCTTCACCGTCGCAATGCCAGTATCTTGTTTGTCGAACATGGTGACGATAGCAAAAGGCATGGCACCCATTTGGAAAGTGTTTACAATGTTTTCCACATTGTTACCATTGTACTTCACAAGGATGTTGTTGTCCTTGGTAGCATTAAAGGCATATTCACCATCCATTGTTTTTTTGCCACCATTTTCTGCTGTGAAGTGAAAAGTCAAACCATCGTTTTTGTAGTCGCGATAGAAACCGCCCTTCTCTTGGTCGTATGTCAAGCCCTTTATGGTGTAAGTGCCAAGGGTGAGGTTGCCCATTACGGTGTTATCGAGCGTGTAGGTAGGAATTTCCACATCTACTTTCTGAACATCCTCTTCCATGTATTTGCGCACCTTGTAGGTTACATTGGAATTGGTGTAGTTAAATGCACCACCCACGGTTACAGTGATGGCATTTGTTACGGACTTTACATAATAGCCCTTGATGTCGTAGGTCATGGCAAAGGGCATGGCACCATACGTAAAAACAGCCTTTAGCGTAAGTGAGTTGTCGGCCATGTTGTATGTGCCAGTAAACGATGAGCCTGTAATGTTTTTCTTCTCACCATTAACCGTTACCTGTGAGGCAAAAGTTTGGTCTGCCATCGTTATTACATGGTTTGCGCCCATTGTGAAAGCTACATCCTTAATGGTGAAAGAGGGTATAACAAAATCATCCTTTGTAATCTTCGGAAGGGTAATGTTTCCCGTTGAGGTACTTGTCATTTCAAACTTCACCGTGTCGCTTGCGGTTTCCACATCGGTGGTCAACACATGTGCGGTCGAAGCACCTGCAAAGTTTAATGTACCGTGCATTTGTGCCATCATACTATTTGCCATTAAAGTGGCGAAAACGAGTGTAAAGAATTTCTTCATGTAAATTGGGGTTTAAATGTTTGTGTTGTGTGTTAGGATGGTTCTTGTTCCTTATTGAACCATCCTAACGAATTTCGGAGTGCAAAGGTAGGGGGAGTTCTTTAGGCATACAATACCCTAAAATAGGTAAACAATAGCCTTGTTATTCTCACAGAAACATCCGTTTAATCCGTCAAAATTTCTGATGATGAATAAAAATATAAGATGTAATTGCACTATCGCCAAAATGTTGTAACTTTGCCCACTAAAGCAATAATTGTTCATTAAGAAAACAACAACTATATGGTAGACATATTTATTATTGTGGTGCTCGTTTGGGCATTGTTTAGCGGATGGCGTGCTGGATTCCTTAAAGAAGTAACCTCTGGCATTGGCGTATTGGTTGGTTTGCTTGTAGCAGCCACTTGCTATTCCACCTTTGGAAAATATTTGGCAGTGAATGGCACCGAAACCAATATGGTAACAAGCATTATTGCCTTTCTTTTGCTGTGGATTATAGTTCCCATAGCCTTAGGTTTTGTGGCAAATGTGCTAACCAAATCGTTGAAAGGCATGAATTTAGGAATGCCCAATTCGATGTTGGGTGCCTTGGTGAGCCTCATAAAATACGTAGTGGTGCTTAGCTGCGTCTTTAATGTAATGCAGGGCTTGGGCATCCTCAATGCCGAAAAAGCCAAAGACTCTAAGTTGCTCAACCCCGTAACCATGGCTCTTGGCATGTTCTTCGACAATGACAAGAACTGTGACTATGCACCCGATGCAAACACAGACTCCGTGAATGCTGAAAAGCCCGATACGGTTTGGGTAAAATTAAATCCCAAAGCCGACAGCACAAAGGCAAAACGCCAATCGAAATAACAGACACACACAATGGCTAACGAAAACGAACTGGTAAAAGAAATTACCGACAAAAAATACGAATACGGTTTTACTACCGATATTCACACCGAAATCATTGAGCGTGGACTCAATGAGGATGTGATTCGCCTTATCTCTGAAAAGAAAGGCGAACCTGAGTGGTTGCTCGAGTTCCGACTGAAGGCTTATCGCTATTGGCTTACTTTAGAACAACCCGATTGGGGACATGTTAATTTGCCACAGATTGACTATCAAGCCATCTCTTATTATGCCGACCCTACCAAAAAACAAAAGGATGAGGGAAAAAAAGAAATTGACCCTGAGTTGATGAAAACCTTCGACAAATTGGGCATTCCCTTGGAAGAGCGTATGCAGTTGGCTGGTGTGGCAGTTGATGCTGTGATGGACTCAGTGAGTGTGAAAACCACCTTTAAAGAGAAGTTGCAAGAAAAAGGCATCATCTTTAGCTCTATTAGCGAAGCTGTACGCGAAAATCCTGAATTGGTGCGCAAATATTTAGGTTCGGTAGTGCCTTATCGCGATAATTACTTTGCTGCACTCAACAGTGCCGTGTTCTCTGACGGATCGTTTGTATACATTCCGCGTGGTGTACGTTGTCCCATGGAACTCTCCACTTATTTCCGCATCAATGCTCGCAACACAGGGCAGTTTGAACGTACCCTCATTGTGTGCGACGATGGTGGTTATGTAAGTTATTTGGAAGGTTGCACAGCTCCCATGCGCGATGAAAACCAATTGCATGCTGCCATAGTTGAAATTGTGGTAAACGAAAATGCGGAGGTAAAATACTCAACTGTGCAAAACTGGTATCCTGGCGATAAAGAAGGACGTGGCGGTGTATACAACCTCGTAACTAAGCGTGGTCAGTTGCGTGGTGCAAATTCTAAATTGTCGTGGACGCAAGTAGAAACAGGTTCTGCCATTACTTGGAAGTATCCCTCGTGTGTGTTGATGGGCGATAACTCGCAAGCTGAGTTCTACTCGGTGGCAGTTACCAACAATCATCAAGAAGCAGACACGGGTACCAAGATGATTCACATTGGTCGCAACACACGCAGCACCATTATTTCGAAAGGTATTTCGGCTGGTAAGAGTCAAAACTCTTATCGTGGATTAGTTAAGGTGGGCAGCAAAGCCGCTGGAGCTCGCAATTATTCATCGTGCGACTCTTTGCTTTTAGGTTCTGAATGTGGTGCGCACACCTTCCCTTACATTGATGTAGCTAATCCCGATGCTACCGTAGAACATGAGGCAACAACCTCTAAAATTTCGGAGGACCAATTGCTTTATTGCAACCAACGTGGCATTCCTACCGAAGATGCTGTTTCGCTTATCGTAGGTGGCTATGCCAAGGAGGTTATTAACAAACTACCCATGGAGTTCGCTGTTGAGGCTACAAAGTTGCTCAGCGTTTCGCTCGAGGGAAGTGTGGGATAAAATTTTAAGTATTAAGTGTTAAGTATTAAGTATTACAAACTATGTGTATACAAGTAATAAGTAATAGGTAATAAGTAATACAAACTATGTGTATACAAGTAATAAGTAAGCTTTAAGTATTAAGTAACTGAAGTTTCGGATTTAGCAAGGGCGGGCTGAAAGCCCAATGAAGCGCCTAGCCCAGGGCAAGCGAAGCGACACCCTGGGTAAAAGCACGTTCGTTAGTGACGCCCTGTAAGGGCAGAAGCCTTAAATAAATTATTCAACATTGAATGCTTTTGCCCTTACAGGGCGCCGATACTATGGCAAATCCGTGACCCAGGGTGTCGCTTCGCTTGCCCCGGGGCTATGTGCTTTTGGGCTTTCAGCCCGTGCAGGCATGCATTATCGGCATCCCCCAATGGCAATCCACAAATTCCACATCTTTCACCCCAAAATTTCAGCCCTATGCAAGACTTGATATCTGACTTGGCACTGATTTTAATCTCTGCAGGTATTGTTACTATTATTTTTAAGCGATTAAAACAGCCGCTTGTGCTTGGCTATATTGTGGCGGGCTTTTTGGCAGGTCCCCACATGGCATACACACCCAGTGTGACCGATATGAGCAGTATTCACACTTGGGCAGATATAGGTGTCATCTTCTTAATGTTTACCTTAGGACTTGAGTTTTCTTTTAAGAAGATTGTGAAAATGGGCATAGGTCCCGTCATAGCTGCTTGCAGCGTTATGTTTTGCATGATGAGTGTGGGAAGCATGGTTGGACATGTCTTTGGATGGGGGAGTATGAACAGCATCTTCCTTGGGGGAATGCTTGCCATGTCGAGTACTACTATTATATATAAGGCACTCGAGGACCTTGGACTGCGACAAAAGAAGTTTGCAGGCGAGGTACTGTCCGTGTTGATATTAGAGGATATCCTCGGCATCTTACTAATGGTTGTGCTCAGTGCCGTAGCCGTGTCTCGTCAGTTTCAAGGAATGGAACTCGTAGGCAGTCTGTTTAAATTAGGCTTCTTCCTTATTCTGTGGTTCGTGGTAGGTCTCTACCTCATTCCCATCTTTTTGCGCAAAACCCATCGATGGATGAATCGCGAAACCTTGCTTGTTGTGAGCATTGGTCTGTGCTTCCTGCTTGTGGTATTTGCCGAGAAAGTAGGGTATAGCTCAGCTTTCGGAGCTTTCATGATGGGTAGCATTTTGGCAGAAACGGTTGAGGCTGAACAAATAGAACGCGTAGTTTCGCCTGTTAAAGACCTTTTCGGAGCCATCTTCTTTGTGTCGGTAGGCATGTTGGTAGACCCTGCTGTATTGGTGGCATATTGGTTGCCCATTGTGGTGATTTGTGTTGCCATCATTGTGGGACAAGCTGTGTTTGGCACCGTTAGTTTCTTAATTTCAGGTCAACCCTTGCGCATCGCCTTGCAGTGTGGCTTTTCGTTGGCACAGATAGGCGAGTTTGCCTTTATTCTTGCCTCATTGGGCATTTCGTTGGGGGTTACAAGCGACTTTCTTTATCCCGTAGTGGTGGCAGTGAGCATTATCACCACCTTCTTCACTCCCTACATGATACGTGCCTCACAACCCGTGTGTGCGTTTATTGAGCGTGTGGTGCCTCCTGCCGTCTTACACCGTTTGGCGAACCGTGGCAGTCATCATAGTTCCCCAACGGGCAATCATCCACATGTGTGGAAACGCCTACTCACCGCACTTGCCACACAAGTGGGTGCTTACCTCACCTTGAGCATTGCCGTCATTCTTATTTCTTTTTCGGTCTTGCTTCCGCTTTGTCGTGGCACTTTTGGTCATTGGCCGGGCAACATTACCTGCGGTTTACTCACCTTGTTGGTGGCTTCGCCTTTTTTGCGTGCCATTGTTATGCGCAAAAACCATTCTGAAGAGTGGAAAGAATTGCGTTGTCGCAGTCGTTTAAATCATGTTGCATTGTGGTTCACCTTTGCCGTGCGCTATGCCATAGCTGCTGCAGCGGTCTACTACATTCTCAATTTTCTTTCGCCCTTCTGGTGGGTGTGGCATGTGGCAGTCTCGCTCTTGTTGGTGGGTCTCATCATTGCTTCGCGACAGGTTAAGTGGGTCAGCATCAAGTTAGAGCGCACGTTCTTACAAAACCTACGTTCGCGCGAGGTTTTGGCACAGGCTGACAATGCCGAGCCTGGTTATGCAGGTCGTTTAACCAGTCGCAACATTCACATAGCCGAACTCGAGGTGCCTGAAAATTCTGCTTGGGCAGGCAAACGCTTGAGCGAGTTAGACATCAGTCATCGTTGTGGGGTAATGATTGCAGCCATTGTTCGTGGTTCGCATCGTTTAAACATTCCCGATGGCAATACTATGCTTTTCCCTTCCGATCGCATTGAGGCTATTGGTAGTGACGAGAGTTTGCAGCAATTTCAAGAGCGTTTAGACTCAGAGCATCGCACTTATCCTTTAGCTGCAAGCAAGTTGCAGTTGCGTCGGGTCATTATTCGTGAGGATAGTCCTTTCATCGGACACGACCTTCGTTCGAGTGGCATCCGTTCACACTATCATTGCATGGTAGTGGGCTTCGAGGATTCGGCTGGCAATATCATCCCTGCTCAAGCCGAACGTATCATTGTGCGCAACGATGCTTTATGGATTGTAGGTGTTGACAGTTCCTTGCAAACTTTGCGTAGTGCAAGGAAATAGGGTGGGCTGTTTGAGCCTTGTCTTTAACTGTGCATGCCGTATTTGTAGTTGTTTGGTTTTGAGGGAGTGATAGTCCACAATCTCTTTCAATCAACCCTTTGCTACATTTACGGCATGCGCAGTTTTGTTTTTTCATGAATTTCTTATAAAAAACTTACATTCTCTAATTCACAAAAACATCCGTTAGTATTTAAAGCTATTAAATTGTAAACTATAGCTTACGTTTTAGTGTCGAATGGATGCTATTTAATTATTTTTTTGGTTCAATATTTGTTTTATAACCAAGAATGCCGTACCTTTGGCGCGAATTATATGACAGAAGTGTATGATTAACACGGCAGAAGTTTGTTTTTCTGCAGAATAAGTGAAAAAATCAGAACGCCTAAGGATTAAAATCTGAATGCTTGCGTGTGGTTTTTTTTAAAAACTTGTTTTGTAATAGCAAACAAATGTGTGATTTTCAAAGCATAGAGGTGCGCTACCTACATCTTGCACCCATGCACTACCTACTCATTTGAAATTGCACACCTCTTCTTTCTCCTTTTGAATTGGTTCGTCTGTTTCGTTAGTCCAACCTACACCTATAATATATATAGAAAAAACTTTCCAAGTCACAGGAGTCACAACTACCTACCTACAAACTCGTGTCCTCCCGTGCAGTTAAGTAATCGATTTCCCCTATCGACGTGACACCATCTGCCTTCTCTTTTCCCCCGAAGGTAGCCCCTCTCGTCACATTGGCTCTACGCTAAATCTTGTAACTATTCAGCGGTAGGTGCATGACGAATCGTCAAACCTCAAACAAGGCTTGA
>UQPD01000073.1 GCA_900542795.1 uncultured Prevotella sp. | reverse complement strand
TCGCTTCAAAAATAAAGGCAAATCTTGAACTTCATAAAAGTTTAGACGACTTCAATATTTATCTAAAGGGTGGTTCTAAAATTAGGTTTTAGAACCACCCTTAATTTTTTTCAGCATTGAACATCCAGCTTCATTAGCTAAGCAAAGCGATAAAACGGACAAAAGAAATGCGCAAAAAACAAAAAAAATACGAAATCCTTTGTCCCGTCAACTGAAATGCCTAACTTGCACCCCGAAAGGCAATGCTTTGTAGCATAAAAGCCTTGCGTAAGCAGCAATATGGGCTTGCTTTGACGCGCCATTTACAAACGAAAACAACAAGACTGAAATGAAACACATTAAATTTTTAGCCCCTCTCGCAGCTCTCTTACTCATGACAAGCTGCGTGACCAAAAAACAATATGCAGAGGTACAAAGCAACTACGAAAAGCTTAAAACCGAGCATGCTGCTTTACAAAATGACTATAACGATGCCAAGGTGCGCATTGCAGAATATACTTCAGACTCAAAGAGCCTTGCTGCTCGACTGAAGGAAGAGCAAAATCGTAATAAGGAAATGAAGGCTGCTTATAATAATTTGCAGAATTCATATCAGAGCAATGTGCAGCAAGGTAACGTCAATATCTCAAAGCTCGTTGACGAAATCAATGCTTCGAACAAGTTTATAAAGCAACTCGTCGATGCAAAGAGCAAGAGCGACTCGCTGAACCAAGCACTTACTAACAAACTCACTCGTTCGCTTTCAAAGCAAGAGATGAGCGATGTCGATGTGCAAGTGCTTAAGGGTGTGGTATACATTTCGTTGGCAGACAATATGCTCTACAAGAGCGGAAGCTACGAAATTGGTGACCGTGCAGGCGAAACACTTTCAAAGATTGCTAAAATCATTACCGACTATAAGGACTACGATGTGCTCATCGAGGGTAACACCGATAATGTGCCTATTTCGCAAAAGAACATTCGTAACAACTGGGATCTCTCAGCCCTCCGTGCTTCATCAGTTGTTCAGGCTTTGCAAAATCAGTATGGTGTAGATCCTAAGCGTTTGTCGGCAGCAGGTCGTGGCGAATACAATCCTATTGCCTCAAATGATACGGCAGTAGGTAAGCAGCGTAACCGCCGTACACAAATCATTATTACACCGAAGCTCGACCAGTTCATGGACCTCATTGATGAGGCTCCCGAACAAGAAAAGCAGTAAGAGTAGATTTCACTAAAGCACATTCCCATAGTTAACGCGCGTAGGATGTATATCCTGTAATCAGCGTTTATGGAAATAAATCAAATCCCGTCCCTGGCTTTTAATACAAGAGTCGGGGACGGGATTTGCGCAACCCATGCTCCCCATGCAACTATCCGAACTCCTAAATACTTACGCCCAGCATCCGCAAGTGGCAGCTCTTGCTAAAATCGTAACCGACCATTCGCCTGCACTCACCCACCTACAAGGAGTGCAAGCTTCGGCAGCCCCAATGGTCTTAGCCGCATTGTCAGCACGCAAGCAGCCTGTGAGCAATGTGTTTCTCATCGTGCTCAACGATGAGGAAGAGGCAGGCTATTTCTATCACGACCTTACGCAAATGCTTGGCGACCAGCAAGCCTTGTTTTATCCTTCCACCTATCGTAGAGCGGTGAAATATGCGCAGCGCGATGCTGCTAACGAGATATTGCGCACCGAAGTGCTCAACCGTCTTGCAGCCTGGCACGAAAAAGCAGCTTCTAAAAAGGCAAATACTTCTGCAGCTCCTTTGTATGTAGTTACATTTCCAGCAGCCATAGCCGAACGTGTAGCCCCACTTCATAGCATGGCATCGCATACCTTGCGCATAGCCATGGGCGATCAGCACGACCTTACCCAGTTAAGCAAATGTTTGATAGAATTAGGTTTCAAACGCAAAGACTATGTATACGAACCTGGAGAATTTGCTGTGCGTGGTTCCATACTCGACGTCTATTCCTTTGCCTCAGAATATCCCTTCCGCATCGATTTCTTTGGCGATGATGTCGATAGCATACGCACCTTCGAGGTGCAAACCCAATTGTCAAAGGAGAAGAAAGACGAGGTGAGCATCGTGCCCGACACCGAAACCCATACCACGGGCGAACTCGTTTCCTTTACCGACTATTTGCCCACTGACACCATTTTGGTACTTAAGGATTTGGGTTTTGTTCACGACACCATCGAGCGCATTTATCAAGAAGGCTTTGCCCGACAAGCCGAACAAGCACAGGAGGTAACTTCTGAAATGGACGAAGCCGAACTGCAGCAACGTCTCAAAAAGGAAATGTTGCTCATTACGGGCGAAATGTTTTTGCGCGGTGTTGCCTCTTTGCAACGTGTTAATATAGGTGCTCAACCTTTGGGAACAGCTCAAGCTGTGCTACATTTCAACATTTCGCCCCAACCGCTCTATCATAAAAACTTTGAGTTGCTAAAGCAAAACCTCAGTCAGTTCCGTGCCGATGGCTATCAAGTGTTTATTCTTGCCGATAGTGCCAAACAAACAGAACGCTTGCAAAGCATCTTCGAGGAAATGCAGGCAGCCTCGCAACTTTTTGTTCCCGTAGAGCGCACATTGCATGCAGGTTTTTCAGATAGCGATTTAAAAATTTGTTGCTTCACCGATCACCAAATATTCGATC
Organism: uncultured Prevotella sp.; assembly: GCA_900542795.1. Taxonomy (GTDB): domain Bacteria; phylum Bacteroidota; class Bacteroidia; order Bacteroidales; family Bacteroidaceae; genus Alloprevotella. The sequence continues at coordinate 10,108 of UQPD01000073.1, read as the reverse complement.
GTTTCCACAAATACAATTTAAAGAGCGACCATGCCCGCGATGCCAAAATGGCACTTTCGCTTAAAGAACTCATGCAGTTCGAGCCAGGCGATTACATCGTACACATCGACCATGGCATCGGACGCTTTGCAGGTTTGGTACGTATGCCGGGTGCCGATGGCGAGATGCAAGAGATGATCAAACTCACGTATAAAAACGACGATGCCGTGTACGTGAGTATTCATTCACTCCACAAAGTGTCGAAGTATAAAGGCAAAGAGGGCGAACCGCCTCGCATTAGCAATTTAGGAACAGGGGCTTGGGAAAAACTCAAAGAGCGTACCAAAAAGAAAATCAAGGATATTGCTCGCGACCTTATTCGTCTTTATTCGCAACGCAAGGAGGAAAAAGGCTTTGCTTTCAGTCCCGACTCATTCATGCAGCACGAACTTGAGGCTGGTTTTGCTTACGAGGACACCCCCGACCAACTCCGTGTAACTCAAGAGGTGAAGCACGACATGGAAAGTGCCAAACCTATGGACCGTTTGGTGTGTGGCGATGTGGGCTTTGGTAAAACCGAAATTGCTGTGCGTGCAGCCATGAAGGCTGCAGCCGATAACAAGCAAGTGGCTGTGTTGGTGCCTACAACGGTGTTGGCATTGCAACACTACAAAACCTTTGCCGCCCGACTGAAGGATTTCCCCGTGCGTGTTGACTATCTTACTCGAGCTCGTTCCACCACTCAAACCAAGAATGTGCTTAAGGACCTTGCCGATGGTTATATCAACATTCTTGTCGGAACCCACAAACTCATTGGTAAAAGTGTTAAGTGGCACGACTTAGGTTTGCTTATCATCGACGAAGAACAAAAGTTTGGCGTTGCCGTAAAAGAAAAACTCCGTCAGCTTAAGGTCAATGTCGATACGCTTACCATGTCGGCAACCCCTATTCCGCGTACATTGCAATTCTCATTGATGGGGGCTCGCGACTTCAGTGTCATTCAAACACCACCGCCCAATCGCCGTCCTATACAAACAGAGATACATACCTTTGGACATGAAGTTATAGCCGAGGCTGTCAACTTCGAGATGAGTCGCAACGGTCAGGTTTACATCGTAACCCATCGTGTAGCAGCCCTACAGAGTTTAGCCAATCTGGTACACAAGTATGTACCCGATGCACGCATCGCCATCGGTCATGGACAGATGCCCCCCGACCAACTCGAAAAGGTGATAACTGGTTTTGTTAATTACGATTACGATGTGCTCATTTCTACCACAATCGTAGAGAATGGCATCGATGTGCCTAATGCCAATACCATTATCATTGATGCAGCCCATCATTTTGGTTTGTCCGATTTACACCAAATGCGTGGTCGCGTTGGTCGTGGTTCGCGCAAAGCTTTCTGCTATCTTATAGCTCCTCCTTTGGCACTATTGCCCGATGAGTCGCGCCGTCGTCTTGAGGCCATCGAAAACTTCTCCGATTTAGGTTCGGGCATACACATTGCCATGCAAGACCTCGACATTCGTGGTGCAGGCAATCTGTTGGGCTCAGAACAGAGTGGCTTTATAGCCGACTTGGGTTACGAAACCTATCAAAAGATTTTGGCTGAGGCTGTTACCGAACTCAAAAACGATGAGTTTGCCGACCTCTATGCTGACGAACTTCATAAAACGGGTCATCTCAGTGGCGAAATGTTTGTAGACGATTGTGCGGTAGAGTGCGATCTGCATGCTTATTTCCCCGAAACCTATGTGCCAGGTGCAACAGAGCGTATGTTGCTTTATCGCGAACTCGATTCGCTCAGCACCGACGAGCAGATTTCAGCTTTCCGTCAACGTATGGAAGATCGTTTTGGTGCTTTGCCCACTGAGGGTGAAGAACTTTTGCGCATAGTTCCCTTGCGTGCATTAGGTCGTAAGTTAGGTGCCGAGCGTCTTACGCTCAAAAAGCGTCGCATGTCGCTCTATTTTGTGTCGAATCCCGACAGTGCATTCTATCGCAGTGACACCTATGAGCGCATCATTACCTTTGCCACCAACTCTTACCAACGTTGTAAGCTCGATGAAAATCGTGGTCATCGTCGCATGATTGTTAATGATGTTCCTACCGTTGAGGCTGCCTTGCTCACGTTAAAACGAATTTTGGGTGAGGAGAAATAAAATGAAGTAGGGTGTTCAAAATCATAAATTTTCCTGTATGATATTTGATAGAATTATCAATGTATTATGATGCGCCAGCCTCACCCCTAACTGGGTGAGGCTGGCGCATGAAATTTCTTGATAAAACTATCAAATATCATGCAGAACATTTTTGAGGATTTTGAACACCCTACCTGAAAGGGGGTATTCATGGAAATTCAAAAATAAAAATTTATGGGAATTTGTGGCTCATTAATGGACATTTTTGACTACCCCAAACGCGAAGCGCAAATAAAATATTTTTGACTACCTCTAACCGCGAAGCGCAAATAAAAATATTTATGACTGCCATTCAATCTCTATTGCCATGATATGTTGTTTTGTGTATAAGGTTATTGAAGCGAATGGATAAGGAATGTAGCATTACTTAGTCGTCCAGCCTAGGCTGGACGGCAATTTATATCAATATACTTTGCTTTTTAATATATATTACTTGGTCGTCCAGCAATAGGCTGGACGATAGAGACATATAATATAATGAAGTAGTTTAAACTTTTCTGACGAGGATTAGATTTGAGGAGATTGCTGATGAAATATGGGGATATGAAATGTCAATATGAATTATGGGGGGATAATTACACCTCATTGTTTAGGGGTGTGACATGAATGCCCGATTTTTTTCCTGCTACATAGGCAAAAGGACCTTTCCCCGCGTGCATAACATGGCTAAAGGTGATGGATTCGCCTTCAATGAAACATTGCGCACGAACTGTATCGCCTACGAACAGTTTACCATTCTCTGAAGCTATTACCTGAAATTGTTCGTTGTCAAGATAACGAAGCACTAAAAGACGATCGGGTTCCCATGTTAATTGTATTTCATCACCTAAGGTAAGACCAGAAGCAAAATAGACACTGGCAAAGATTTCTGAAATTATTTCTTTTTTTTGTATGCAAAAATGTTCATAGTCTGAATAGCCTAAGGTTCTTGCCAATACATTGAGTGTATAGCTGCTTGGTTTGTGATGGTCGTTCTTGGCTCCCCACACTCTTTTGAGTGTAGTAGCACTGATGTATTGCTTTGTTTTGTCCACTATAAAATTACTCAGTTCCACGAAGTCTTTATGCGTATGCGGACTAAATTGCAATTCTTTTTCTATTTGGAATACTATTTCTGAATTCATGGTGCAAAGATAGTGCAAGGTGAGTGCAATACAAAATAAAAAGCCAAGGGATTTTTATTTTGTATTGCCGAGCCGCAGCCTATCTTCGCGAAGCAAAGTAGTGCAAGGCGAGGGTAATACAAAGAGAATGGGCCTGAAAGAGCATGAAATACCATAATAATTTTATTTGCGCTTCGCGCTTGGTTTTTTTTAGTCAAAAATAATATGCAGTCATATACCAAAATCATAGAAAATGCGTACTTTTGCAAATAATTTGGTATATACATATGGCAAGACTACAGAAAGCACAATATGTGAGTGACATCATAGACAGATTAACAGGGCTGGAAAGTAATGTTGAATTACGCGGTCTTGTTAATCTGTTGGATCTGCATGTTATATCAGAAGACTTTTATGTTGGACTTTTGAATCTTGTTTATGGTTGGAGTTTGCACAACGCAAATGAAAGTTTACAAAATACACCAGGTTTTGATCTCGTTGATACGAAGAACAAAATATTGGTACAGGTAACAGGGTCTTGCACTAAGAACAAAATAGACCATTCTCTTAAAGGCATATCAAATGTGTACAAGGACTTTCATTTCTATTTTGCTCCAATAGTTAATGATGCCAAAAAGCAAAGGGGCTACAAATACAAAGCACCGCATAACATTATCTTTAATCCGAGTGATGATATTTTGGATATTCATTCTATCGTGAATAAGATAAAGAGCGAAACCAACATTGATAAAGTGGAGGAAATCGCTACATTTATCAAAAAAAATATTCGACCAAGTATTCTTGACCCAACATTGTTGGATTCGGGATTAGAATATCTCATCATACATTTGGCAGATAGTGATTTTGAGGAAAGTATAATTGATACGAAAGAATTTGCTATTGAAGCAAAAATCAGTTTAAACAATCTTTCAGGTAGTGCAAAGGGCTTAATAGAAGAGTATAAAGCATATTATATAAATGTGCAAAGAATCTATGATGCTTATGCCAATCAAGGAAAAGCAAAAAGTAAAGCCGTCATGCAAAAGCTGCACAAGATATATCTCAGTCTGAAATTGCATAAGAGTGGGGATGACCTATTTGAAGCTATAGGAGAAGAGATTATTAATCAGATAAATTTTGAACGAATATCAAACAAATTATCAAAAGAAGAATTAGAAATGTGTGTAGACATACTTATGGTACACGCTTTTATGGAATGTAAAATATTTGAAAAGCCTTTGTAAATATGTTGTTACCAGATGACATTAGACCAGAAAACAGCATCTATTACAATGGAGCAATTGTATTGGAAGCTTTACAGACAGAGAAGAAACTCTCTGTCATGGATTTGTATTGTCGTCTCCGTGAGAAGAACAAAATGAGTTTCGCTATTATGCAACTCAGTATCGATTGGCTTTATCTTATAGATTGTGTCACTGTTAAAAACGGGGAGGTTGAGCTATGTTTATAAAATCACTTATAATAGAATCAAAAGAAGGTCTTATTAGACAGATTGATTTTCATCAAGGACTTAACCTCATTGTTGATGAAACTCCAAATAACAATACGGAGACAGGTAACAATGTTGGCAAGACTACAATTCTCAGATTGATAGATATTTGTTTGGGAAAGAAGACGAATAGTGTCTATGTCAGTCCCGAGGACAACAGACGAGCCAATGAGGAAGTAAAGAAATTCTTGGCAGAAAATGAGGTATTAATTACTTTGGTCTTGGTCAGCGATTGGACTGACTGCACGAAGGAAGTTCGTATTAAAAGGAATTTCTTGCCACGTGATAAGGCTATAAATGAAATTAATGGCACAAAATATTCCAACGAAAACGAATTCAGAAAGGCTCTCCAACTTGTTACGATGGGAGTTGAAACCGTAAAACCTACATATAGACAGTTGATAGCTCATAATGTAAGATATACAAATGTAGCAGTCACACAAACTCTGCGATGCCTAGAGGGAGTGAATAGTGATGCAGTGTACGAAACCCTCTATCTCTATATGTTAGGATGCGAATATGATGATGGAGATATGCGTCAACATGTTCTCGAAGAATTGAAAACCGAAGAGAACTTCAAGAGAAAATTGCAAAAAGAGAAGAGCCGCAATGTGTTAGCATCGGAACTTGGTATTGTCAATTCCGAAATAGATGAATTGGAAGCTCAAAAAAAGCAAATGCACTTGAATCCAGAATTTGATAAGGATATGTCAAATTTGACTGATCTAAAATACAAAATAACATCACTTTCCGCGAATTTAAGTTCTTTGAGGTTGCGTCATTCCATAATGGAAGAAGCTAAAGAAGAAATTCTTAGCAAGAGGTCAGACATAGATGTTGATACACTAAAAATAATTTATAGCCAAGCTCAACGTTTTGTGCCTAATTTACATCATACATTTGAAGAGCTATTGGAGCATCATAACAGCATGCTTGTCAGGAAGGCCGACTTTATAGCTGAAGACATGCCTGCCATAGAGGCGCAGATAAAAGCTTTGGAAGTAAAAATAGAAGATTTACATATTTCAGAAAGAGCATTAAGTCTAAAGTTGGCTCAAGCTGCCACATATGCTGATTATGAAAACCTAATTTCAGAACTGACTCAAAAGCATGAGAAGTTAGGTGCAATAAAGCAGCAAATAAAGCAAATAGACCAAGTTGAAGAAAAGATAGAACAATTGAACAAACAAATAGAAAACATTGACAACAAGTTGTTTAGCGATGAATTCAAGAACAAAGTCCAAGAACAGTTGAACAAATTGAATGTATATCTCTCTAAGATTTCTCAGTTGCTTTATGGTGAGCAATATGGCATGATTTTTGAAACTCCTGCAAAAAAAGGCAGTAAAAATGAAATATATCGCTTTGACGTAAAGAGACTTGATGCTGATACTGTAAACTTTAGCTCAGGAAAGAAACAAGGGGAAATTGTTTGCTTTGATATGGCTTATATATTATTTGCAGACAAAGAACATATACCTTGTTTGCACTTTGGTTTGTATGACAAAAAAGAACTGCTGCATAGCAACCAGTTGCTGAAAACAGCAAAGTTGTTAGAGGAGAATAAAAATTTACAATTTGTTGCCTCTATTTTGTCTGACAAACTTCCTCCTAAGTTGAGAGATAACAAATATATAGTTGTCAAACTTAGCCAGAAGGATAAACTTTTTAGGTTCTAAAACCCTTACAACAAAGCAGACCGATATAAATAGTAAAAGTTTATATCGGTCTGCTTTGGTATGATTGGCATTAGTGTAACGACAACAAGAAATGAACCCATGTTTTTCACCTTCTACTCTTTTTCTGAATAACAATACTTACATACGATAATTCTTCCATCGATGTGATGCGCTTGGGGTGGTCAAAAATATTTGTGTTTTTAGTCAAAAATGTCCATCAATGAGCCATAAATGTTCATAAATTATTTTTTTGAATGTCCATAAATAAACCCCTTTCGGGGTTGGGCTGGCACGTGAAGCACCCTTAAGGCAGGTTCAAGAAAAAGCCAAAAAAGTGTTTTTTTAAAAGTTAGTGTAAACCAAACGCAATAATAATAGAAAAACTTTGGCACTTTCTTTGTTTTGCGCTAACTTTGCCCTCAAATACAAAAACTACGAAATAACTTTATTACGTATTATGAGCAAGAATATTAGCTTAGAAGTAAATAAGGCTGCCTCATTCTTGGCTGCCGGTGCCGTTGAGGCACTCGAACCTCGTGTTAAAGCTGCACAAAAGGCACTCGAAGAAGGCACTTGCGCAGGCAACGATTTCTTAGGTTGGATGCACTTGGCATCAAGCATCACACCCGAACACCTTGCCGATTTGAATGAAACTGCTATGGTGCTTCGCGAAAACTGCGACACCATTGTAGTGGCAGGTATCGGTGGTAGCTACCTTGGTGCACGTGCTGTGATTGAGGCTCTTGGCAATAGCTTTGAATGGCTTACTAACGATGGAAAAAATCCTGTAATCCTTTTTGCTGGTAACAACATTGGCGAAGACTATCTCTACGAACTTACTGAATACCTCAAAGGTCGCAAGTTTGGTGTTATCAACATCTCAAAGAGTGGTACTACTACCGAAACGGCTTTAGCCTTCCGTCTCTTGCGTAAGCAGTGCGAGGAACAGCGTGGCATCGAAATGGCTCGCAAGGTTATTGTGGCTGTAACAGATGCTAAAAAGGGTGCTGCCCGTGTAACTGCCGACAAGGAAGGTTATAAGAGCTTTATCATTCCCGACAACGTAGGTGGTCGTTTCTCAGTGCTTACTCCCGTAGGTTTGCTCCCCATTGCTTGTGCTGGTTTCGATATCGAAGCTTTGGTAAAGGGTGCTGCCGATATGGAGAAGCTCACTGCTCCTGAAGTTCCTTTTGCTGAAAACCCAGCCGAACAGTATGCTGCTGTGCGCAATGCACTTTATGCTGATGGCAAGAAAACTGAAATTCTTGTAAACTTCCAGCCTAAGCTTCACTACATGAACGAATGGTGGAAGCAACTTTATGGCGAGAGCGAAGGTAAGGATGGCAAGGGCATCTTCCCCGCAGCAGTCGACTTTACTACCGACCTCCACTCTATGGGTCAGTGGATTCAAGAAGGCGAACGCACCATCTTCGAGACTGTTATCTCGATTGAAACTCCTAACCACACCGTGCTCTTCCCTCACGATGATGAGAACCTCGATGGTTTGAACTTCCTCGAAGGTAAGCGTGTTGACGAAGTAAACAAAATGGCTGAATTAGGTACACAACTTGCTCACGTTGATGGCGGTGTACCCAATATGCGTCTTGTTGTTGAAAAGCTCGACGAGTATCACCTCGGTCAGATGATTTACTTCTTTGAGCGTGCTTGTGGCATCAGTGGTTTGTTGCTCGAGGTAAATCCGTTTAACCAACCAGGTGTTGAGGCTTACAAAAAGAATATGTTTGCTTTGCTCGGTAAGCCTGGTTACGAAAAAGAAACTGAGGCTATCAAGGCTAAGTTATAATATCTCCTATAAAAACGAAGCATCCACAACAGACACGTCATGCACGTCTTTGTTGTGGATGTTTTTTAGTAACATATATATAATCTTATATATAAGATGACCTTTAAGTCGCAAATCGAGGCATACCGAAAGCAACATGCTGCACCTACTAAGCCCTTACGTGCAGTGCTCTTCGATATGGATGGTGTGCTCTTTGATTCCATGCCCAATCATGCCAAGTCATGGGTAAAGGTGTGCAAAGAGTTTGATTTGGAGATGGACCCCATTGAGGCTTTTCTATACGAAGGACGTACGGGGGCTTCTACCATCAATATTTTAGCAAACCGCTGTTGGAAACGTGATGCAACACCACAGGAGATAGAGCAGATTTATCAAGAAAAATGCCGACTCTTCAATGCTTGTCCCGAAGCTCCTAAAATGCCTGGTGCAGAACAAGTGCTTGAGGCTGTTAAGCGTGCAGGATTAACCATTGTGGTAGTAACAGGTAGTGGACAAAAGTCTTTGCTCGACCGTTTGGCACATAACTATCCTGGCTACTTCTCGCCCAACTTAATCGTGTCGAGTGCAGACGTAAAACATGGTAAGCCTAATCCCGAACCCTACTTAATGGGATTGGAAAAGGCAGGTGTATGTGCCGATGAGGCTTTGGTTGTAGAGAATGCACCGCTTGGTGTACGTGCAGGTGTGGCAGCAGGCATTTTTACGTTAGCAGTCAACACAGGTCCTTTGCCCGAAAGCGCTTTGACTGATGAGGGCGCAAACCTCTTGTTTAAAAACATGACAGAGTTGGCTGAAAGTTTTAATACATTGAAAACCGAATGGGAAGCATAGAAAAAGCCATTTACAACCGCACAGAGCGATTGTTAGGGGCAGAAGCTTTGCAAACAATGCACCAAAAGCGTGTTATTGTGTTTGGTGTAGGGGGTGTAGGTAGTTGGTGTGCCGAGAGTTTAGTACGTTCGGGCTTTACCCATCTTACCCTTGTCGACTCCGACCGTGTGTGCATCACCAATGTGAATCGTCAGCTCATGGCAACGATGCAAACAGTGGGTATGGTGAAGGTTGAAGCTTTGAAAGAACGTTTGCTCAGCATCAACCCCAATGCCGAAATCATAGCCTTACAAAAGATTTACACGGCAGACACGGCAGATGAGTTTAAACTCGATACCTACGATTACATTGTCGATGCCATTGACTCGTTGCAAGACAAAGCATTGCTCATACTCAATGCAACGCGCACCAAGGCTAAATTCTTTTCGTCGATGGGAGCAGCACTTAAAATAGACCCTACCAAAATTGCCGTAGCTGAATTTTGGAAGGTAAAAGGCTGTCCGTTAGGTGCAGCATTGCGTCGTCGTTTTAAGCGCGATGGTGTTTATCCCTCGCGCAAGTTTAAATGCGTATATAGCGATGAACTCTTGCCTAACTTGGGCGAAAATCATCCGTGCGATTCAGAACTCTGCCAATGCTCGCAAGCCCAAAGTGGTGCTGGCTACCCAGCCTTGCTTAACCACAAATGGGATAATAAAAAGGCACAAATAAATGGTAGTCTTTCGCACATAACAGCCATCTTTGGTTTCACCATCGCAGGAATGATTTTACAAGATGCAACGAAATAATGAATAATTAATAATGAATAATTAATAATTGAGCAAGGCGCGGAACAGATGAAAAATGAAAAAAGCCCGCTCAATTATTCATTATTAAGTAATGTTCAAAAAATAACTTCTGCAGAAATAGGTCATATTTTTCATTAGAATCTTTCATGCGACAGCCTCACCCCGTTAGGGGTGATATAAGGTAGCCAGGTATGAGAGTGAGGGTTTATC
>UQPD01000072.1 GCA_900542795.1 uncultured Prevotella sp. | reverse complement strand
CTTGAGTAGTGAGCCCACTTTAAAAAGTAAGGCTTGTTTTAAATATTTATATTTCACGAAAATAATCTCTGATTTATGCTGTTATCTGGAATATTTTTCGTATCTTTACACCATCAATCAAACAGAATGACTATGTTTAAAAAGACAAATCCGAATCCTCAGTTAGATATATTCACGGCTCCCTCAATGCAGTTAGGAAGTCGTGCTTCAAAGAAGTATTCTGACCCCAACGCATGGCATAACCAATTTTATAGTCTCGTGACGACCAAGATTGATGAGGAGATATTCAAGCCTTTGTTTCCAGAAGGCAAGAAGAGCGGCCGCCCAAATGCCTCCATTCGCATACTCGTGGCAATGTCAGTCTTGAAGGAGGGATTCGGTTGCAGCGACGAGGATCTGTTTGAGAAGTGCGAGTTTGACCTTCTTACCAGAAAGGCTCTCGGCATGGAACTTCTGACTGATGTAACCCCATCAATAGATACCTATTATCTGTTTCGCCGCCGCATCTGCGAATATCAGGAAAGAACTGGCATTGACCTGATGCAGCTCTGCTTCGAGCAGCTTGCCGGCAATCAGGTACATCTTCTCAAGATATCAGGCAAATGCGTCCGTATGGACAGTAAGCTTATCGGCAGCAATATCGCTTGCCAGTCTCGCTATGAACTGATACATACAACTCTGGTCAAGTTCCTCAAGACATGCACACTTACCCATCTCTCCCCAGAGCAGGAAGAACGGGCAAAGGAATACTTGAAAGAGGATTCCTCCAAGACAGTTTATCGCTCTGACTCTGATACGCTTCAGAGCAATCTTGCCAGAATTGGTAATTTCATCATGGAGATACTGGCAGCTTTTCCAGCTACTTCTCCTGCACATGATCTTCTTCAGCGTCTGTTTGATGAACAGTATGTCATAATGGACGGAAAGGCTGTACTTCGAGACAAGAAGGAGGTAAAGGCTGACAGTCTTCAGAATCCTAACGATCCTGATGCAACCTATCGTAGCAAGAACGACCAGAAGGTGCAAGGCTATGTGACCAACATCACAGAGACTGTAGAGGAAGGCAAGCCTAACATCATCACTTCCGTTCAGGTTGAAACTGCAGTATTTGCAGACTGCCATTTCCTTCAGGAGGCTGTGGAAAACAGTGAACGTGTCACGGATTCTACCATTAAAGACCTTTATGCAGATGGTGCCTATCAAAGTCCAGACAATCGAGAGTTTGCGAAGAATCACAATGCCATGCAACTCAAGACAGGTAAGATGCAAGGTGGCTGTAGATGGGAACTGATACCACATGACGAGGATGGTCTGACCATCAGGGAAATTGCTACTGGCAACACCTATGAGGCCGTCAAAGCCGTCACAAAGCAGGGCTCCAGAAAGCGATGGAGAATCCCATGGAACAACAAAACCGGTTGGCGTTACTTTGAAGACAAAGACATTAAAGCCTATCAGCTAAGGAAGCAGATAGAAAGCCTTCCTTTAGAGGAACAGCATAAACGGAATAACGTAGAAGCTGCCATGTTCCAATACAGTTTTCATACACGTAATGGCAAGACCCGATATAGGGGCTTGCTCAAACATCGTATGCATGCATATAGCAGATGTATGTGGATGAACCTCCGAAGGATGGTAATATTCCAGATTTCAACATTTCAAAGATCGATATTTGCCTTTTTCGGGCCTATTAGAGAAGTTTTCGGCTCTTTCAAAGCGATTTCTCGAAAGATATTCACCAGCGGAGCCGATTGCTATGTTTCACTCAGAATGACCACACTGGTCAGACTGGATTCAAAATATGCCCCTTTTTAAAGTGGGCTCAGTCAATAATAATAAAAAAAGAAGAAAATAAAAAATGAGCGATGAATAATGAACGAAATAAAAAACGAACGATGAAAAATGATGTACATCTTTCATCGTTCATTATTCATTATTTATTTCCATTTGCACCGAAGCGACCATTAGGTTGTGGGGCTGTGAAGTAGTAATTTTGATCGTTTGAGTTGTCGAAGAATATTACTTTTTTCATGCCAAAGAAGGGAAGACCATTGGGGAAGAGACGTTCAACATTCGTAACACCGCCTGTTAGAGCAGGACTACCCGTTTGTAAGGCAAAGTCCCAAGCCTTGTTGAATGCTAACGGAGCACCGTTCTCTACTTTATCTATCTCGCAGTTAATGTTCATATTTTCGTTTTGCGTAAAACTCTTGAATAAGGGATTCAGTTGACCCGCAACACTGCTCTTGATGTCTGTGTCGAACCAGATGCCTAAGTTAGCCCCCTTAGCCATTTGTGCGACACCAATGTCGGTAGATGCATAATAATAGTTGGGTGTGAGATGGCAGTGTTCTTAATTGTGTGTAAACCTATTTGTCAGAACTTTTAGAATTACCTTATTATATATTATAGGAACGCGCGCGCGAACAATCTGTTTAAAAAACTATTCCAAAATGGTGAAATAATGCTCGAACGGCAAAGAATAACATGGGCATAAAGAGAGAGGGAAGCAGGTTGATGGTTTTGCAATCCTTTATGTGTAGTACGCCCAAACCTGAAGCTGTGATGAGGATACCTCCGACAAGTGAAACTTCAGAGATGAGTTCGGTGGAGATAAATGATCGGGAGAGGAGTGCAATGCCGTAGATGGCTGACATCCATACAAACACAGCAATACTAGTGAGTGCAATGCCAAAGCCATAGGACGAGGCTAACACAAGAACTGTGACAAGATTGAGTGTAGCAGCTGTCATTAAGTAGGTGTTGTCACCATAGAGTGCACTCATAACAGGACCCATCATGGCAAGGGTGCCAACGCAACATAGTAATATACTTGTGGTAATGCCTTCGGCAAGGTTGGTTGTGGAAATACGACGTGTGGCGCGTTCCATGCGTTGATCCATTTTGAGTAAGGTGCCTGTAAGACCACCTAATGACAAACAGAAAATGAAAAGTACGGGGTATTGCGTTTTTTGCATGCTCTCGATGGCAACGTTCATACCTAAGGTGATGGCACAAAGTCCCATAGCAGAGTTGAGCACGTTGACGTATTTTTCGCTAATGCCGCGCTTAAAAAGTGCTCCGATGGCGCTGCCCACGATAATGGCTACAGCGTTAATGATAATTGCGTACATGTTGGGTGTGTGGAGGAATATGTGTTATTTTTTATGCAAAATTAGTGCAAGGCGAGTTCAATACAAAATAAAAAGCCAAGGGATTTTTATTTTTATTGCCGAGCCGCAGCCTAATTTGCGCAAAGCAAAATTAGTGCAAAGTTAAAGTGTATGAGGCAAATTGCCAAATTTTAGAACGGTTAATCTATAGGGATTTCGATGCTTGTTATGCCCATTTTATTGTTAGCTTTGTAAAAACTCTTGCATTTTGTGTACACTCTATTGATATAATGCTTAATTTTGTCGGCAAATTAAATAATAAATGAAGCATTATGGAAAATATTGATTGGGCAAACCTCAAGTTTGGTTACATGCCCACCGATTACAACGTGCGCTGCTACTACCGTAATGGCAAGTGGGGCGAAATAGAGGTTTCGTCTTCTGAAACCATCAACATCCACATGGCTGCCACAGCTCTTCACTATGGTCAGGAGGCTTTTGAGGGTATGAAGGCTTTTCGCTGCCCTGATGGTAAAATTCGCGCATTCCGCATCAAGGATAATGCAGAACGCTTGCAGAGTACTTGTCGTGGTATCCTTATGCCTGAACTTCCTACCGAACTTTTTGAAGAAATGGTGAAGAAGGTTGTGAAGTTGAATGAACGTTTTGTGCCGCCTTATGAAAGTGGTGCATCGCTCTACATACGTCCGCTTCTTATTGGTACGGGGGCTCAAGTTGGTGTGCATCCTGCTAACGAATATTTGTTTGTCATCTTTGTTTCGCCTGTAGGTCCTTACTTTAAGGGGGGCTTTGCTACGAACGATTATGTAATTATTCGCGAATATGATCGTGCAGCTCCCTTAGGTACTGGCCGTTATAAGGTGGGTGGTAACTACGCAGCCAGTTTGGCTGCTAACAAGATGGCACATGATGCAGGTTATGCTTCAGAGTTCTATCTTGATGCCAAGGAAAAAAAGTATATTGACGAATGTGGTGCTGCTAACTTCTTTGGTATTAAAGAGGGTAAGTATATTACACCGAAATCGTCTTCTATTCTCCCCTCTATTACCAACCGCAGCTTGCAGCAGTTGGCTAAGGACTTAGGCATGGAGGTTGAAGTGCGTCCTATCCCTGAGGAAGAACTCACAACCTTTGAAGAAGCTGGTGCTTGTGGCACAGCAGCTGTGATTAGTCCTATCCGTAAAATTGACGATCTTGAAAACCATAAGAGCTACGTCATTTCGAAGGATGGTAAACCAGGTCCTTGGAGCGAAAAGCTTTATACACATCTTCGTGCCATTCAGTATGGTACTGAGCCTGATGTGCATGGTTGGACCACTGTAATTGAGTAATTAAAAATCTGTTCTCTCCTTTAATGCCCTATTTAGCTGTGAGAATAGGGCAGGGGAGAACACCTTATAGTATATATGAAAAAGTCAACTCATACTCTCTTGCTCGTCTTCGTTTTTGCTGTTATCGGCATGATGGTTGCTTGTAATGGTGACAAAAAGAAACTCGAAGACAAAGAAAAGGAATTGGCAGAATTGCGTCAGCTTGCCGAACTCGACAAAAAGGAAATGGAAAACCAATATGCAGAGTTTGCAAGCCAATATGGTGAATTGAAGCGCAACGTGAAAGACGATTCGCTTATTAACCGATTGAATCAAGAACAAGCCCGTGCTGAGAATCTTTTAAAGGAACTGAAGCGCACAAAGGCTGATAATTCTGCAGAAATTCTTCGTTTGAAAAATGAGCTCGCTACTGTACGTGCTGTTTTGCGCGATTATATCCGACAGGTTGATTCTTTGCAACAAGTTAATCAAGCCTTAGTGGGTGAACGCGATATGGCTCGTGCTGATGCAGAACGTGTGCGCCAAGAAAATAGTAATATCCAAGCTGAAAACTCACATCTTAATGAACGTGTGGCTATTGCTGCTCAGTTGAATGCTACTGGTATTTCGGTTACACCATTGAAGAAAAATGGTAAGAATGCTAAGAAAAGCAAGGATATTGCACGTTTTGCCGTGTCGTTTACTATTACTCGTAACGTAACAGCAACAGCAGGTAATCGCACAGTTTATGTGAGATTGCTTAAACCTGGACAGCAGGTGGTAAATCAGTCGGGAACTTTCCATTACGAAAATCGCAACATTGGTTATTCGGCGGCTAAAACCATTGAATATTCAGGCCAAGAGGTGCATACTTCGGTTTATGTGCCTGTTAGCGAATTCTTGAGTGGAGGTACATATTCAGCCTACGTCTTTGCTGATGGACAAATGATTGGCTCGGGACGTGTAACACTCAATAAGTAATTGAATAAGTATTAAGTGCTAAGTATACAGTATTACATTTTGGTTATGTGCAGAGGTAAAAATGACTTTGCCTAATAGAATATAATGGCTGATATTTAACACTTAATTCTTTTAAAAAGGCTATAGACGCGGTAAAATCGAGTTTTACTACATAAAACCAGATTTTTTCAGAAAAAAAGTGTGTTTAAAAGGCGTTATTTGCATTTTAATGTATTATCTTTGCCACGTAATAAACGTGGCTATGCAAAGCGTGTGTAGCAAAATAATTGAAAATCAATCATTAAAATTTCTACAAACAATTAATTTTTACAACAATGGCAACTACAAATGCTAGCGCACCCAAGGGTGCACCCAAAAAACAATCAGCGGGCTTTACCGGCATCAAGTCTGGTTTCGCTGTAATCATCGTATGTGCAATCATCGCCGTATGTCTCTATCTCTTCGGTGCTGGTCACCTTTCAAACTTCAAGGGTGCTGAAGGTGATCCCGCAATGTTCTCAGTTTTCTCTGAAAATACTTACGAACCTGCAGGTATCATTGGTACAGTTTACAAAGGTGGTTTCGTTGTGCCTATCATTTGGACACTCTTCGTAACTGTTGTAGCTTTGGCTATCGAGCGTTTCTTCGCTATCCGTAATGCTTATGGTCGTTCAAGCTTGACTAAGTTCGTTGCAGACATTAAGGTTGCTCTTCGTCAGAACGACCTCGTTAAGGCTCAGCAGCTCTGCGACAAGCAGCGTGGTTCTGTAGCTAACGTTGTAGGCGCAACTCTTCGCAAGTACAAGGAAATGGAAGAGAATACTACTTTGACTAAGGAACAGAAGGTACTCTCAATCCAGAAGGAACTTGAAGAGGCTACAGCTCTCGAAATGCCTATGATGCAGGAAAACCTTCCTATCATCGGTACTATTGTAACACTCGGTACTTTGATGGGTCTTTTCGGTACTGTATTGGGTATGATTAAGTCGTTCTCAGCTATGGGTGCTGGCGAAGGTGGTGCTGACTCTTCAGCCCTTTCAGTAGGTATCTCTGAGGCACTTGTAAATACTGCCTCTGGTATCGCAACTGGTGCGCTCGCAGTTATTACTTACAACTACTACACTAACAAAATCGACCGCTTGACTTTCAGCCTCGACGAAGTTGGCTTTACTATCGTAGAAACTTTCTCTGCAACTCACTAATAGCATAAAAAGGTATTTAAGACATGGGACGTTTTAAAATTAAAAAACAAGATACGTTCATAGACATGACGCCTATGAGCGATGTCATGGTCCTGCTGCTTACCTTCTTTATGTTGACTGCTACTTTCGTTAAGGAAG
Source organism: uncultured Prevotella sp. (assembly GCA_900542795.1). GTDB lineage: Bacteria > Bacteroidota > Bacteroidia > Bacteroidales > Bacteroidaceae > Alloprevotella. Next base: position 6,128 of record UQPD01000072.1, on the reverse strand, counting down.
AACCTATTAAGGTGGTAACACCTGGTTCGGTCTCTGAAATCAAGATTCCTTCTACCAACTTGCTTACCATCTTTGTCGAGAAGAATGGTAAGGTGTTCATGACAATGGACTCTCCCGAAGGCCTCACTAAGCTTGCTGAAGCTATGAATCAGGCCGATAAGTTGGATCTTTCTCCTCAGGAAGTGAAGGAATTTGCACAGGCTCCTACATTCGGTACACCTCTTAACACTATCAAGGGATGGCTTGCAAGTGGTGACAGAATGAATGAATTGCTCACTAAGAGCAAAGAAGCCGGTATTCCTTGCGACAGCGTAAACAATGAGCTGAAAACCTGGGTAAGCACAGCACGTGAAGCGTGTGGCGAGAATATGCGTATTGCAATTAAGGCTGATAAGTCTACTTCCTACGCTGTAATTAAAAGAGTTATGGATTCTCTGCGCGAGATTGAGGAAAATCGATACAATTTGATTACCTCACTTAAAGGCGTAGAAGACTAAAATTTGAATGTTATGGCAAAATTAGGTGGAAGTAAACAAAAGAAAATGAGCTCGCGCGTGGACTTCACGCCGATGGTGGATATGATCATGTTGCTCGTGACATTCTTTATGCTTTGTACAACTCTTCTCAAACCGCAGACAATGGAAATTTCTATGCCTTCGGATAAAGAAGATACAAAAGAAGAGAATCAGAGTCAGGTGGCAGCTTCTAAGGCTATTACTATCCTAATCGATGAGAATAACACGCTCTACTATTTCAAGGGTAAACCCGATGGTGGTACCGACATTCCTAATGAAGGTAAACTGTTTGCCACTACTTACGGCAAAAATGGCTTGCGTAAGGTGCTTCTCGAAAGCAACCCCCAAGCTGTAAAGGCTGTTCAGGCATTGAAAGATAAGTATGCTCGCATGGCAACATCTAACGTTCAGCAAGAACAAAAGCAGAAGGCACAGTATAAGGAAGAGCTTAACAAAATCAAAAATGCTGAGTACACTCCAAGTGTAATCATTAAGGCATCTGATAAAGCTACTTATGATAACCTTATTCAGGTGCTCGACGAAATGCAGATTTGCAGTATTGGACGTTATGTAATTGATAAGTTCGTAGACGGTGACAAAGCTAAAATTGATGCTTTGAAAAACGGCTCTGCGCAGTAATAACAATAAGCTAAGTATAACAAAAAATTATGTCTAAAATAGATTTAGCATCAAAACAATGGTGTGACTTGGTCTTCGAAGGACGTAACAAGGAGTACGGAGCTTATCGTAACCGCGCCAATAAAGGCAAGTTCCAACTCCGTGCGATCTTTATCGTTCTTATTCTTATTGCAATAGTAGCTGTCGGTATTGCTCTTAAGTCGGCAGTAGAACAAGCTATCGCTAAGAATAAAGATATGGCTTCAGAGGAAATCACCGAACTTCAGGAATTGAAGAAGGATGAACCGAAGAAGGAAGAAAAGAAGAAAGAACCCGAACTCAAATACGAGGAACCTAAGCAAATTGAAAAGGTAAACGTGAAGTCTTCTATTCAGTTTACCGTTCCTAAAATCGTTGAAGACGATAAGGTAGATCATTCTAAGGAACTCAAAACTCAGGATGAGGTTACTAAGAATAAGTTTGCCATCGCGTCACAAGACTATGTGAACCCTAATGGTGATAACTCTGGTATCAACATCGACGACTTGAAGGAAAACCAACGTGCTGGTGGTACTGTCACTCCTCCCAAGGAACCTGAAGTGGTTGACAATGCCCTCGTAGAAGTACAGGCTACATTCCCTGGTGGCGAAGCTGCTTTGCTCCAGTTTGTAAGCAAGAACCTTAAGTATCCTGAAATTGCTCAGGAACAGGAATTGCAAGGTACTGTAGTACTCCGCTTTAAGGTAGGTACTGACGGTTCTGTAAGCGATGTGAAGATTGAAAAGTCTCTTTCTCGTGAGTGCGACCAGGCTGCTGCAGCTGTAGTTCGCAAACTCCCTCGCTTCGTTCCTGCTAAGCAGAACGGTCACCCCGTTCCTGTTTGGTTCCGTCTTCCTGTTCGTTTCCGCATCCAGTAATATTTCCTTTACTTGATGTAAGAAATAACTTATAATTTGACAGGCAACAACGCTGCACTGCATAGTGTAGTTTGTTGCCTGTCTTTTTTTTTATTCCTTTTTATCGTATTTTGAGATAAAATGTTTCAAAACATTTTGTTCTTTATGTGCCTTGTACTACCTTTGCTATAGTATTCTATAATAACACAAGGAAATGAAACTCAGTAATTTATTAAAATGCACACTTCTTTTTGCTCTTTGCCTTATGGCATCATGCAAAAGTAATAAGAAGACTAATTCTAACTGGATGCAGGAAGATGATGTTAAGGTGGCTGTTGACGAAACTTTCAAGCCTATCCTCGACAACATCATACAAAGCTTTGGTATGGCACATCCTGAGGCTAATATGAAGCCGCAATATGTGAGTGAAGACCAGGCTATACGCATGCTTGTTAATGACAGTATACGTTGTATTGTGGTAACGCGCAAACTTAATTCTAATGAACGTACTATTATTGAAGGCCATCGCTTAGGTGTTACACAATCTATGATTGCCTCGGATGCCATTGCATTGATTGTGAACAAAGAATGCAAGGATTCGATTATCACACTTGATGAAATCAAAGGCATTGTTACGGGTAAAATAACTCGTTGGGAACAACTAAGCAATGCAAAACATCGCAAGGGTGAACTCAAACTTGTGTTCGATAATTCTGGTTCAAGTACAGTGCGTTACATGAAGGATTCGCTTTGTAATGGACAAAACTTGAAGGGGAATGTCTATGCGTCAGAAGGAAAAACAAATCAGTCTGTAATTGATATGGTTGAAGCCGATCCTAATATTATTGGTATTGTGGGAGCTAATTGGCTTAAAGGGGCAAGTGATAATGCTTTGGCTGATTTCTCTAAACTCCCTTTTAATGTGTTGCGTGTATCTCGTTACAGTGATATTGAACGATCAAAGTATGTGCGTCCTTACCAATATTATATAGCTACTGCAGACTATCCTTTATTGCGTTCGGTATACATCATACATACAGATCCTCGTAGTAGATCGATGTTGAAAAACTTTTTCTTTTACACCAAGGGACAAAAGGGACAAACCATTATTTGCAACAATTCGCAGCTCCTTCCTATTACTCCTGTAGAGGTTAAAGATGTGAGCATAAAGTAAAAGGAATGTTCCTTAAATTCAAACTTTTAACTTTAAAAAGATATGGCTGGATTAAAAGATAGATACATACGTTTTGACTGGGCCATAAAACGTTTGCTCAGACAAAAGGCAAATTTCGATGTACTTGATGGTTTCCTTACAGTATTTTTGAACCAAAAGGTTAAGGTGATTGAAATCTTGGAGAGTGAGTCAAATCAGCAAGATTCTACCGATAAGTTTAATCGTGTCGATATCAAAGCTAAGGACGAAAAAGGTGATATCATTATTGTTGAGGTTCAAAATACTACTGAACTCTATTATTTAGAGCGTATTCTTTATGGAGTAGCTAAGGCAATAACCGAACATATTAATTTGGGTAATTCCTATAAGGAAGTAAAGAAAATTTATTCAATCAGTATCTTATATTTTGATTTAGGTAAAGGTTCTGATTACCTTTATGTGGGACAAAACAATTTCATTGGTGTTCATACTAAAGACCAATTGCAAGTCAACGCTAAAGAAAAAGGTACGATTGTAAAAAAGTCTCCGTCTGATATCTTTCCTGAATATATATTGGTTCGTGTCAATGAATTTAATAAGGTAGCTGTAACTCCTCTTGAAGAGTGGATTGACTACCTTAAAAACGGAGAAATTCGTCCTGATACGCAAGCTCCAGGTTTACAAGAAGCGCGTAAAAAATTGCAATATTATTCAATGAACGATGCAGATCGTTTGGCTTATGACAAACATATAGACTCTGTTATGATTCAGAACGATGTTCTTGAATCAGCTCGTGATGAAGGCTTAGCTCAAGGTATGGCTCAAGGCATAGAAAAAGGCATGGCTCAAGGTATGGAGAAAGGCATAGAAAAAGGTATAGCTCAAGGCATAGAGAAAGGCATGGCTCAAGGTATAGAGAAAGGCATGGCTCAAGGTATAGAAAAAGGCATGGCTCAAGGTGCTCTGCGCGAAAAATTGTTCTTAGCAAAAAAGTTGTTGGATAAAGGGCTTTCATTGCAAGAGGTTAGTGAATTAACAAATTTGCCGGTTGATGAGTTACAAGAGGCGAGCTTAAACTAACGAAACAAACTAAAAGTGCAGAGTTTCAGTAAATAAATAGAAAATAAAAGGCATAATCTCTTGAATATTTGCTATATTTGCACGGATTTTTCGCATAACATGCTTAGTTCATGCACATAGTGCAAGATTTATAACGAATAAAACAGCAACACAATATATGAAAAAGAACTTTTTTCGCGTAGCAGCGTTTTCAGCGCTCCTCGCTTTAGGCGTAAGTGGATTACAAGCTCAGACACGCAATTACGATTGTCCTCCTTTGAATCCTGAATATAAGGATCAAGCAGAACAGGTTGTTAATTTACAAATGGACGATCCCGACAAGGCTGGTAAGGTCTATATGGCTCTCGAAAAGAAAATTAAGAAGAGTAAAGAAGATCTTGTAGCTGTAGGTACTTTCTTCCTTGAAAATAATGAACTTCAGGGAGCAAGTCAGTGCGCTAAGTTGGTTTATGCACTCGATCCTACATATGTTCCAGGTTTGATGTTCTCAGCCGAAGTGTTCATGAAGTTCCAAAAGTGGGGCGAAGCAGGTGCTCGTTATGATGAAGTTCTTGCTAATGATCCTAACAACGTGGGTGCAATGAAGCGTAATGCTTTTGTGTATAAGAATATTAACCCTCATGCAGCTATTGACTACTTGAACAAAATTAAGGAAATCGATCCTTCGTTCACAGAGGCAGACCTTGAATTGGGTAATATCTATTACAAACTTGATGATTATCCCAAGGCAATTGAAAGCTACAAGGTATATTATGCTGCAACACCCAAGGATACAACTCACCTCGACATTCGTGCATGCGAAAACTATTTACAGGCACTCTTTTCAATGTCAGTAAAGAACGAGGATTACCTTGATACAATCGTTCAGATTGCTAACGAAGTAAAACCTCTCGCTCCGAAAGATATTATCATTCCTCGTATGGAGTTCTTTGCAAAGTTCAATAAAATTGAATCAGCAATGGACTACGATGGTGCTTTAAAGAGTGCCAATGAGGCTGCTGCTTATATCCGCGACAAGCAGTTTGTTGATTCAGTCTATTTCTATATGGACTTTGATTTCGCTGCTAAACTCGCAAAGGAAAACGGTAACATTCCTGAAGCCATCACTTATTACGAAGAGGCTGTGAAGGATCTTGAAGCTAAATATCCTACAATCGATGAGGATAAGAAGAAAGAAGAGAATGTAAACAAACGTGGTTCTTACTACTACGAAATATCTAACCTCTACGTTCGCAATAAGCAGGCAGATAAGGGTATCGAAGTATTCGAGAAATATCTTGCACTCCTTGGCGATAAGGCAGATATCTCTGATAAGTATCAGTTAGGTACTAAGTACTTGGCAGGATATCAGCAGCAAAATAATACTCCTGAGCAAAAGCAAGCATATCACGATAAGGCAGAGCAAGCTTTCAAGGACGTAATTGCTACACAAACAGAGAATAAGTTGCCCAAGGTACTTGCTTATCAAATGTTGGCTCGCCTCAGTAACACTGATACCAACAAACCTCTTGTTGCCGTACGTGACTGCTACGTAAACGTAATCAATGAGAGTGAAGATGATGCTGTTAAGGCTAAGGCACGTAATGCACGTTTTGAAGCATGTCGTTATCTCTTCTTCTATTATGTGGCAATCGAAACGCCCAATAAGGCTGAAGCTACCAAGTACGCCACAATTGCTAAGAGTATAGATCCTGAAAACGATTTCGTAAAAGCTGCTTTCGAGCACTTGAAGACAATGAAATAAACACGTTGATCTAATCTAAGCATATTGTTTTAGTATAAGTATAATAAAGCATGTATTGCTAACTCCCCAAAGGCTGTCTCTTATACACATCTGACGCTGCCGACGATCTTACGCGTGTAGAT
>UQPD01000071.1 GCA_900542795.1 uncultured Prevotella sp. | reverse complement strand
AACGGCTATACGCCTAGGCCCAATTGCACACCTACGGCGTGCGAAGTGCATCGGGGATATATCCAATAACCAGGCATGAGAGAGAGGGAACAAGCCCCTCTCTCTCATACCTGGCTACCTTATATCACCCCTAACGGGGTGAGGCTAGCGCGAGAGAGGCTGATGTGGAAATATATATATATATTATATAGGAACGCGCGCGCGAAGGAAAATTATGTTTTTCAATGCTTTTGCGCCAGTCCAACTTCAAAAGATTCTATAACCTACCATTCTATATCTATTGCCATAATATATTGTTTCGTGTATAAGGGTTATTGAAGCGTAGGAATAAAGAATATAGTATTACTTTATCGTCCAGCCTATTGCTGGACGACCATTTATATCAATATACTTTGCCTTTTAATATATATTACTTTGTCGTCCAGCCATAGGCTGGACGATGATTTATATCAATATACCCTGCCTTTTCATACGTATTACTCTGCTGTATAAGTTTGGTTGAAGAAGTAAATAATTAGGGATGCCGTTCCATGGAGAATATGGCAACAAAAAAAGTGTCAAGTATTAAGTTGAACATTTTATGGAGATAAATCCTAAAATAGTCTACTTAATACTTGACACTTTGGGTACTAAAATCACTGCTTATTCTGCACGCTGAATGTAGGCAATTACATCGCCCTTGTTGATGCGAGCACCTTGCTTAGCATTGATTTCAACGAGCTTGCCACCAAGTGCTGCGGGCAATTCGCTGATTTGACCATGCGTATTCTCGATGTAGCAGAAACGTTCGCCTTCGTTATATTCCTTACCAATGAATGGTTCGATAGCCTTGACGCATTCACCGTCACCACCAATTTCCCAAAGGATGGTACCACTTTCAGGAGCAACAATGGCATCAGCCTTAGCATGCTTAAAGGCTGTAGCCTCTTCAATGCTCATGCCTGTAGCACCTGCCTTATCCTTGGCTGCCTGAAGATCGGCTAAGAAACGCTTCTTTGCAGCACCACTCTTGTAGTCGCGATACTGTGTTTCGTGCATAGCAAACTCAAAGAGTTCTTCGTCGTCTTCACCACGTTCCCAACCATTCTCTTCCATTTCCTTCTCAAAACGAGCAAGGTCATCGGGATAATAGCTTTGGGGATCGGCATCGGTAAACTCAAAGCCTTTTTCCTTAGCAAGTTCCTTAATTTCGGGAGCTACCTCGCCAGGTAAACGACCACTCTTGCCCAATATCATACCCCAGATAGAATTGTCCATCATTGAGTAACGGGGCTTACCCATCGACTCTGTAAGGAGGTTCATCAAGGCAATGTTCTTAACATACTGTGAGAACGGAGTTACCAAAGGAGGATAACCTACACGCGGCCATACATAAGCCACTTCGTTAAAGAGCTTCACGAGCAATTCGTCTTCCGACAATTCGCTTTCGCCCTTTGCCTTACGGTTGTTATTGATAGCACCCATCACGCCTGTGAGGTCTGCCATCATAGAACCCATCATACCACCAGGAAGACCACAACCTAACAACAATGAAGACATCAACTTGTTGGCAGGGTTCATGAAGTAACCCAAGAAGTCATCAATAAACTCTTGTGTCAACTTACGAGCCTCCATGTAAGCGTCCATGTTGATTTCGGGCACATCGAAACCTGCGTGCTTCAACATTGACTGCACTGAAATTACATCGGGATGAACCTTACCCCATGACAAGGGTTCGATAGCTGTGTCTATTACATCGGCACCATTGCGACATACCTCAAGAATTGAAGCCATAGACAAACCAGGACCTGAGTGACCATGGTATTCAATAATTACCTCGGGGTGCTTGTCCTTAATCATCTTGGTAAGCTTACCCAACATGGCGGGCTGACCAATACCAGCCATATCCTTCAAGCAGATTTCGGGTGCGCCTGCTTCGATAAGTTGGTCGGCAATGTTAGCATAGTACTCTGCCGTGTGGATGGGCGAGTTCGTAATGCAAAGCGTAGCCTGCGGTGTCATGCCTGCTTCGAGTGCATAGTGGATAGAAGGGATGATGTTACGCACATCGTTCAAGCCACAGAAGATGCGGGTAATGTCCACACCTTGAGCATGCTTCACCTTATACATAAGCTTACGCACGTCGGCAGGAACGGGGAACATACGCAATGCGTTAAGTCCGCGGTCGAGCATGTGGGTTTTAATGCCCACTTCGTTGAAAGGCTTTGTAAAGGCGCGAACAGCCTTGTTGGGGTTTTCACCGTAGAGGAGGTTTACCTGTTCGAAGGCACCACCATTAGTTTCTACTCGAGCGAAGCATCCCATCTTTATAATAATAGGTGCTATGCGTTCCAACTGATCCTTACGCGGCTGAAACTTACCGCTGCTTTGGAACATGTCGCGATAGACAAGACTAAATTGAATCTTACGCTTTGTCATATTTATAAATGTGTAATTTTCTACTAATTGCTCAAATCCTTGCGATTTGTGCGGTGCAAATGTACAAAAAACTATTTACTCTACCAATAAAAAAGTGATTGTGCATTGATTTGCGCAATCACTTCTTTTTTATTTTATGTTTTCGCGAATTTTTTTGAGATACGCATTGAGGGCATTTTCGTCCTTTTGGTCGATAATCTCAATGAGTTCTTTCAATTCTTCGCGAATTTTACTTACCTGTCCGCTGGTGCGTGGGTTAAACAAAATTTCGCGCAACAAGGTGTCATCTTCGCCCAATACGCCACGTGCTATTTGCATGTGACGCTTAAAGGTGGTGCCTGGTGCGTCTTGATGCTTCATCACTGCAGCAAAAACAAAGGTGCTTACAAAGGGAATACTTAAGGAGTATGCCACCGTTTCGTCGTGCTCGTCGAAGGTGTATTCGCACACATGCAATCCTAAGTGATTATAAAGGTCGCGGAAGAACAAACGTCCCATGTAATCGCCTTCGGTAATAACAATGGCATTTTCATTGCTCAATGCACCCAAGTTGGCAAAGGTGGGACCAAACATGGGGTGAGTGCTTACGTAACGCATGCCACATTGCGCATAAAACTCGCGCAAACCTGTTTTTACGGATGCTATATCACTGATTATGCAATCGTGTGGCAAGTGTGGAATAACCGCCTTAAACACATCGAGAGTATATTTTAGTGTTACGGCATTGATGACCATTTCGGGCTGAAAGGCCTCAATTTCATCAAACGAGGTAAAGCGTTGCGTGTTATACATAAATCGCAAACGCTTGGGGTCTACATCGTATACGGCTGTTTCGTGGTCAAAGCTGAGTAAGTCTACGAAAAACGAGCCCATCTTTCCTGCACCAAGAATAAGTATCTTCATGTCTTTTTTTAGGTGTTGAATACCTACACTTATTATTGGTTCATAACCTCAATTTGCTGACGCACACTTTCCTCATGAATGCTTTCGAATACATCCTTGATAAAGTCTGAAGCCATGCCACAAAGCACACCTTGTGCACCGCGCTTGTCAAGAATTTCAGTGTAACGGCTGGTTTGTACAACTGTCATGTCGTGCTTACGCTTGTATTCGCCAATTTCACGACTGATGCGCATACGTTTAGCCAAGAGTTCTATGAGTGTGTTATCGATTTCGTCAATCTGCTTACGCAATGCTGTAAGGCTCTCGGTGGTATCGGTGATTTTACGAATAACGAGTTTGTCGAGAATGAAGTCGAGCACATCAGGCGTTACTTGCTGACTGGCATCACTCCAAGCTGCATCAGGATTGCAGTGGCTCTCAACAATCAAGCCCTCAAAGCCTAAGTCCATTGCCTGTTGACAAAGCGGAGCAATGAGTTCGCGCTTACCACCAATGTGACTGGGATCGCCAAAGATGGGAAGACCGGGACAACGACGACGCAACTCAATGGGAATATGCCACATGGGAAGGTTACGATAGAGTTTCTTTTCGTAAGTAGAGAAGCCACGATGAATTACACCTAAACGTGTAATGCCTGCTTGGTTGATGCGTTCAAGACCGCCAATCCAGAGTTCTAAGTCGGGGTTTACGGGGTTCTTTACCAACACGGGGATGTCCACACCTTTCAAAGTGTCGGCAATCTCTTGCATAGCAAAGGGGTTTGCCACAGTACGAGCACCAATCCAAAGCAAGTCGACACCTGCCTTTAAGCATGCCTCAACATGTGCGTGTGTAGCAACTTCGGTGCATACCTTCATGCCGAGCTCTTTCTGCACACGGTTTAACCAAGGGAGTCCCTCTTCGCCTACACCTTCAAAACCTCCGGGTTTTGTGCGAGGCTTCCAAATGCCAGCGCGGAAAAGTTTAATACCTTTTTTTGAGAGTTGTGTGGCGGTGTTCATTACCTGTTCTTCGGTTTCGGCAGAGCAGGGACCTGCTATAACGATAGGACGTTTGTCGTCGTGTTCTGTCAAGTTGAGCGGAGTGATGTTGAGTTCCATATTATTTTAAGTTTTTGGTTTTTTACTCAAGTTTCGGATTTAGCAAGTGCGCCCTGAATTATCGTGCAAACCGAATACTATCAAGCTTGCTTGAATTGTTGAGATGCAGCCGATAATGCATAGCAAAGGGCAATAGCGCCCAGGGCAAGCGAAGCGACACCCTGGGTCAAAGCACGTTCGTTAGTGACGCCCTGTAAGGGCAGAAGCCTTATTTTTATCCGATATAAAATGCTTTTGCCCTTACAGGGCGTCAATGCTATTAATCCGCGTAACCCAGGGTGTCGCTTCGCTTGCCCTGGGCTAGGCGCTTTTGGGCTTTCAGCCCGTCTTAACTAAATACGAAACTTGAGGTTTTTTACTTTTTGGAAGATGTTTTGTAAATCAAAAAACTGCTTTAATGCGTTGCAAAGCCTCAGCAAGTTTTTCTTCTTTGGCACATAGCGAAATGCGGATGTAGCGTTTTCCGTTTGAACCGAATATAAAACCTGGAGTGATAAACACACAAGCCTCGTGCAATACTTTTTCAGTAAGTTCTTCAACTTCGGCATACGTGTCGGGAATACGTCCCCAAAGGAACATGCCTACTTGCGAAGGGTCGTATTCGCAATGCAGTGCATCCATAATCTCGCCTGCCAATTTACGACGGTGGGCATACACATTAACATTTGCCTCATGGTGCCACTCGTCTGAATTTTGATAGGCTTGTGCTGCAGCTAACTGCAAAGCACGGAACGTTCCTGAGTCGATGTTGCTTTTTACCTTGAGTATCCAACTTACAAAAGTGGCATTGGTGGCAAGCATACCTACACGCCAACCTGGCATGTTATGACTTTTACTCATGGAGTTGAATTCGATGCAACAGTCTTTAGCTCCTGGTATTTGCAAAATGCTTAAATGCTCTTTGCCCAAGATAAAGCTGTAGGGATTGTCGTTTACTACCACAATGTGATGACGACGGGCAAAGTCTACAAGTTTTTCGTAAGTGGCACGTTGGGCAGGAGCTCCAGTTGGCATGTTGGGATAGTTACACCACATCAGTTTTACATCTGTAAGGTCCATTGCCTCTAACTCCTCGAAGTTGGGTTGCCAACCATTTTCGGGCGTGAGGTTGTAGTTTACTATCGTGCAGCCCAAAAGTTTTGAAAGTGATGTATAAGTGGGATAACCAGGATTGGGCACTAATACTTTTTCGCCAGGATTTACGAATGCTAAAGTGGTGTGCAAAATGCCTTCCTTTGAACCAATTAGTGGTTGAATTTCGGTTTTAGCATCTAATGTTACATCAAACCATCTTTTGTAAAACCCTGCCATAGCCTCGCGCAATTCGGGAATACCCGTTGTGGGCTGATAGCCATGTGCTGTTGGCTTTTGCGCTTCGCGACATAAAGTTTCAATAGTTTCGGTTGAAGGGGGCATATCGGGTGAACCGATTGCTAATGATATGATATCCTTTCCTTCGGCATTGAGACGTGCCACCTCTTTGCCTTTACGCGAAAAGTAGTATTCGCTCACGCTTTCTAAGCGATGAGCGGGTTGAATATGCTGTGTCATAAGTCTGGTTTTTATTTTGCGTTGTATTCTCCCAATATTTTGAGTTCTCTTAACAGCGGTCGCATGGCATCAATGCTTTGACGGTAGCGCACATAGTCATCGTAAACCACATCCACATAAAATAGATATTCCCATTCGCGTCCGATGATGGGCAACGATTGAATTTTGGTTAAGTTGATTTTATAGAACGAGAAGATGCTCAATACTTGCGAAAGTGAACCTTCCTCGTGTGGCAACGAAAAAACGATGCTACTTTTATTGGTGTGGTGCAAGTCGCGATACTTATCTGCCGACCAAGGATCGCACATCAACAAAAAGCGTGTGTAGTTGTGCTTATTATCCTCAATGCCTTGTTCGAGCACCTTCATACCATAGAGCGGTGCTGCTCCTGCATGACAAATGGCTGCATGTCCGCGCAAATGTTTGCGACTAATCATTTCGGCAGACCCTGCAGTATCTTCTGCTTCTACGACCTTTATGTTGGGATGTTTTTTCAGAAAATCGTGACATTGCATCAGTGCCACGGGATGTGAGTTTACTTCTGTAATGGTGTCCCAATCATCCTCGGGCAAACACATTATGCTGTGTTCGATGTGTAACTTATGTTCGCCAATAATGGTCATTCCACTTTCGCGCAACAATTCGTAGTTATGCAACAACGAGCCTGCTATGGTGTTTTCGATTGCCATCAATCCTAAACGCGAATAGTCATCACGCATTTGGGTAAAAATATCTTCAAAAGTATCGCAGCAAATTAGTTCTACTTCATCGTCCTTATAATATTGGTGTGCGGCAATGTCGTGGAACGAACCCTTGATGCCTTGTATAGCGATTTTCCTCATGTAATGTTTTATGATGTATTATGTAGCAAAAATCCCGCTCCTTATGCAGAAGCGGGATTTCGTAATTCATTGTTCAAACTCTTTGATGATGGTATGCGACGTCCCGCTCTGCTTGTTCGGCAAAGTAAAAATAAAAACCGTAAAAGAAGAATGAGCGATTTTGCATAATCTTTCTGAATCTATGAGTTTTGTTATTTCAAGGGCAAAAGTAATACATTTTTTATTTACAACAAACATTTAGTCAGTTTTTTATAAAAAAAATCGTAACATTGGTGTTTACAGCCTTTTTTCGTTGACTATTTTTCTAAAGTATGAAGTCGTCTAAACTTTTCTGACGAAGATTAGGTTTAAACTTTTATCTCTTCTAAATTCAATCTTCACCTTTCTTTTTGACCGCTTTTTGACATCTCATCGGTCGTGTAGCTCGCTACACTCCCTCTTCAATATACAAAAATCGCTTCAAAAATAAAGGCAAATCTTGAACTTCATAAAAGTTTAGACGACTTCTATCAGAATTTCAGAAATTAAAATCAGAATTTTGGCAAACAAACAAAACTTTGTGAAGCATCTTTGGATGGTAAGCAAACGAGCACTAACTTTGCAGACACACAATATTATATATATATATAAAAGATGATTATAGAAAGAACATATCCTGTAAAGGGCATGAGTTGTGCCTCATGCTCGGCACACGTTACTAAAGCCTTACGCAATGTTATGGGGGTGGAAGACGTGAATGTTAATCTCCCCATGAACCAAGCTACGGTGAAATTCGATGACACACAATGCACGGCACAACAACTAAAACAAGCTGTTGACCGCATGGGATTTGAATTGGTTATTGACCAACCAGACGAAGGTGAATGGAACCTGTTTGCAAATAATGACTCTGCTACTGATGATTTTTGCGAAAGCACTTCCACAGAAGATTCCTCTCAAAACCTTTCGGAAAAGGCGAATTCAGAAAAAAATGCAGAAGAAAATATTGCACAAGGATTAAACCAAGACACTCAGAGAACATCTAAACATAAGAAAGCCCCAAAAGCTACCCCACTCCAACACGATGCTAAACTCAAACAAATGCAACGGAATGCTTGGGGGGCTATGGCGGTAGCTATACCCTTATTGGTGTTAGGCATGGTGCCTCATTTGTTTGCAGGACAAGAAGTTGCGTCCTGTTTCTTGGCAGCTTTTTCCTTGTGGAAATATGGCAGACTGTTTTATGCGCCTGCTTGGAAACTTCTGAAGCATGGCACATCTAACATGGATACCCTGGTAGCACTAAGCATCAGCGTGTCGTTTGCTTACAGTTTTTTCAATCTTTTCTTTCCACAATGGTTTATTGCCCACGGTATGCAACCTCACCTCTACTTCGACAGTGTGGGCATGATTACTGCTTTCATTCTGTTAGGACGTATGCTCGAAGCTCGTGCCAAACATCGAACGACCCATAGCATTCGTCAACTGATGCAGTTGCAACCCCAACAAGTGGTTTGTGTGTTTCCTAACGGAAAAGAAATTACGAAACACGTTAAGGACGTGAAACCTGGTGATGTGTTGTTAGCTCGTCCTGGCGATCGCATTGCAGTGGACGGAGTAGTTACTGCAGGAATATCGAATGTGGACGAAAGCAGTTTGAGTGGTGAACCCATCCCCGTGGAAAAAAACAGGGGTAGCAAAGTGATGGCAGGAACCATCAATAAAAATGGTACGTTGCGCTATCGTGCTGAGAAACGTGCTACCGACACTTTATTGGCACAAATTGTTCACATGGTGCAAGAGGCACAAGGCAGTAAAGTGCCTGTGCAAGCTTTGGTAGACCGCATTGCAGCTGTGTTTGTACCAACCATTATTGGTATTGCGCTTATCACCTTGTTAGCTTGGCTCTTGCTGGATTCTACGAACGGACTAACGCATGGCTTGGTAGCTATGGTATCGGTGTTGGTCATTGCTTGTCCTTGTTCATTAGGTTTGGCAACACCTACTGCCATCATTGTGGGCATTGGTCGCGGAGCTGCAGCAGGCATTCTTATTAAGGACGCTGCTTGTTTGGAAGTGGCAGAGAAGATTAACGCTGTGGTATTAGACAAAACGGGAACCATCACTTTGGGACACCCCGAAGTTAAGGCTGCATGGTTTGAACCTACTGCCGAAGCGCATGGACGAAGTGTGTTACACGCACTCGAACGACAGTCTGAACATCCCTTAGCCGAGGCGGTTTGCACATTCCTAAAAAATGAAACGCTTAGCGAGGTTACGCACTTTACAGCATTCCCAGGCTATGGTGTTGGGGGCTGCGTGGACGGACAAATGTATTATGCGGGTAGTTGCAAATTGATGCAAGAAAAAAATATTTTCCTTACTACAGAGCAGCAACAGTTTGCCGATGATTATGCACGCAAGGCTTGCACAATCATAGCACTGGCTAACGAAAGTGAAGTGTTGGCTTTAGTAGCCTTGACAGATGAGGTGAAGTCAACCTCTGCTACGGCTATTCAAGAACTGAAAGCATTGGGCATCGAAACTTATATGCTGACAGGAGATAATGCACAAACAGCTGCTGTGGTAGCCAACGAAGTGGGAATTGACCACTATGTAGCTCAAACATTGCCAGCCGACAAAGCAAACTTTGTGAAACAGTTGCAGGCTGAGGGTAAGAAAGTTGCAATGGTTGGCGATGGCATTAACGATAGTGCTGCCTTGGCAGTAGCTGACTTAAGTGTTGCTATGGGACGTGGCAGTGACATTGCCATTGACACTGCCATGCTTACCTTGCTCACCTCCGACTTATTGCGTCTGCCTCAAGCCATCCGACTTTCTGCTCGCACCGTACGCACCATTCGCCAAAATCTGTTTTGGGCTTTCTTCTACAACATAGTAAGTGTCCCTATTGCTGCAGGTGTGCTCTACCCTATCTGCGGTTTTATGCTAAGTCCGATAATTGCAGGAGCTGCTATGGCTTTAAGCAGCGTGAGTGTGGTAACAAACTCTTTGCGTAGTGGACTGAAGCGCATTTAAATGTGTGCAGCAGAGGTCTTCTCCCCCCAAAAAATCTTTAAACAACAAATACACAATCATTATGAAAAAAATTCTTTCTATTTTGTGCCTTGTGATGTTTAGTGTCACATTGGCATTGGCTAAAGATGTTAAGACTGCCAAGTTTATCACTACCCCTCAGTGGCAAAGCCAGACCAGCGAAGCCTCTATCAAGAAGGGGTTACGAAAAGAGAAGGGTATCAAATCGGTTGAGACTTGTGCTACCAAACAAGCTGTTATCGTAAAATACGATGCTGACAAGACCAATGTTGATAACATTCTCCAAGCCCTCGACAAGATTGGCTACAAAGCGACTTCCGTTAAGAATTGCTGCAAGCAAGGCATGAAGGATTGCAAGAGATACAAATCTTGCCAAAAGCCTTGCCAAAAACAATGCAAAGAAGGAAAAGTTTGCCACAAGCCATGCCCAAAGCAATGCCCCAAAGGAAAGACTCGCGATAAACCTTGCCAAAAGCAGTGTAAAGAAGGAAAGGCTTGCAATAAGCCTTGCCAAAAGCAGTGCAAAGAAAGAAAAGCTTGCCACAAGCCTTGCCAAAAGCAGTGCAAAGAAGGAAAGGCTTGCGATAAGCCTTGCCAAAAGCAGTGTAAAGAAAGAAAGTGATATAAGGTGGGCAGTATGAGAGGAACTTATCCCCAAACTCTCATACCTGCCTACTTTTTTGCAAAAACACCAAACTTCGCATGCCGTAGGTGTGCAAAGCTTGGTGTTTATTCCATACAGAAACCAGGTATATAAAGGAACGAGTTCCCTTCATATACCTGGTTATTTTATATCCACCCAATAGTTTGTATTACTTATTACCTATTACTTATTACTTTTGTTCTGTAATACTTAATACCTTACCAAATGTCTTCACCTTCAGGTGAGTCGTAAATGCTGTTAGGACAAAGTTCGAAGTAATCGAGGAAGAACTGCGTATTGATGTTGTCAATCGCATTCTTAAAGCGAATATAATACGTCTTGTTCTGATCGAAGTACTGACGGGTAATGATGTAACGGAGACTCTGTCCGTAGCCACCACCAGACATATTGTTACGAATAGTGGTCTTACCCTTCGTTTGGTTTACGCAATAATACTGCGGACCTTTGAGGTAACCCTGATTACGAAGAATACGGTCGTACTCACGACAGATGGTTTCATCATAATTGTTTGTTTCATCCTTCACCCAAATACCCTTAGGCCAATCGTAATAAGCATCTTCACGCTGGTCGATAGGAAGTGCCGTAGGCGTTGAAGGCATGGGATTATCATCGAGGTACACCTGTACCATCGAACGATAACGGTTGTTTGATGTACCCATACGCAATTCGTACATACCACTCTTTGGTACGGGGGGCAACTTCATAACAAAGTTGTAAGGACCTGTAACAAGGAATTCATCGCCTTGTGCATCTTGCCATTTTTCACCACCAGATTGCTTTGAAGTGAGGTAGAAGATACGCGTACCATCACCCTCATTGCTGATTGTGCTGAAGTAACCACGGGGGAAATACATCTGGCTACCAGCATCGCGAAGGTCGTTTGACATAGCCTCGGGCAACATCGTAATGGCTTCGAGGCGGATACGCTCTGAACCCAATGCCGTGCGAGTTTCATCGGTATTGATCATAATGTGATTGATGGGATAGTAGTAGCCATTCAAAGCATTGTTCGTGCATTTTGTTCCATCCGCCTTCTCTACATCATTTTGTTCGCTAATAAGAAGGTTCAAACCATTAGCTACACTATTTTCGCGGAAACCCAATTCTCTATAGTCGCCACTAAAACTGTTATCATACTCACTAATGCGGTTTACATAGAATTTGTGGTCTGAGGCAACCTGCGTAATCTTAATCAGTCCACGGTTTTGACCCATTGTGGTGTAATAGTCCCACACGTTGACTGAAAGATTGCTAGTCTGTGGGTTCTTATAGTCCTTACCTAAATCGTAGCCATACTCGTTGTAGTGGCAAACTAATTCTGTAACGGGTGAACCACCATAGATGAAGTGGTAAGCCAAGAATTGGTTGACGGCATTGTTAGGACTCGAAATGCTATCAGCATCTTGATAATTTTGCAAAGCTGCAGCACATTTTTCCTGCATCTTAGCCTTGATTTCATCGAAGTTGGTTATTTCGCTATTGTTGTCACCTCCCATTACAGGCATGGGGATACCCCATTCGTTGTGAAGCACACTGTCGGTTTCGACAAAGGCTGTGTAACGAATACGACGCTTGCTCATGTAGGGAAAGTTGCTATTTAAAGCCTCAAAGTGCTCTTTAGTACCCAAACGGGCTGCATTATCACGCACATACTGATCTTCTAATACAGTTTTTGTGCTAAGAGAATCTGCCCAACCTGAAGCCTTGATAAGGGCACCCATAATGCGCATGTTAGGGGCATCGGCAATGATCTCAGCTACACTCTGTGAAGAAGGATAGATTACATGGTCCACCGTATGAATCATACCATTGCTGGCTTCAATGTTCGATGTAATAATCTTAGCATTCATATTGATGTAATATTCACCATCCTTCTGTTCGCTTGTGAGTCGACGGTCATCGAGAGTAGAGTTTCCAAAGGGAGTACCATCGGCAGCAAAGTCAGCCAATTCATAGGCTGTTGACGAACCATTATCGATGACGCAGTTGTAGGCAATCATCTTCTTCTCACTGGGAGACAACTCGCTAATAGAGCTCTTGCCACGCTCTTGTAAGAATAATCTAATAGCTGCATTGGTCGGAGCAAACATGGTGTAGTTGCCACGAGCCGAAAGCACACTGCTTAATTGTGAAGCCTGATCAGTATAACCAAACTGCACCTCCTTCATGATTTCTACAATATCAGAAAAGGTAGAGTCAGCCTCAAGCAGTTCCATAATCTGCTTTTTGTCACTGATTTTAAAGGCACTATCGTCTATGTTCTCCTTACAGCTGGTGAGAACAGTTGATGAGAAGCCAGTACACAGCAAAAGAGCTGCTGCACACAGTTTCCCAACGGGGATACGAAATGCTTTCATATTGTATGATGTTTTTTATTATTGGCGTTTATCTTTTTCGAAGGGTTAAGGTATCCCTTGCTGATAAATAAATATTCCGTGCAAAGTTACTTATTTTTTCATACAAACATTACAATTTTGCATTTTTCTCGCAAAAGATGCTCAAAAAAACTCGGTTAAGTAATGTTCAAAAAATAACTTCCGCAGAAATAGGTAGTAATTTTTCATTAG
>UQPD01000070.1 GCA_900542795.1 uncultured Prevotella sp. | reverse complement strand
ATCGCTTCAAAAATAAAGGCAAATCTTGAACTTCATAAAAGTTTAGACGACTTCAAACACACGCTACACATCAAGAACTCTTTCCGCTTAAGTTTTAAACTCAAATGAAACATGCCTTTCTCGTCATAGCCCACAATGAACCTCAAGTGCTCACGGCTTTGTTGCGTCAACTCGATGCGACAGATTTTGATGTATACTTACACATCGATGCGAAGGCTGTTGAAATGCAAAAACAATTTGCAACCTACAAACCTCACCACGGAGGATTTCACTTTTTGCCCCAACATCTTGATGTATGTTGGGGAGACATTGCACAAGTGGAAGTTGAAATGCTTTTGTTTAAAACCGCAGCGCAACAAGGTCCCTACGCCTACTATCATTTGCTTTCGGGAGTAGACTTACTACTGAAAACACCCGACCAATTACGTCAAATATTCAGTCTACACCCCAACAAGGAATATGTGACATATTGGAAAACCTCAGGGCATTTGCGCGACCTGCACCGCAAGGTCAATCGCTACTATCTGTTTACACAATACATGAAGGACAAAGGTTCCCTACCCCACGCCCTCTGTTCATTGGTGCGCAATGTTGTGCTTGCTCTGCAAAAAATTACAGGTTTTAAACGCTCCACACCTCGCGGAATTACCTTTGCCAAAGGGAGTAACTGGGTGAGCATCACTGAAGCTTTTTGTCAGTATCTGTTACAAAACGAGCCTTTGTTGCATAAACGTTTGGCTCATACGCTCTGCCCCGACGAAATATTTGTGCAAACAATGCTCATCTCTTCCCCCTTCAGTGCCAATGTCTATAACGCGCAAACCGAAGACACGCAAACATCCAGCTTGCGCAAAATTGATTGGCAACGCGGTTCACCCTACGTGTGGACGCACGATGATATAAACGAGCTATTGAATAGTTCCTCAGTATTTGCTCGCAAGTTTTCATCGCAAGATCTCCAAGTGGTTAACGCCATTGTGCGCCACACATGCCCCTTTTTGTCCATCATTTAGTATCTTTCCCAACATGGTTTCAGTAATCATCCCCGTATATAATGCAGCTGCCTATGTAGCAGACACCGTGCGTAGCGTGTTGGCTTCGCACTATGCCAACATCGAAGTGGTGTGCATTGACGATGGCTCTACCGACAATTCCTTGGCAGTATTGCAATCGCTTGCTGCCACAGACAGCCGTATACACGTTATGCACCAAGCAAATGCGGGTGTGTGTCATGCACGTAATGCAGCCATTGCTGCGTCACATGGCAAATACATTTTGCCTGTTGATGCCGACAATCTGCTTATGCCACAGTTTATAGGTCAAGCTGTAGAAGTTCTCAGTCAACACCCCGATGTGAAAGCTGTGGCTCCTACGGCTGATTTCTTTGGCGAACGTACGGGACGTTGGAATTTACCTCCTTTTAATTTAAAGACCGAAGCGCATAAAAACATTCTTGACACTTGTGCGCTATATCGCCGTGCCGACTACGATAAAACGGATGGATATTGTGCTGAAATCATTGCACGAGAGGATTGGGAGTTTTGGATTAGCATGCTCAAAACAGGAGGACGTGTTGTGCGATTGCCCGAAGTTGGGTTGCGCTACCGCTATGCAAAAGGCTCAAAGCGTGACAAAGATCGTGAACTTAAACGCCATGTCATAGAGGTGCTCAACCATAGGCATCCCGATTTTTTTGAACAATGGTTAGGTGGTCCACTACGCCAGCATCGTTCATGGTCACACGTAATCAACAATGTGATACGTTTTTTCTGTCCGCGCCATGTACATACCGAACCTACATTCAGCAACTTGCGCACTTTCGTTGCCACATTACCCATACGTTTTTCATTTGCAGGCAATGGGCGCACCATTTACAAAGGGCGCAATGAATTACGCGAATTCGACACACCACAAGGAACTGTCGTTGTAAAATCTTTCTGCATACCCAATATTATCAACCGCATTGCTTATGGACTGCTACGTTCCTCGAAGGCTGAACGTTCGTGTCGCTATGCTGCATTGTTACTTAGTAAAGGCATAGGCAGTCCAGCCCCAGTGGGATGGTGCAGTGTGCGACATGGACTACTTTTCACGCATAGTTATTACGCATCAATGCGTAGCACACTTCCCTACACCTATATAGATTTAATTAAAGGTAATATCTCTGCCACCGAAGCCCCCGATTATCTGCGTGCCGTAGGACGCATCGCTGGTAAATTACATAATGAGGGTATCATACATCGTGACTTTTCACGTGGCAATTTGCTTTTAGGACGCGATGCCGCAGGCAACATACAGGTGGAACTCGTTGACTTAAACCGTTTACGCTTTCATGCAGTAGACCGCGAAGAAGGACTTAAGAACTTTGAACGTCTTCCCGCTACTGCCGAGATGCAACATTACTTAGCCGAAGGTTATGCCAACGAACGTAACTTCGACCTTGACTATTGCCTCGCACACTGGCCACAGACCGAAGCCATGGATAGTGCCGAAGCCAAAGGGCGGGTGTAAATAAGGGTGGTTCTAATAATTCTGATAAGTTGATAACCTTTTTTAGAAATACATGTTTAAAAAAATATTGAGCGCACTCTGTGCTTTACCACGAACCTTACGCTGTACGCCTCATCCCAAACTCATAATAACTCTGCTGGTAAAAAACGAAGAAGAACTTTTAGCACACAACTTAGAGTTTCATCATGCTATGGGAGTTGACGGATTTATCATAACCGACAACAATTCAACAGATGGTACACCTCATATTATTGAACGTTATCGAAAACGGGGGTGGGTGTTGCACGTAATCAATGAAACAGCTACCGACTATAATCAAAAACGTTGGGTTGACCGCATGGTTATGCTTGCTAAAAATCAGTATGGTGCTGATTGGGTAATCAATGCCGATGCTGACGAATTTTGGTATAGTCCCAACAATAATCTGAAAACAGAACTCTGCACCACACATGCCAATGTGCTGCAATGTGCCATACGTAATGTTCTGCCCGAGGATGGACTACCTTGGACGGAATGGGGTTGCAGTGTGCGATGTGTGCCTAATCTTGAAGCATACAACCTTTCGGTTTATTCCATCTTCAATCGTCAAACACAAAAGGTGATGCACCGCACCGATGGTTATCTGCAAATTTCAATGGGAAACCACAAAGTAAAGATGTTGCCACAACGCACGAAACAAAGCAAAGTTGTCATCTTTCACTATAACATTCGCGACCGAGAACAATTCTTGGCAAAGATGATAAATGGTGGACAACAACTTGAACAGCGAAAGAGCAAACATGGAGGCAGACATTGGCGTTACTTTTATGCACTCCACAAAGAAGGACGTTTGGTTGCCGAATACGACCGCGTGGTAGGTACACAAGTTATTTCACAACTGCGTGCCGATGGTTACGTTATAGCAGATAATCCTGTGCCCAACTTCTTTAAGGATGGTGCTAAACATGCTGAGTTTTAATAATGAATAATGTATAATGTATAATGTGTAAGGCATGCTCCATTATACATTATACATTATTCATTATCCCTAACGGGGTGAGGTTGGCGCATAAAACATTGGAAAAACTTTCTATTCCCTCGCGCGCGCGTTCCTATATATATATACAACTCCACATCCCCATTTGCAACCCTCGCTACAAACTGAACTCCCAAAGGGGGAATCCATGGAAATTCAAAAATCAAAACTGTCCTCATCTGATGTTGTGGTATCAGAAGAGGACAGTTGCAGTGTGGTTTAGTTAATTCTGTTCTAATAATTTGCAATAGCCTAACTTGCCTTTTATGAGGATTGTAAAAACTGGCGTATAGGTGTCTAAACGTTTAGTAAACAATTAGTGTATAGCAAGCTCTCAGAACTTACCTTTCGGGGCACAACGAAACATGCATCCATGCATAGGATATACATGACCTATCGACAACTGCGCCTTTCCATTGGTTTGCCCTTACGCTCACAGAACCTCTCACATTGCGTACATATGTCATAGCCAAGCATCGCGCCGAGCATGAAATCCTCTTCAGGGGTGAGATGATTGAGGGAACGCGTCACAATCATGCGGATGGCATTAAGACACTCTTCTCTTCCGAAATACAAATTCAAACGATCATTGCCCACTGGCTGAATCACGAACTTAATGTTTTGACTTTTCAGCCGGCGTATAGCAAAATCCTCATATTTCTTGTTGAAAGTGAAAAGCACCATACGGCGCACGCCCTTCTTGTATTCGTAGATGTGGTTCATCAGAACTTTCATATCTACGGGCAATATAGTAGATTGCTGCATGATTGATAAACTGAATGTTTAGATGTGTGAAAGTAAGAACTAACAAAAAAGAGATTAGAGACCAGGCAAGATTTCTGTTACCCAAGCGTCAATACGCTCATCGGTTTTGCTGTCCTCGTTGACTTCGTCAAGAGCCAGTCCGACGAACTTTCCGTCAACTACAGATTCAGAATCGTCAAATGTGTAACCCTCCGTTGCTACAGCACCAATGACTTGAGCACCTGCGTCCGTCACGGCATGATAAATCTCAGCCATTCCACCAACAAAAGTGTCGGGATAAGACTCAGAGTCACCACAGCCAAAAAGAGCTACTGTTTTTCCATTCAGGTTTGCACTTTTGATTATTTTGAGACCATCATACCAATCGTCTTGCACCTCACCAGCACCCCACGTTGATGTGCCGAGAATGAGGTTTTCATTGTCCGCTATCACATTGTCGTCGAGATTCGTAACATTGATGATATTGTCCACCCCCAATTTAGTTCCTATTCTGTTAGCCAAATCCTCGCAAACGCCAGTGCTTGTGCCATAAATAATTACCGTTTTCTTCATAATTTTCTGTCGGTTTTGTTTGTAGATGTGAGTTTAAGAACTTTGGTTTCGTAACCGCTGCAAAATTACAGAGGGTTCCAGCCCCACACAATACCCATATATGATGATTCTAAAAAAACTGACACTATAGATAACAGTTGAGCAATGAGTTTTTCCCCCATGAACCACCCATATAAGAATCGCACATCTGACAACTCTAAGCACCGATACATTTAAGTGCAAGAACCCATGCCCAATAGCGCGGACTATAAAAGTTTAGAGGGAGCGGACAAAGGGAATGCTGATGTAAACGCAAAATTGTTTGGCGGAGTTTGCGCAAGCTATGGGTATATGTCCATACATTATAAAGAAGGTCTGCCGTGAGTTGATGCAATCGCCGAGTTATGGCAGGTTGTTCGGCAGAGGTCCAATGGTCGTTTGCCAGATTTAAAAGAATCTGCTCCTTATCAGCAAGTTTTCGCAAGAGATGCGAAGGAGCGGGACTATTACTAATGGAGTTAGCTCGAAGTCTATAATAATAAATAGGTGTAGTTGTGAAACAAAGCGTATGAGCACGAATGATGGCACGTGGAGTGAAGTCCTCATCTTCGTGCATGTTGCCCTCTATAAAATGTAAATTGTTTAATAACTCACGCTTAAATACATATCCCCAACAAGCAGCTCGCATGTTGTGGTGGCAAAGATAGTGTATTCCCGTAATTGGGGCTGACCATGTAATGGAACTTGAACTGTCGGCAGCTGCATCACGACTAAAGTTAAATACCAAAACATCGGGCTGTTGGGATGCCGAGTGACGCAATGCTTGCAACACATAGTTATAACGCTGTGGGAACAAGGTGTCATCAGCATCAATAAATTGGATGTAGGTGCCTGTTGCTTGTGCTAATGCTGCATTGCGTGCAGCAGCTTGCCCCTTGTTTTGCGCAAAGCGTAAATAAGTAATGTGTGCTGCATATTTTTTCACGGCTTCGAGAGCAGGCTGTTTACTATTGTCATCTACCAAGATGATTTGTCTTTCATTTTCAGCAAGATTTATAGCCAATATACTCTCGATACATTGACGCAATAGTGCTGAGGGGGTATTGTAAGTAGGGATGATAAAAGATATAAAGGGAGTAGACATGGGAATGGGATTTAAGGATTATTTTTTGAGATGCTATTTAAAAAAGGGAGTTAGAGGTAGTTATTTAAAAAGGGAGTTAGAAGAATCAGGTAGCAAAACATTCATTCCTCTAACTTCTTGCAAATACCTTCTTCTAACTCCCCTTAAAAATAACTCCCCTTAAAAATAACTTCCCTAAAAAAGACTTCTTCTTGAAAAATCAAATCACCTCGATAACAGAACTACTACCACCAGGACGCTTGCGAATTTTAATTTGTGGTGAAATTTGCGAACGTATTTGTTCTGTGTGGCTAATAACACCAACTTTACGACCTTGCGCATTTTCAAGGTTCGAGAGTGCAAGCATCACGAGGTCGAGCGAATCTCTGTCGAGATTTCCAAAACCTTCATCTATAAAGAGCGAACCAATAACAAGTTGATTGCTCGACATAGAAGCTAAGCCAAGTGCCAAGGCAAGCGATACGACAAAAGTTTCGCCTCCCGAGAGTGAAGTAACATATCGGTGCTCATCGAACATATCGTGGTCAATAATTTCGAGAGCCAATGTTCCCTCAATGTTATGCAACTCATAGCGTGGCGAGAGCTGACAAAGATGACGATTGGCATGCGCCACAAGATAACTAAAGGTGTAGCTTTGTGCCAAGGTACGGAACTTTTTGCCATCGGCAGCACCAAACAGCGTATTCAGTCGGTTCCACTCACGTGCATCTTCAAGAGCTGCATCCAACGTTTGCTGCATACGGTCGGCAGATGCCACACTCTGTTGGTGAGCTTGCAACTTGAGCTTAACATTGGTCAGTTCTTCGGCAAGTTCTTTGCTTTGATGTTGTTGCTTTTCAAGTTCCCCACTGAGTGTTTGGCGCAAAGCCAAGTAAGCCTCTAGGTCAGCCACAATGGTAGGTTGTGCTGTTGGAGACGTAGCAACACTTGCGGTAGGTGCACTCTGTTGAACAGCAGCATTATTCGTTGAAGCCATGTTCTCATCTATATTACCATTAGGCACACCTATATTTTTTACAGAAAGCGAAGGACGAACGGCCTCAGCCTGCAAAGTTTGCAAAGCCTTCTGTGCCATCTCAAGGTTATTCTGTGCCAACACACGTTGTTCTTTAAGTTGGTCAATGCGATTACGCATAGCTTTCCAATCCGTTTGGGCAGTGAATATTTGGTCGAGTTCCGTAAACTGTACAGGCGAATGCGTACCATTAAAGCGTAGAATAAGCAAGTCGAGTTCCTGTTGTTTTTTTTGCTGTTGTTGTTGACTCTCCAATCGATTTTTCAACAAATTGTTGCGTTTACCCTCAAGTAAATGCAATTGACCTTGAATTTCCTCAAACTGACGGCGTGTGGCATTCTCAACCTCGCGTGCATTACTAATAGCAGTTTGCAACATCTCAGCCTCCTTTTGCGGAGTATTTTCCCCCATAATGCGACGCAAATCCTCTTGCTTACGTGTCAATTCCTCGCGAGTAGCATCACGACTGTCACGACATTGCACCACGTGGCGTTGTTCTTCGGCTATATTGGTTTCAGCACCCTTAATTTCTTCGCGCAATATGGCATCCGTACGCTCAGCCTCATCGAGTGCTGCACAAGTTTGTTGCCAATCATGATGCAAATTGGTAAGGCGAATGCGCAAACCATCTGCATTATTTTTCCACTCCGTAAACCAACCTGAAAGGGTAATCATCTCATCGAGATCGGTGTAGAGTTCAGAACATGCACGGTCTGACAACACAATGACATGTTGCAACTCCTCAGCTGTAGTAGCAGCCACGTTTGCCTCCGTACGCAATTTGTCAAGGTAAGTGCGATTGTTTGCCATCAATCCGTTGAGTTCATCAATTTCTGTATTCAAACGGTTGATGTGAAACTGGTGCTCGTTGTAGGTGCTAAGTTCTTGTTCAGCTTCGTCGGCAGAACGTGTGGTGTTATCAATCAGAAGCTGAATCATCATGCGACGTGCTTCACGATTAACAGTAGCAGAACAGTCGGCAAACGAAGGGTCGAGATTGGCAAAAGCCTTCCATTCGTCCACATCAGCAGCTTGACGTTCTTTAAACTCATTAAGAGCTACCTCGTCGGCAGCAATTCGTGCCGAGTCTGCAGCCATTTCTTCACGCAAGTCTGAGAGTTGCGAACGTTTAAGTAGCACATCTTCCTTCAAGTTGTTAAACTCCTTGCTCATGCTACTAAGCAGATTGCCCAACTCACGTTCGGTTTCTGTGTGATAAGGATGGTGTGTAGCACCGCATACGGGACAAGCAATGCCCTCTTTCAGTTGTTTACGCAGTTGCACAATATCCTTTGATTGGCTCAAAGTGTAAGTAGCTGAAATGCGAGCAAAGGCTTCCTCACTTGCATGCAAGGCTATTTCCATCTTGTTAGCTTCTTGCTGCTTTTGTGCCAGCTCGGTAGTTTCGCGACGCTGCGTAGCCGTTTTCTCAGCAATACGAGCATAACCATCAGAAATGTGTTGCCACAAAACGGCTGCACGCGAAAGCGAAACTAAGCGGCTGCGATTGTTAGCAGCCGTTTGTTGCAACTTTACACTGTCATGACCATGGTTAGCTTGCTGGTGAATAAGCAGTTCACTCTTTAAAGCGTTGAGGCGTGCTTGATTGTTGTGTTGTTCTTCCTCGGCACGTTCTCCTTGCTCGCGCAATTCTAATTGTCGCTTTTGCAAATGAGCAGCTTTAGTGTGACACTCCACGTTGTGCCTTGTCTCGTTATAAAGGTTTGAAAGTTTATCCTTTATTAAGTCGAACTTTTGAAACATGAGTTGATGCACCTCAAGCGACTGTTTGTGAAGCTGCTTTTGCTTGATGCCTTCAGCCAACTTATGCAATGCTTCTTGCTTTGACACCAAAGCACTTTGGCGTTTTTCGTACGACTGTGTAGCCAATACCAATTGTTCCTCAAGACGCTTGAGCTGATCGTTAGCCATTTTAATCTCACCACTTAAGGTGTGACCACGGTCAATAGCAGGCCGACGCACTTCAAGCTGACGTTCAGCATCCGAGGTGCGCTCATGTGCCACATCAAGAGCCGTACTTTGTTTATCGAGTGCCTTGCGAGTTTCTTCAAGTTGCGTTGCATTTTCAGCTTCGCTGCTTTTTATTTTGTCTACGTCAGCACGACGCATTTTTATTTCCTGGTAAAGCGGTTGCATATCAAGCACAGCGTCGTAGCGATCGAGTTTCATCTCATCGGCACGTGCCTCCATACATGCTTTGGTAGTCTGCGAGAATTGCGCTTCACACTGCTGCACTTGTCGGGCTTGTTGTGCAAAACGGTCTATCCAGTCAATTTGCTGTTCCATGCGTTTAACATTTTGCACAGCATTTTTACTAGATGCTTCAAGCAAATGAGCACGCTCCTGTTGCTCGGCAAGCAAATGCTCATCGAGTCGTGTGTGGAGCAAGCCCTTCATTTCGTCTTCAATAGAATGTACACGAGCATCAGCCTCTTGCGAAAGACGAAAGATGCGTTGACTCACATTGCTATAAACCTCCGTACCCGTGAGTTTTTCAAGCAAAGCAGCTTTGTCATCCGCCTTTGCACGAAGAAAGTTCGCAAACGAGTTTTGTGCTAAAATAACGGTACGCGTAAACTGGTCGTAGGTCAAACCTATGGCTTGCTCGATGCGCTGTTGCACCTCGCCTTTGTCAACCACCTCTTTATGAGGAGCGAGTTGTTGCAGCGTGCGTTCGGGTGTCTTGTAGTTTCCCGTCTTTGTGATGCGAGTAGTCCAAGTGGCCTCATAGCGTTCGCCATTGTTGGTGCTAAAAGTCACGCAAACATAACCTTGCTTTTGTCCACGACGCAGAATGCTTGCAGTATTTTTAGGTTGCACCTGTTGTGCTTTATCTTCAACAAGCTTCATCTCTTCGCTCTTAATGGTCTCAATGTTTTCAAAGCGCGGTGCTTTGTTGTAGAGAGCCAAGCAGATAGCATCGAGAATGGTAGACTTGCCCGACCCCATATCGCCCGTAATGGCAAAGAGTCCGGCTGAACGCAAGGGTTCCTCTGTAAAGTCTATGGTTTGTTCCCCCTCAATCGATGTAAGATTGCAAAGGGTAATTTTTTCTATCTTCACCTTTTATGAATTTTCAATGGGTTGGCTTTTGGTTGGCTTTGTTGAAGCGTTCTATCAATTCGGCAGGCATTGGCGCATTAAAGCGAGCTTGAAACACGCGTTGTGCCAATTCAAGCGGTGTGGTATTTGCCAAACTATCGGCAGCAATAACTGAAAGTTCAGCATCGGCTTTCTCCGATTGTGGACGCACACGTGTAATGCGACAAAAGTGTACGGCACGATCTTCCAAAGCTTGCATCACATCGTGCATCAATGTGGGTTCGGGCTGCTTTTCTTCAATGCTTATTTCAAGATAAGGCCAAGTATCGCCATTATCATCCTTTTTGCGTTTCGGGAGTTGTGCTATTTCATCGAATGCCTGCTTCACACTTGCAGCTTTGCCATGGGCTGGAATCGTGATGAGATGACGTAGGGGGTTATAAGATATTTGTTCCACCTCAACTTCTCCCGTAGCATCCATGTCCACCCAGTTAACACCATGTTGGTAGTTTCTTTCGGTAAACGACATGGGCAATGCGCTTCCTGCATACCATGCACAATGACCATCCTTCACCTGCTGTGCTTTGTGAATATGCCCCAAGGCTGTGTAACTCACGTTATTACCCACAACGTTAACATCCACACAATCTTGTCCCCCCACCACAAGCCGTTCAGAGTGTTCGTCCTGACAGATGTCGGCTCCAGCAGCATAAAAATGTGCAGCTACAATAACAGGTAATTTTTTAAAAGACGATTTGCGCACCTTTTGTTGCAGTTGCGTAAAAAAGAAGTTCAAGCCTTGTTCGGGCGACATGCCTGCAGGGTAGTCTCCACTACGCAAATAAGGCAGTGCCACACAAGTGCAAGCTGCTTGTCCTGTTTGTCGGTCTGCCAAAGGCAAGAGATAGTAGTTAAAGTCTGGTTCACCGTTAGGTAAATAATGTACGGTGCCACGCACATACACATTGTGTGTTTTCAGCAATGCAGCAGGTGCTTCAAGTCGTCCTGCCGAATCATGGTTACCTGCAGTGATAACCACCTGTAGTCCAGGCACAGCAAGTGTAGCGCGTAATAAAAAGTCATAAAGCAATTCTTCTGCGGCAGCCGAAGGGTTGGCAGAGTCAAAAACATCGCCCGAAATAATCATGGCGTCGGGCTGGCGCTCTTTAAGCACGTTGAGCAACCATGCCAAAAAATGGCGGTGCTCAAGCAAACGGTTATGACCATGAAAGGTGTTGCCCAAGTGCCAGTCGGCAGTATGCAGTATCTTCATTTTCGTATTTGTGTGCGCTTAGTTTATTTTCACGAAGCAAAGTTAGTGCAAGGCGAGTGCAGTGCAAAGAAAAAAACGAGTTTTTTCTTTTGCATTGCCGAGCCGAAGCCTAACTTCGCGAAGCAAAGTTAGTGCAAGGCGAGCACAATGCAAAATAAAAAGCCAAGGGATTTTTATTTTTATTGCCGAGCCGAAGCCTAACTCGCCTTGCACTAACATTCCCCCATAAAGAAACTTGAACCTCTAAAGAAATCTACAACAAAAAATGTCTATGAAACATTTAGCACTGCTTCATAGACATTTTTTATGCTACTTCTTGAATTACATGGTAACCTCGTGAATACTTGTTGGAACTTTGATAATTTCAAAATTACCACATTCGGAAAAAGCATTTTCTGAGATAGAGATAACCGTTTCAGGAACGTAGATACGCTTCAAATTGGGGCAACGTTCCACAGCGAAGTCATCAATATACTTAGTGCCTTCTCCGATAACCAATTCTTCGAGATTATAAAGATGAGCTACCATGTTCTTATCCAATCTCTCAAGCGGTCTGAGTGTAAGACTACGAATACCTGCGGGAATGAGGTAAGGTCTGTTCTTGTCGTAAATGCTATACACCACACCCTTATACGATTCAAAACCGTAGTTTTTAGGATCAACGTTTATTTCCTCGACGTTAGCGAGCGCTCTGCTCAAACTTGAGGTGGGATCATACTCACCAAACGACTCGATGTTACTACCTATATTAAGTTGTGTAATGCTCTTGGGCAACTCTTCGCTGGGAATAAACGACATTACGCGCAGACCATTTACACTATAAGGCACGGTAAACGACGTGCTTGTAGTTGGCTTAACACTCTTAACATTGAGAAGTCGGTTTTCGTAAGTATACTCACACTTATCGTCTTCAAAAACAACAAAATCCATACGTTGGGGAATAAGCGTACTTTCGTAGCTGCTTAAGTCTGCTGCCTTGTAGTCGTGTCCATTGGTTGCATCGCTTACATACCAATCACCATCCACGTATACATAGTTCCAAGCATGTGCGCCCAGCGGTACTAAGTCGCCATTAACACATGCACAAGGGATGCCCTGCGTATGGCACATCGTCTTAAGCAAGTTAGCATAGCCTTGGCATACACAGCATTTATGCTTAAAGATGTCGTATGGTCTGAGGTAAGGAACATCATTAGCACCCCAAGGATACTTAATGTTCTTAATCAACCAGTTGTAGATGTTCTTATAAGTTTGGTAGTCGTTCTCAGCCTTCAGGTTCTTAGTAACGTATCTTTTAATTTCCTTGTATTCAGCATCAGTAATATCCTGCTCGTTCAAGTTAAGAGCCTTCTTAGGGTCGATACTTTTGAGCAGTTGCATCACGCCTTCAGCTTCGTTAGCACTGAGTTGTACCGAGTTGTCAGCCTCAGGGAATATAGGTGTGGCTGTTGCAAGGAGGGTTGAAGGGGTTGTGATGGGGAGGTTAGGCTGTACGCCTTCGAGTTCTTCGTTTCCGCAAGCTGCAAAAAGAAGTGCTGCGGGGAGTAAGAGGTAATGTAATTTCATACAGTAATTGGTGTTTTATCTAATTTCGCTGCTAATTTCGGAATTTTTATTGATATAAACAATTCATTTGCAAAGAAAAGAATACAAAGTTAAGAGATAATGAATAACCTGTAAAGCACAAAGTTTGATTATTTGGGTAAGAAAAAATCAATGTTTCTCGCGCCATTGTAACAACCAAAAGGTTGGAGGGGTATTATCAATAAGGGTATGTAACAATTTGAAACCTCTATTTGTAATCAAGTCGTCTAAACTTTTATGATGTTCAAAATAGAGATAAAAGTTTAAATCTAATCATCTCAGAAAAGTTTAGACTACTTCATTATATTATTTGCTCCTTTCGTCCAGCCTAGGCTGGACGGCAAAGTAATATATATTAAAAAGCAAAGTATATTGATATAAATCGTCGTCCAGCAATAGGCTGGACGACAAAGTAATA
>UQPD01000069.1 GCA_900542795.1 uncultured Prevotella sp. | reverse complement strand
GTATATTTGCGGTAGGAAATGAGTATTAACGATTTAAAATGAATGGTTATGTTTGAGGGTTTAATTATATTAGTAGCTCTTTTTATTATTGGTTGGAGAGGTAGAAATAAACCTGACACAGGTAAATATTCAAGAGAAAGACAACTAAAAAAATATTACGAAACGGGCAAAAAGCGTTATCTGTATGATCGTGATTATGACTGATTGTTGTTTGTCTTTTTGCGAGGTGTAGGTTATACTAAACTGATTGGTTGAATGTTGAACTAATGCTAATTTATATGATATGGATGGTATAGATATTGCTTTTATTGTGTTTGCTGTGGTTTGTTGCTTGTTTTTTATGTTTCTCGCTCGGAATAGCCCTTCTGCAGAAACGAATGAACAAAAGAAGCCTAAGGCTCCACAACAAACATTGACACCTGCTGAACGCGAAATGCAAGAACAGACGAAGATGTTGCGAAGACTTTATTGGCTAACTTTTTGGAATAGTTTAAAAAAGAAATAGCGCTTGTCTTGTCTTTTTATGAGGCGTAGGTTATGTTGAAAACTTTAAATGAGTGGTTATGTTTGAGGTTATATTTATATTGGCTGTTCTCTATTTTGTTGGCTGGAGAGGTAGGAATAAAGTCAGAACAGGGAAATATTCAAGAGAAAGACAAAGAAAAAGATATTTGGAAACAGGCAATAGACGCTATCTAAGCGATCGAGATTTAGACTGATTGTTGTTTGTCTTTTTATAAGGCATAAGAATGTGTTGACGGCACTGTTTAAGAATCTTGCCAAGATGGCAAAGGCTGCAGGACTTGAGGTGGAGGCATTCACCAAGAGACTTTCGGTGGATGCGAATGGTGCTTTGTAGGAGTTTTTGCAAGCACTGAATAGTGCAGGTGGCATGGACAGACTAACGCCTATGCTCGCTGAGATGGGACTGAATGGTGCGGGTGTGACGCAAACGCTCTCGATGCTTGTAGGCAAGTTAGCTGACACCTTGAACACTTCACTATCATTCTAAACAATCTATTAAAAACGATAAAGGTGACAGAAATGTTCCAAACATGCCAATGAATACGAGAAAAGTCTACTTTTTTCTCGCCTCCCTTCTAAGTTGATAAGTATTATACAGATTGTGCCAAATGCTGTAAAAGCCACCTGCTAAGGATGTTACAGGGTCGAGGAATGTATAACCCATCCAAATGGCAAAGACCGTATTTTTTTGTCCAAGAGATTGGCACGTACTTATAGGGCGCTTGTAATGACGACCAATTATACGACCTAAAGCAAATTGTATGATACAACAAAATAACGAAGCAAGACAAATTCCTAAAATAAGGAACATAGAATTATTGGTGTGCATAATACTACGCGTGGTAACAGCAATTGCAATACTTAAGGCAATAGCCCAAAGATAAAATGCCAGATTGTGAAAAGACACAAGCCATGCATGCAAACGTGGCAAGCCCCAGCGCACCAACTGAGCAGCTATGAGTGGACAAATAAGCATGGGAAATACACGTTGCATAATCGACCAAAAAGCCGTGAGAAAAGACAACCCTGAATGCCCACCCACAAACGGAATAAGCAGTGGCACAACAACCGATACCGCTAAATTGATAAGCAAGGTATACATCGTAATGTCTGCCCCATCACCATGCAACTTTTGTGTAACCACAGCAGCCGATGTCGCAGTAGGACAAATTAAGCAAAGTGCAGCAGCCTCAACCACAACACGACTGCTCATTGTAGGCAAAAAATGAATAATTAAGCAAAGCAATGAAAAGCAACCACACTGAATGAGTAATAACCACAAGTGCGTGATACGCGGTCGGAGTTCCTTTACATCAATTTTACAAAACGAAAGAAACAGCATCGAAAAGATAAGTATGGGCTGCACAACAGCTACCGTTGGGGCTGCATAAGGACGCGTAAAATTTAATGCTGACAAATGCGAATAAACAAGATAAGCCAATGCACCAGTTACAATGGCTATGGGCAAAGTCCAATTTTTTACGAAACGTAATAACAAATTATTTTCACTACTCATCGTTCAAAATGTTTTTAAAGATGGGTTGGTTCATAAACAGACCATAAACACGAGTCCATCCATTAACCAACCCTCAAAATCATGAAATAGCCGAGAAGTTAATCTGCGTTTTTTTCAACATATCGAGATGCGACCAAACAATAGCATTTTGCGGAAGCGTTTGTTGCGGATCATGTTCAAGGACCTCTTTAGCAGCCTCTCGAGCCAGTTCCATTAAGTCTTGGTCTTTCACAATATTGGCAATTTTCAATTCAAAAGGCATACCACTCTGTGCCGTACCTTCTAAATCGCCAGGACCACGCAGTTTCATATCCTCCTCAGCAATTACAAAGCCATCCGTACTCTCAACAAGCACCTGCATGCGCCTTTGCGAATGCTCAGCAAGTTTGTCTTTTGTCATCAAGATGCAATAAGATTGTTCAGCACCACGCCCTACACGTCCACGCAACTGGTGCAACTGTGCAAGTCCAAATCGTTCTGCATTTTCAATTACCATAACCGAAGCATTAGGCACATTCACCCCCACTTCAATCACAGTTGTCGAAACAAGTATTTGCGTCTTTTGTGCTTTAAAGTCAGCCATAGCCTCTTCCTTTTCGGCAGGCTTCATTTTGCCATGCACCATACCCACTTTGTAATTTTTAAAAACACTAACAAGTTGTTCGTAACCATTCTGC
Organism: uncultured Prevotella sp.; assembly: GCA_900542795.1. Lineage (GTDB taxonomy): Bacteria > Bacteroidota > Bacteroidia > Bacteroidales > Bacteroidaceae > Alloprevotella. Next base: position 10,602 of record UQPD01000069.1, on the reverse strand, counting down.
AAGTCGTGAAGATCAAGTTTTTCGTTTTCCTTAATTAAAGGATAAACCACATAAACCTGTCGTCCGAGTTGCAATTGATAAAGCATGCCTTGATACAACTTTTCTCTGTCAGACTGTCGATAATGTACTGTTTGAATAGGCTTACGTCCGGGAGGAAGTTGGTCGATAACACTCACATCTAAGTCACCATACACCGTCATTGCCAACGTGCGAGGAATGGGAGTAGCAGTCATAACCAAGATGTGAGGCGGTTTCGTATTTTTTACCCACAACTTGGCACGTTGCTTCACACCAAAACGATGTTGTTCATCAATAACCACGAGTCCAACATTCGAGAACACCACATTCGGCTCAATAAGCGCATGCGTGCCAACCAAAATATCCACACTTCCATCGCTCACACCTTGCAGCACCATTTTTCTGCGTTTCCCTTTTACGTTCCCCGTAAGCAGTTCAACCGTCAGAGGCAACTTTTCAAGATAGGCAGAAATCGAGGCATAATGTTGTTCGGCAAGAATTTCGGTAGGAGCCATTATGCACGCTTGAAAATGATTGTCAACAGCAAGCAAGCAACACAAAAGAGCCACCATCGTCTTACCACTTCCCACATCGCCCTGCACCAATCTGTTCATTTGGCTCCCTGTGGAAACGTCTTTTCTTATTTCGCGCACCACACGTTTCTGCGCATCTGTCAACGTAAAAGGTAAACATTCATTGTAAAAACGCAAAAAGCTCTCCCCCACTCTATTAAACACATAGCCATCATAATGCAGTTTGCGGTTTTGCGTATAGCGCAGAATGTCGAGTTGCAAATAAAAGAGTTCCTCAAACTTCATTCTGCGACTTGCCTCGGGCAAATCCGTTGACTTTTCAGGTTTATGCAATGTGTGCAAGGCACTATTTATGTCTTGCAAGGCATACCTTTTAATAATATAATCGGGCAGTGTTTCAGCAATAGGCGTACTTCCTAACAAAGCAAAAGCGCGATCCACCAAGTCAGAGATATTTCTTGAACTAAAACCTTGCCTTTTCATGCGTTCACTGGTGTGATAGTGTGGTTGCATGGTTAGGGGTTGGTTCAAGAAAGTATCAGCATCCTCAAGTTCGGGATGCACAATGCTTATGCGCCCATTAAAAGAGTTAGGTTTACCAAGCAGTATATAATTATGGTTGTATTGCAGTTTTTTATCGAAGACTTTTATGCTATTAAACCAAACAAGCTCTATATAGCCAGTACCATCCGAAAAAGAAGCCACCAAACGCTCTCTGCGTCCTGTCCCTTCAATTATTTTAGACGTAATTTGTCCTTTCAACACCACATAGGGCATTCCATCTACCAAGTCACGCACTTGATAGATAACACTACGGTCTATATATTTATAGGGGAAGGTATACAATAAATCACGAAGGGTGAAGATACCCAAATCTTCACCCAACGTTTTAGCTCTAAGGGGACCAACCCCCTTTAGATATTTAATATCTGTTTGAAGCGGATTAAGCATTGTTACTTGCCAATTCCTAAAAAGCACCCTACGTATGAGGTCATGCTTTTCAAGAATCTTTATCAGCCATTAAACTTTATCACTTGATTTACAGAACTATCAAATCCAGCATAGAGCATATCGCGTTCCACCTGGTCTACCACTGAAGGGTTAGAAGCCAAACGACGTGCAACGGCAAAAGCGAACAAACGTGTTGCAGCAGGACCTGCAGCAGTTATAATATTATCGTGTTCCACTACTAAAGCTTCGCGATGCACAATCGCTCCGTCAATATATTGTTCAAGTCCCGGATAAATTGTAGCATGTTTACCCTTCAATACACCAGCTGCACCGAGCACCATCGGTGCAGCGCAGATTGCAGCAACCAATGTACCTTCGTGAGCTTGTTGGCTAATAGTCAGACGTAGTATTGAGTTCTTATACATAGTCTCTGCACCCTTTGATCCGCCAGGCAACACCAAAGCATCGCAGTGAACAATATGATTTTTACGGAACAAGCTATCTGCCTTAACAATAAGACCATGTGCACCATTTACCACACGTTTTCCAGTAACACTAAGTGTTTGTACTTGCAAGCCGCAGCGGCGCAAAATGTCGATAGTACCAATGGTTTCTATTTCTTCGAAGCCATCAGCAAGTAATAAATAAACCATTCTCTTTTATTTCGAAGATGTTATAATTATAATGTGTTTTAGGTTATTTCAAACAGTTAAGATACTCCTTAATCGTTTCTCTCAATCCCAAGTAAAGCGCATCGCAGATAAGTGCATGCCCAATGCTAACCTCATCTACCCAAGGAATGCAAGAGTGGAAATAAGCCAAGTTTTGCAAACTAAGGTCATGCCCAGCATTAAGGCCTAACCCCATTTCGCGACAATGGCGTGCAGCTTCTATAAAAGGAGCTATAGCCTTTTCTCGGTCGGTTGCATACTGCGAAGCATAAGGCTCTGTATACAACTCTACCCGATCGGCCCCTGTTTGTTTGGCATAATCAGCCATTTCCTTATCGGGGTCAATAAAGATGCTCACACGTATGCCCGCATCTTTAAATCGTTTCACAATAGGAATTAAAAAATCGAGATGCTTCTTCGTATCCCATCCATGGTTCGAAGTAAGTTGGTCGGGAGCATCGGGCACAAGCGTTACCTGTGCAGGCTGAGCCTTTATTACAAGATTACAAAAATCCTCACTCGGATAACCTTCAATATTAAACTCAGTAGAAAGAAGCGGTTTTAAATCAAAAACGTCTTGATGACGAATATGTCTTTCATCCGGACGAGGATGAACCGTTATGCCTTGTGCGCCGAATCTTTCACAATCCAATGCCACGCGTACCACATCAGGATTGTTACCACCACGCGCATTACGCAACGTAGCTATTTTATTTATATTTACACTTAACTTTGTCATGTTAGTTGATCGATATTCCAAACGAAAGATGTAAATTTGCGCTTGTTAGTTTTTTGTTTGATACAAAAGTACGACTTTTTATAATGCCACGTATGTTTTTGTATCAAAAATTAAGAACCTATCCTAAATTATTAAATTATTTTAGCTCAATATGAATTATTCAAATCTGAAATATGCTTTATTCGGCAATATTTATCAAACCAAAAAGAACCAGTATGTAGCTCGTATTTTGAAAAAGCTAAAAGAATTAGATGTTCAAATATACATAGAGCATGATTTTGCCGATTTTATCGACCATAGCTTAGATGTAGAGCTAAATAATGTTGAAATTTTCAACAAAAAGGATCTTCCCAAAGTCGATGTTGCCATTTCAATAGGTGGCGACGGCACCTTTTTGGGTACTGCAGCCTTAGTCGGAGCAAGCGGTGTGCCTATTTTAGGCATCAACACAGGTCGATTAGGTTTCTTAGCAGACATCTCACCCGAAACCATCAACTCCTCGCTCGAGGCACTTTGCAAAGGCGATTATGTAATTGAAAAGCGCAAGGCATTAGAGGTAATGAAAAATGGTGTACGATCAGATTTCTACCCTTTTGCCTTAAACGAAGTTGCTGTGTTAAAGCACGATAATTCGTCGCTCATCGAAATCAACACCTATGTTAACGACAATTTTCTGACTAATTATTTGGCAGACGGATTGATAGTTTCAACCCCAACAGGTTCAACGGGCTATTCACTCAGCGTTGGTGGTCCAGTATTAGTTCCACAATCAGGCACCTTTTGCATATCTCCCATTGCTCCTCACAGTTTAGCAGTTCGCCCCGTTGTGGTTCGAGATGATGTTGAAATAAAGATGGAAGTGCGCAGCCGCACCAACAACTTTCTTTTAGCTTGCGATGGACAAAGCGAAAGCCTTAACCACGCAACCATTATCACCGTAAAGTGTGCCCCCCATGCCGTCAAAGTAATTAAAATAGAACACAAACACTTTTTTGAAACATTAAGAGACAAAATGATGTGGGGTGCAGACCACCGCGCATAAACACACCTTTTTCACTCTATGACACGTCCCATTCCACAAATCATACGTTACTTAGCGCAGCTACTCAAAGGACATCGTCTACAAACAACCCTCAACACTTTGGTAGGCGTTGCCTTGGTTTTTCTCGACCTTGCTTTTGTGTGGACCACCAAATTAGCGGTTGATGTAGCAACACACAACAACAACACCGTAACACTCACACAAGCCTTTTGGCTCATAGCCCTCGTTATGTTTGTGCGCATACTGCTCAGTTTGTCTTCACGATGGATACGGGCAATTTTAGGTGTAAAGGCCCAAAACAGCATGCGTCGACACATATTTTCGAAGTTGCTCAATAGCGAATGGACTGCACTTAAAAAATATCACACGGGCAATCTCACCAACCGCATTGAGCACGATGTGAACGATGTAGTTAACTTTATCACAGAGAGTATCCCTTCGCTCATCACCACACTCACCCAATTTGTGGGAGCCTTTTTCCTGCTTTTCTTCATGGATAAAACGTTGGCAGTAATTATTGTATGCATTATTCCCGTCTTTATCATCAGCAGCAAACTCTATGTCAAAAGAATGCGTAACCTCACACACGAGGCTCGCGACGAGGATAGCCGCATCCAATCGCTAATACAAGAAACACTGCAACACGTCCTTGTGGTAAAAACATTGCAAAAAGTGGCATTCTTCATCGAAAAGCTCAACACACAGCAATCTTCACTCCACCACATCATTCTGCAGCGCACACGCTACTCTACCCTCTCATCCAGTTTGCTCAACTTAGGTTTTGGCACCGGATATTTCGTCACTTTTGTATGGGGCACTACCAGTCTTTCACAAGGTATCATCACCTATGGTGCCATGCTCGCCTTCATTCAGTTAGTAGGACAAATACAAACCCCTGTGCGCAACTTGTCTAAATTCGTCCCCATCTTCATCACCTCATTCACAGCTGCCGAGCGACTGATGGAGCTTGAAGAAATAAAGCAAGAGGAACATCAACAACCTTTAATTCTGAAAGCGCCGTTAGGCATAAGCTTGAATAAAGTAAAATTTCAATACACAAGCAAGTCAAGATTGATTTTCAACGGATTTAACTATAACTTTCCAGCAGGTAGTGTCACGGCTATTGTCGGAAGAACAGGTGCAGGAAAGACCACCCTTATCCGCTTATTACTCTCGCTTATCAAGCCATCCGAAGGTTCTGTCACCTTGGTCGATGCTTCAGGCAAAACCTACACAATGGAAGCCAACATGCGTGCAAACTTCTCATACGTACCTCAAGGCAACACCCTCTTTTCGGGAACAATCCGCAGTAATCTTTTACAAGGCAATCCACAAGCTACCGAAGAGGACATAAAAACAGCCCTCTACCTTGCCGATGCCGAGTTTGTTTATAAAAAGAGCAATGGGCTTGACACCATTTGTGGCGAATCTGGCGATGGACTTTCCGAAGGACAAGCACAACGCATAGCCATTGCTCGTGCCCTTATGTCGAAAGGTAGCATCTACATTTTCGATGAAGCAACCTCTTCACTCGACCCCGAAACCGAAGAGAATGTTTTGAAGCGCATCATCAGCCATTACCCCAATCGTACACTCATTTTCATTACACACCGACCTTTAGTTCTGAAATATGCAGACCAAAGATTAGAATTGTAACTCACCCTCTAAGATCTTAGATAGCCAGGCATGTGTGAATTCGGAATAAACTCCTCATTCACACATGCCTGGTTATCTTATATCACCCCCAATGTAGTGAGCCAAAATTGTTTTAGTTAACTCACTGAAACGAGTTAACTAAAACAATTTCGAGAGTTAACTAAAACAATTTCACGAGTTAACTAAAACGATTTCGATGCGTTTTTATAGGTATTTAGCGCTTAAATATTGTTCAAGTCCTTTTTAGGTAGGGTGCAAAGCAACTATCAGATTTATATCAGATTTTTTAGAACCACCCTTTATAGAAAACCTTATTTTTTTCGTCTGCTTACACAAAAAAATAGTAACTTTGTAGACTAAGACAAAATACACTCCAAGTGTTACTTTAAAACAAAACATAATATCCACGTGAAATCCAACAAGTTACGCAACATATTACGCGCAATAGTATGCACCATTATTGGCGCATACATCTTATTATTGGGTGTAGTTAACTTTAGCCCCACCGAACAATGGATTACACGCACCATAACCGAAGCTTTAAGCGAAAAGCTCGGCACCAAAGTCTCTATATCAAATATTGAAATAGGACTATTCAACCGACTAATAATCAAAGATTTAGAGATTAAAGACCTTAAAGGAGAGCAAATGCTTTCCTCGCACGTAGCTTCAGCAAAGATAGAATTACGTTCGCTCTTCAAAGAACAACTTTCCTTACGCACCGTTTCTTTGCTCGACTGCGACATAAACCTCTATAAGGAAAAAGCCGATAGTGCAGCAAACTATCAGTTTATTGTCGATGCCTTGTCAAGTAAAGACAAAACAAAAAAGTCGAAATTGAATCTGCGCATCAATTCCATTATCCTTCGTCGTGTCAACGTAGCCTACAATGAACGCTACGCCCCACTCACTCCTGGCAAGTTCAATCCCAAACACTTGTCAGTGTCGCGCATTAACACAAACATTAGCCTAAAAAGCATTACAAACGAAGCCATCAATCTGCGCATACGTTCATTATCCTTTCACGAAGCCTCGGGTTTGCAAGTCAACAACCTACATTTCAAGCTCTACGCAAGCAAAACCGAAGCACACATTGAGGACTTTTATTTAGAAATGCCCCACACCCACATCAACCAGGGACAACTCATTGCCTCCTACGACATTCGCAAGGGTTTTTCATCCTTATTGCCAACTTTACGCATTGGAGCTACAACCAACAAGATGCAAATCTCTACCACCGATTTGCAACCCTTCGTAAATTTCCCTGAGGGCATGAACCTCACCTTAAACTTGTCGAGCACCTTTTTGCTCACCCCACAAAAGTGGCAATTCTCACAACTAAATATTACTGACACCGAGAACAAACTCTCGCTTAAAGGCAACGTAACCATCGACCACAGAGGCAAAGCTTTTCGCAACACCAAAGTGTCTCTTTCCTCATTGTCTTTATCGCAAACCCTCATTAACAATGCTGTTCATTGGGCAAAGCTGCCTCAATCTACAGCCGAAATGCTGTCGAGAGTGGGCAACATCCATGCTAATGGAAATCTGTCTTACGAGAAGAATCACATACAATCCACTCTATTAGCCAAAACTTCCGTAGGCGAAATAGCAGCTAATGCCACCATCCATGGCAAGAAGATTGAAGCTCGCACAAAAATCATTCGTGCCTTGCCCGATAAGTTGCTCAACAACAACAAACTCCCCTCACAAGCCACACTTTCTGCCCATTTCATCGCAGATGTGTCACAACCTAAGCAGCCACGCATAGATGCCGATGGCAGTATTTCCTCTTTTGTTTGGAACAACTACACCTATCGCAACATCGGTCTTAAAGTGCGTTTAGCCAATGGACATATAGCCTCAACCATTCGTAGCAACGACCGCAATGCCAACCTCCATGTTGAAGCACAAGCATATCTCAACAATGGCAAAGTTTCGAACATTGCCTTACAAGGACACATTGCACACATAGCTCCTGCTGTACTGGGTTTAAAGTCGGGCTACCACAATGCAACCTTTAGTGGCGATATAAAAGCACAAGCAGACAATGTGCAGAATTTATTTGCTAACACCCTGTTGCATGTCAAGAACTTTAACATGCAAAATAGTCAGCGTGGCGACTATACACTCCAAAACCTTGAAGCATCCATCCGTACCACAGCAACTAACCAACAAAAACTTGCTGTGCGCAGCGACTTCTTAGATGCAGACATTTCGGGCAATCTTAACCCCACCCATATAAAAGACGGATTGTTTGCCATTGCCAACCAATGCTTGCCTGGCTTGGTAAAGAGCCAAGCCCACCCCACTGTAGCCAATAATTTGGTTATAGATGCAACACTCAAGCGTACTGACTTTTTACATAAAATGTTAGGTGTAGACATCGACGTTGAAGGTAACCTACGTGCTCATGGCAATCTCAACACAGGCAACGAACATTCTTCGCTTACCATCTATGCCGACAAATTAGCTGTAGGAGGTCAAGAGTTTATTCGCCCCAGCATTTACTTGCACGGCGAAAATACAAACTACCATTGTTTGTTACAAACCCGCAAGAATATGTCAGGGCAAGACTATAGCATTGCCACCCAACTCGACACCAACGAAGGGCAACTTACCACCAATGTTACTTGGCGTGGCACAACCGACGCAAGCTACAATGGAAGTTTTGAAACACTCACCCGTTTCTTACCTACTGAAAAAGGGGTAAACTTCAACATGCACATTCAGCCCACAGCATTTGCTTTAGCTGATACTATTTGGAACATCTCGTCGGGCGACATTTCATACGTCAACAAGCAGTTAGGCATGAAAGGCGTTAGCATTGTACACCACAATCAGTCGCTCACCGTTAATGGCGAAATAGCCCCTAATCACAACGACTCAATCGTTGCTCAACTCCAAAACATTGACATCGACTACATTCTTAAGCTTGTTAATTTCGATGCCGTAAGCTTTGGCGGACAAGCAACAGGACAAGCCGTCTTTACCCAAAAAGAAGGGCTGCCCCAATTACATGCCAACATCAACGTGCCCCAATTCACCTTTAATAATGGCGAAATGGGAAATGCCACCATCAATGCCAATTGGAATAAACATGATAATCGCATCAACTTAGATGCAGACATGCAACTGCCCTATGGCGCTGGCCACGGCACCCACGTTGATGGTTATGTGTCGTTAGCTGAAAAAGGACTCGACCTTTACATACAACCCAATCACACACGCCTTGACTTTTTAAGAAGATACATTGATGGCATATTTGGCAACTTCAATGCCGAAGCCACGGGTGCAATACGCCTATATGGTCCGTTTAAAAAACTCGATTTCGATGGAGAGGTCGAAGCAAAAGGCAGTGCCAAAGTAATGGCTACGGGAGTTACCTATAACATCGAAAAGGGACGAGCTCTGTTTAGACCAGGCAAGTTTATCTTCAAAGATTTTATACTTGCAGATGGTAGAGAAGGCAGTGGCACTGCCAATGGCGAACTCCGTCATCAGCATCTCAAGAATTTGGAATACGACTTCAACATTACTGCCAAGAAACTCTTGTGCTACGACCAACCGCAAGAGCCAAGCCTCCCCTTCTACAGCACAACAACAGGCAGTGGTAGCATAGGCATTTCGGGACATCCCGGACACTTAGTTGCCAACATCATTGTTGAACCTTGCGCTCCCACCACCTTCACTTACAACTTAGGGTTGCAGTCAGCCTTCTCTAAAGACGACCGCATGATACACTTCCGTGCCATACAGCCCGACACCCTGTTCATTCCCAACGCTACGAGTCAAGATGTTTTGGCTGACGATGACAAGGACGATGACACAGGAACAGACATTCAACTCAATTTCATCATCAATACAACCCCTGCTGCACAAATTCGCATCATCACAGACGAATTAGCAGGCGATGTTATTACCGCCTATGGCAACGGAACCCTCCGTGCAAATTGGCATAACAAAGGCGCATTCAAACTCTACGGCACTTACGTAGTTGACCGTGGACAATACAACCTCAGCATTCAAAACATCATTCGCAAATCGCTTACACTGAAACAAGGCAGCCACATTGTCTTTGGTGGAAATCCGCTGGATGCAGATTTGGCTCTTCACACACTCTACACCGTAACAGGTGTTCCTTTGAGCGACCTCAACTATGCATCTGGCTTTTCCAGCAAAACCGTACGTGCCGATTGCATTCTCGACATTGTGGGTAAAACACGTGCTCCGCAAGTAAACTTCGATCTTGACTTACATAATATTTCGTCGGACGAGAAACAAATGGTGCGTCAACTCATTTCCACCCAGGAGGATATGAGCCGACAGGTAATAGCCTTGTTGGGTGTAGGACGCTTCCTTACTACGAACACGCTTGGCACATCAGGCACTGAAGAAGGTTCACAACAATCAAGTGTAGCCATGCGTTCTTTCCTTTCCACAACCCTCACCAGTCAACTTAACTCTGCCATATCATCGGTATTGGGCAATCAGTCAAACTGGTCGTTTGGCACAAACTTTATGCCAGGCACACAAGGTTGGAATACCATGGAGGTAGACGGACTGTTACAAGGTCGTCTGCTTAACGACCGTTTAATAATCAACGGCAACTTTGGCTATCGCGACCACCCCTCTTATACTTCAAACTTTGTAGGTGACTTTGACATTCGTTATCTCCTTACACCGCGTGGCAACATCAGTCTGCGTGCATATAGTGAAACGAACGACCGCTACTTCACCAAAGCTTCGCTCACCACACAAGGTGTGGGCATTACTTTGCAACGCGACTTCACAAACATAGGACAACTCTTCCGCTCTAAAAAGAAAACCAAAAAGGCGAAAGAGAAAGACAACAAGAAATAAGTAGGTATTCAAAATTAGTTTATATTGCACTTGCTAAATCCGAAACTTGTATAAAATAATTTTGAATACCTACTTAATGAGTCCTATTTATATACCTATATAACTGTCTCTTATACACATCTGACGCTG
>UQPD01000068.1 GCA_900542795.1 uncultured Prevotella sp. | reverse complement strand
TTTTGACTAAAAAACAAACATTTGTTCGCTTAGTAGATTGTAATACTTATTACTTAATTCTGATGGACATTCTTGACGAAAAAAACAAAGACATTTATGACTAATTTTTACCCTTCTCTAAAAAAGTCGAAGGCCTCAAATATCTCCTCCTTGCTTAGATGTTGATTAAGTTTAATATCGCCAATGCCACCGAGCAGTGTAAAGTTAATAACGCCACCTACATTTTTCTTATCGTGAAGCATCAAGTCATACAAGTGGTTATAGTCTTCGCATGTAAAGGAAAAGGCACCATAGTTTTGGCGAATAAATTGCACAGTCTGACGCATCTTGTCAGTAGAAAATCCTGTGTGTGCTGCACTCAAAAACAATTCGCATAGCAAACCATAAGCCACAGCATAGCCGTGCAAAATAGGACGGTTTTGTTCCATGGCAAAGCTTTCAAAGGCATGTCCCACGGTGTGTCCCAAGTTCAGAGCTTTACGAATGCCATGTTCATGAGGGTCTTCCGTCACAATGCGTTGTTTACACTGGATGCTTTGTGCCACAAGCTCTTGTAAGTGTGCATAGTTAGGCGCATCAAGGTTAAAGTTTAAGTGGTCAACCCACATAGCTTCATTCTCAAGCAAAGCATGTTTTAGCATTTCGGCATACCCCGAGTGCAGATTAGGCGCATCAAGCGTACGCAAAAACTCCGTGTCAACCAACACAGCTTGTGCCTCTTTAAAAGCCCCAATCTCGTTTTTTAATCCATTAAAGTTTATACCTGTTTTACCACCTACAGCCGCATCTACCATCGAGAGTAGGGTAGTGGGTACATTGATAAATGCAATGCCGCGTTTAAAGCTTGCTGCCGCAAAACCACCCAAGTCTGTCACCATGCCTCCGCCCAAATTGATGAGCAACGAATGGCGCGAAGCCTTGCCATTGCTCAGAGCTTGCCACACCTGGGCAAGAGTTTCGAGTGTTTTGTGCGTATCGGTAGCACCAATAACAATGCCTTGAGCACCGAGCACCGCCTTACACTCTTTAACCAATGGTCTACAAAGTTGTTCAGTAGTTTCGTCAGTAAGCAAAAACACCTGATCGGGCTCAACAGCGTCACAGAGAGCGTCCAAATCAGCCGTTATGTTTTTTGAAAATACAATTTGTTGCATAAGTCATTTTCTTGAAAGTCAGCCTATTTAGCCCCTCCTCCTTCAGTCTTTTTCAAAAGCCTCGAAAGCCTTTCTGTAAAGGTCGGGCAGGAGTGCCGATTGTTGGTTCTTAAGGTCAAAGCACACCATAACCGTGCTGCATTGGCACACCACCTGTTGCGTTTTAGTGTTGATAGCACGCTGTTTCAGCGTAAAACTCTTATTACCCACATGCGACACACGGGTTTCAATCACAATTTCGTCACCATAGAAAATGGGCAGAATAAAGTCGGCATTGATATTGGCAATAACAGGAGCAATTTGTGCTGCGCGATAGTCTGTTTTCAGCACATTGCGCAAATATTCTTCTTTCCCCAAATCATAATAGGCAAAATAAGCATTATTATTAACATGCCCATAGCGGTCAACATCGTTAAACCTAATTTGAATGGGTAGGCGATGATAAAATTTTTCTTCCTTTGTGTTGTCTATTTCGTTCATTACTTCACTTTTTGCGAGCGAAGTTACTGCAAGGCTGTCAAAGTTCAAAACGAAAGCGCAAAAATCTTTTCCGAAGAAGTTAGTTCATGCAATTTTGTAATGCAAAATGCAATTTAATAATGTAGAATTGCCGTATAGTGCTATACGGCAATTCTACATTTATACATTAAAAAGTTCTTCCGCCAACCGTCGTGCTTCAGCGCGTGCAGGTTTTCCCGTTTCGGTCAGAGGCAGCTTATTTGTGAAAAGATAGTGGCGAGGCACCTCATAGGCATCAAGCAATGAGCGACAAGCCTTGTCAATTTCTTCGCGCTGTTCAGCATCTGCTTCGCAAAGAAGAGTCACAGCTTCGCCCAAGCTATCATCGGGCAACGAAGTAACCAACGTGCGCACACTGAGTTGTGCCAACTTCTGTTCAATTTCCTCAATGTGCAACTTAATTCCACCCGAACAAATAACATTGTCGCGACGACCTAAAATGCGAAAAGCACCGTTAGGCAGAATTTCAGCCAAATCGTTTGTTTCAAGGCGATTATCATTAACATGTGGTGCATAAACGCAGAGCGTTCCAGCCTCGCTAAGCGAAACCTCAACTCCTGGCAGTGGCAAATAAGCATCGGTAGCCGAAGCCCCATTTACACGGCGCAGTGCAATGTGCGAGAGCGTTTCAGTCATGCCGTAGGTGCTATAAATGGGATTCGGAAAAGTGCGCAACTCAGCCTCAAGCTGTGGCGAAATAACACCCCCGCCAATAATCAAGCAGAGTGTGCGTCGCAACAAAGAACGTTCATGAGGCACCTTGAGCGATTCGTAAACCTGCATAGGCGTGAGCGCAGCAAAGTCGGGTGCTTCGTGCAAATGAGCGTAAGGGTGAGCAGTTGGAGCTACGGGCATAAGCTGCAGCGACCCAGCAAACGAGCGCACCACTACCATTTGTCCTGCAATATATTTAAGTGGCATACAAAGCAGGGCAGTGTTACCCTCTTGCAAGCCAAGAGCTTGAATGGTGGTGCGTGCACTGTCCCACATTTTAATCTTTTCCACCTGCATCTCCTTAGGCTTTCCCGTACTGCCCGAGGTGTGAACCGTCATAGTGGGTGAGGGTTGTTGCCACGCATCTTTAAACGCCTCAATGTCGTGCAAAAAGTCGCGTTGTTTTTTTGAACCATACCACAACATGTCGCCCTCCAAGTGCAAGGGAGCCTCATTAAAGTTCTCCACAAACAACTGTCCTGTGCCCAAACCTTGCGGCATAACACTCTGAGGGTCAATGGCAGCACACCATTGTGCAATGGCATTAAGTCCCACATTGCTTTCAAGAGCCGAGGTTGTCCAATATCCAATGTTGCGGTCGCGTGCCAAAGCCATCCATTCGCCAGCACCCGTAAATGCACCATGCAAAGAAGGTTTCAGCACAATGAATTGTGGACGAATCGTATCGAGTAATTCGTTTTTACGAGCAAAGTCGTTCACCCCAATCAATTCTTCGTCCAATGCAATGGGGAGTGGCGTGTTCGCACAGAGTTGTGCCATCTCTTGCCATTGCCCTTGTCGAATGGGTTGTTCAATGCTGTGAATGTCGTAGCGTGCCAATTCTTTCAACTTATTCATCGCATCGTTAGGTGCAAACGCACCATTTGCATCCACACGCAGTTCCACCACATCTTTGCTATAGCGAGCACGTAGCCTACTTATCAGCTCCATCTCGCTTTCAAAGTCTATGGCACCGATTTTTAGCTTTACACATCGAAAGCCTTTTTCGAGTTTCTCGTCCATGCGTTGGCACATCTCGTCGAACGAGCCCATCCACACCAATCCGTTAATGGGTATACCCTTTTTACCTTGTGTAAAGTCAGAGGAAAAAAGGCGTAAGTAATTTCCGCTCAACGAACCCGCTGCCGATCTAAATGCCGACTGCAATCCAAAGAGAATTGAAGGGTAGTTGCGCCATTTGTTAGAATCGAGGTTCTGAGTTTCCTCCACTTCCTTACAAATGTCGTGTAAGCGTTGTTCATACCCATCATCGTAGTCGCAACTTAAGTCGTAGAGGGGCGCACACTCTCCCAATCCCGTAAATCGAATTTGTGGATCGGTTGAGCTGATAACAATATACCATACCTTACGGTCGTAATATACCCCACGCGATGTGCCCGCAGGTTGTTTAAACTTTAAAGTGCGCGGAATTATTCTAAGTTTAAAAGGGAGAAAGTGCATAAATACTTAAGTAAGATTTTCAAGTAATAAGTAATAAGTAATAAGTCGCTATTGTAGTATCGTATCTATAATATTACCTACTAAAGAACAATAACAGTTATCAATAGCATGTATTACTTATTACTTATTACTTGAAAATACATAGTTTGTATTACTTATTACCTATTACTTATTACTTGAAAATACATAGAATGTAAATCTTATTTTGCCATGAAAATATCCTTTAAAAATATGCTGAGCACACTGCTGTTGTGGTGTGTTGCTTGGATGCTTTGTGCGCAGGCTCCACCGCCTGCGAAACATGGAAACGACAATGCGTTTAACACGGTGAGCTATCGCACGCTTGCGCCTCTGAAGGTGAATGGGGAGCAAGGAGTGTCGGCTCCGTTTGCGGGGAGCATTCACCAAAACCTGATTGTGGCGGGTGGATGTAACTTTCCAGATGTGCCTGCTGCAAAAGGGGGTGCAAAGCGCTTTTATGCCGACATTTACGAACTGCCTCACCCCGACCATGACCCCCAGGCACAGTGGCGCAAAATTGGTGAATTGCCGCAGCCCATGGCTTATGGGGTGAGTGTTACGGTGCCGAATGGCATGGTGTGTGTGGGCGGTACGACTGATGGGGTGAACAGTAGTGCGGAGACTTATTTGCTGCACACGGACGCACACCATAAGTTGCAAATTACGCCTTTGCCTGCACTGCCTCTTTCGCTCGACAACATGACGGGTGCTTATGGGGGTGGCTACATTTATGTGGCTGGCGGACAGCATAATGGGGTGGCGGTGAATGCTGCCTTCCGCTTGCAGTATCCAGGTGGAAAGGCTTGGGAGCGCTTGCCCGATTTTCCTGGGCGTGCGCGTGTGCAACCGGCATCGGCTGTGCAAAACAATGCTACGGCTCCGTGCTTCTACTTGGTGGGCGGATTTGCTCCTGCCACAAAAACGGAGCGGGCATGGGCGCACACCGATGGGTGGTGCTTTAATGCTGCTACACGCCAATGGAGCAAAATGGCGGACATTGTGCCGCACGGACAAACGGAGCCGATGACGCTGGCTGGTGCCATAGGCATTAGTTCGGGCTGTGCTCACATTGTGTTTGTGGGCGGTGTGAATAAGCAAGTGTTTGAGCAGGCGGTGAATAGGCCCTTGCTGATTGAGCAGACCGAAAGGGGCTTGCAGCGCACACCTACGCTTGCCTTGCAACAGCAGCTGGAACGCCTGAAGACGGAGCAGGCGGCTTACCTTAACCACGCTGAGGGGTGGTATCGATTTAACAACGAGCTGGTTATTTATCACACCATTACCGACACTTGGGTGACGGAGAGCCAGTCGCCCCTCATGGCGCGTGCTGGGGCTGGGTTCATTCGGTGCGGACGTGAGTGGATTGTGGTGAATGGTGAGACGAAACCTGGCATCCGATCGGCTGCGGTTACGGCGGTGAAGATGGATATGCGACCTACCTTTGGGTGGATTAACTGGACGGTGCTCATTGCCTACCTTGTGGGCATGGTGCTTTTGGGCTATTACTTTATGCGGCGCGAGGGCGATGCGGACGACTTTTTTAAAGGGGGTGGACGCATCCCATGGTGGGCGGCTGGCATTAGCATTTATGCGACCATGCTCAGTGCCATAACCTACATGGCTTATCCAGCTAAGGCTTATGCCACAGACTGGACTTACTACCCCATGTTGGTGACGATTTTGCTGGTGTCGTTTCCGGTTATTAAGTATTACTTGCCGTTTTTCCGTAGGCTGAACGTGACGAGTGCTTATGAGTATTTGGAACGACGCTTTAATGCGACTACGCGCTTAATGGCTTCGGGTCTGTTCATTGTGTTTATGGTGGCTCGCATGGCGTTGGTGCTTTATTTGCCTTCGTTGGCACTGACTGCGGTTACGGGCATCGACCTTTACATTTGCATTGTGCTGATGGCGCTGGTTACGATTGTGTATTGCACCATGGGTGGCGTTGAAGCTGTGGTGTGGGGCGATGTGGTGCAGGGCTTTATTTTGGTGGGCGGTGCGCTCTTTGCTGTGGGTTACCTTATTTGGGGTACCGAAGGGGGCGTGCAGGGCTTTTGGCAAATTGGCACGGAGTATAACAAATTCCGACTTTTTGACTGGAGCTTCGACTACCGATCGGCTACCTTCTGGGTGATTATTTTGGGTGGTATTGCCAATAACCTCATCTCTTACACCAGCGACCAAACGGTGATTCAGCGTTATCTCACCACGAAGGATGAGGCGGGGGCGCGACACAGCATTTTGCTGAATGGCTTGATGAGTGTGTTTGTGAGCATTGCCTTTTTTGCCATCGGGGCGGGGCTGTTTACGTTCTTCAAGACGCATCCTGCCGAATTGGACTTTACGATGGCGAAGGGCGACACAATTTTTCCCTTCTTCATGATGAGTCAGTTGCCACAGGGATTGGCGGGCTTGCTCATTGCGGCTATTTTTGCGGCTACGATGAGTACGATTTCATCGAACATTAACTCGGTGGCTACTGCCTTCAGTGTGGACTTTTACAAACGGTTCCGTCCGCAAGCTACGAACCAGCAGACGTTGCGCGTGGCACGTCGCACTTGCATTGTGGCAGGTGTGTTGGGCATGGGCATTGCGCTGCTTATGGCTACGTGGGAGATTCTTTCGCTGCTCGACTTTTTCCAGGAAATTTTGGGCTTGCTATCGAGTGGCTTGGGTGGTTTGTTCTTGATGGGCATTTTCTTTCCGCGCATTGGCGGACGGGCTGCGCTTGTGGGTTTTGTGTGTGGCGTGTGTGTGGTGTTCCTTACGCGCTACCTTACTGACACGAGTTTCTTGCTCTATGGCTTCATTGGCATGTTTAGCTCGGTGGCAGTGGCTTGGGTTTGCTCGTTCTGCTTGAAGGAGGAGAAGGACCTGAAGGGACTTTGCTGGAAAACGATTCAGCGTAAATAATTGATTGATTTTTTTAATACGAAATAAATATACATATATGGACTTTAAACAATTAGCTGCTCAGTATAAGAGTGAGTTGCTGGATAAGGTGGTTCCCTTTTGGCTTGAAAAGTCGCAGGACTTGGAACATGGTGGCTACTTTACTTGCTTGGAACGCGATGGCGAGGTGTATGACACGGATAAGTTTGTGTGGCTACAGGGACGCGAGGTGTGGATGTTTGCTACCTTATATAATAAGGTGGAGAAACGCCAAGAGTGGTTGGACTGTGCCATTCAGGGTGCTGAATTCTTAAAGAAGCATGGGCATGATGGCAACTTGAATTGGTATTTTGCACTCGACCGCGAGGGAAATCCCTTGGTTGAGCCTTACAACATTTTTTCTTACACCTTTGCGGTGATTGCTTTTGGACAGCTTAGCATTGCTACGGGCAATAAGGAGTATGCTGACATTGCAAAGCGCACGTTCGACATTGTGCTGTCGAAGGTTGACAACCCTAAGGGTAAATGGAACAAGGCGGCGCCTGGGGCTCGTGCGCTTAAGAGTTTTGCGCTGCCCATGATTTTGTGTAACGTGGCTCTCGAAATTGAGCCTTTGCTGGATGCTGACTTTATGCAGCAGACGATTGACACTTGCATTCACGAGGTGATGGATGTGTTTTACCGTCCTGAATTGGGCTTGATTGTGGAGCATTTGAGCACGGATGGCAAATTGGTTGACTGTTTTGACGGGCGCTTGCTGAACCCTGGTCATGCCATTGAGGCGATGTGGTTTGTGATGGATTTGGGCAAGCGATTGGGACGTCAGGACTTGATTGAGAAGGCTGTGACGATTGCGCTTAACGAGGCTGAATATGGTTGGGACAAGGAGCACGGCGGCATTTTTTATTTTATGGACCGCTTGGGTCGCCCGTGCCAACAGCTTGAATGGGACCAGAAGCTTTGGTGGGTTCACATCGAAACGCTCATTACGATGCTTAAGGGTTACCAACTCACGGGTAACGCGCAGTGCTTGGAGTGGTTTGAACGTGTACACAATTATGTTTGGACGCATTTCACTGACAAGGAGTATGCTGAGTGGTTTGGCTATTTGAATCGCCAAGGTGAGGTGTTGCTTTCGCTGAAGGGTGGTAAATGGAAGGGCTGCTTCCATGTTCCACGCGGTTTGTTTCAGTGTTGGCAGATTTTAGAGGATTTGGCTTCGAATTCTCGCGAAAAATAACTATTTTAAAAAAACGAGCAAGTACATGGGAGTGTGCTTGCTCGTTTGGGTTTGGGGTCAAAAATGCGATTTTTTTTTCTGGTCAAAAATGTCCATCAATGAGCCAAAAATGTTCATAATTTTTTTTTGGTCAAAAATGTCCATGAATTTTTTGGGTCAAAAATGTCCATCAATGAGCCATAAATTATCAAAAAAAATTTTTTGGTGGGTGCGCTACGCGATGGGGAAAAATTTCCATAAATAACCCCCTTCCGGGGGTTGGGCTAGCGCATGAAAACCTCAATAATCTATAATAAGAATGTATTACCTATTACTTGTTCTTACATAGTTTGTATTACTTATTACCTATTACTTGTTCTTACATAGTTTGTATTACTTATTACTTATTACCTATTACTTGAAAATACATAGAATGTAATACTTAATACTTAATACTTAAATCTTATTTGTGTAATGCTGCAATGAGGGCATCGAGCTGCACTTGGTCGGCGCAGAGCACTTCGCGAGGCTTTGAACCACGGGTGGGGCCTACGATGCCAGCACGCTCGAGTTGGTCCATGAGACGACCTGCACGGTTGTAGCCAATGGAGAACTTGCGCTGAATGAGCGATGTGGAACCTTGTTGGTGTACCACAATTAAGCGGGCTGCCTCCTCGAACATGGGGTCGAGCGTTTCGCCTGAAAGGTCACCGCCCTTGCCACTGCCTCCGTCTTCGTCCATCTCGGGCTCGGGCAACTCGAAGGCTGCCATGTAACCTTGCTGCTCGGAGATGAAGTCGTTGATTTTTTCAACCTCGGGCGTATCGACAAAGGCGCATTGCACACGCACGGGGGTGTTGCCTGCTAAGAAGAGCATGTCGCCCTTACCTACCAACTGGTTGGCACCGCTTTGGTCGAGAATGGTGCGGCTGTCGATTTGCGACATTACGCGGAATGCCATGCGGGCAGGGAAGTTTGCCTTGATGGTTCCCGTAATGATGTTGGTGGTGGGGCGCTGGGTGGCAATGACCATGTGAATGCCTACGGCACGCGCTAACTGGGCTATGCGGGCAATGGGGAGTTCTACCTCTTTGCCAGCTGTCATAATCAGGTCGCCAAACTCGTCGATGATCACTACAATGTAGGGCATAAACTCATGACCATACTTGGGCAGGAGTTGGCGCGACTTGAATTTGGCGTTATACTCCTTGATGTTTCGGGCGCCTGCCATTTTTAGCAAATCGTAGCGGTGATCCATGAGTTGGCAAAGGCTCTTGAGGGTTTGCACCACCTTGGTGACATCGGTGATGATGGCATCCTCGCTGTCGTCGGGGATTTTGGCAAGGAAGTGTTTCTCGATGGTTGAGTAGATGGAGAATTCCACCTTCTTGGGATCGACCATCACAAACTTGAGCTCGGCGGGGTGCTTTTTGTAGAGCAGCGATGTGATGATGGCATTTAAACCAACCGACTTACCCTGACCTGTGGCACCTGCTACTAACAAGTGGGGCATTTTTGCCAGGTCTACCATAAACACCTCGTTGGTGATGGTTTTGCCTAAAGCTACGGGCAACTCGAAGGTAGACTCTTGGAACTTGCGGGTGTTGATGATGCTCTCCATCGACACGATGTGGGGATTTTTGTTGGGCACCTCAATACCGATGGTTCCCTTGCCGGGGATGGGGGCTATGATGCGAATGCCAAGTGCTGCTAACGAGAGTGCAATGTCGTCTTCGAGATTGCGAATTTTGTTGATGCGCACACCTGGAGCTGGGGTTAACTCGTAGAGCGTGATGGTGGGACCAATGGTTGCCTTGATGCTTGATATTTCCACGCCAAAGTTGCGCAGCACGTTGATGATGCGGTCTTTGTTGGCATTTTGCTCGCTCATGTCGACTGAGGGGGCGTTGTCCTCGTAGTGTTTGAGCAGGTTGATGGTGGGAAACTTGTAGTACTCTAAATCCTTGCGGGGGTCGTATGGCTCCATGGCGAGCACCTCTTCAACGGTTTTGCCCTGTGCCTTGTCGTCGATGATGGGGGCGGCAATGGAGAGTTGGGTGTTGTTGGCAGATGCAAGGGGCTGGGCAACTTCGGGGGCTTGTGCTGTTGTTACTGCCATTTCGCCTGTGGTGGTTTCGGTGGGTGTTGCAGCGGTTTGGGGCGAGAGGTCGAGCGAGAGGGTTTGGGGCTGTTCTGCCTCGGGTTCGGCTGCAGCGGGGTAGGGGAGTTCGGCATTCTCATCGTCGGCATTCTCATCGTCGGCATCGGCTGTGTTGTCGGCTTCGTCGTTGGCATCGTTGTCGGCATCGGCTGCATCTTCTGCATCGGGGTCTGCGTCGTTGTGGTGGCGTTTGGGCAGTTTCTCCTTAATGAAGTCCTGCGGATTCATGATTTTGCGCACCACATTGATGGTTTCGCTTGTAAGGTACATCATGTAGAACACGGCGGTTGCCAACACCACAATCCATGCGCCTAAGGAGCCAAGGTTGGTGATGAGGTAGTCGCGGATGAAGTCGCCATGTCCGCCGCCTAAACGGAAACTGAAAAAGTTGATGACTTTTTCGGGAAGTACGTGGGTGACGAGTGCCAAGAACACGGAGCCCCATATCATGACGATGGAGAAGTTGAGGAACCACTTCCACAGGCGCACACGATAGGCGCCCATGAGTTTTACACCTGCCATGAGCAGGAAAATGGGGATGAAAATGGAGCAGAGACCGAAACAGGTGTCCATAAAGTAGTTGGACACGATTGCGCCTAACTTGCCTCCATAGTTGGCAGCGTGGGTGAGACTGCCGTTTTGCACACTGGTTTGGTCGATGCGTCCGGTAAAGATGTTCGACACGAAACTAATGAGTAGGAACAAACTGATGCCTACGGTGCATACGCCGACAATGAAACGCACATTGTCGGCTCTCATAAACGACTGGAAGTAGGCTTTCAGTTCGCCATTTTTATAGCGTTGCAAAAGGCTGAGTGGGGCTGGGGTTGCGCCTGGGTTGCGCTTGGGCGCCTTGGTTTTGGGGGTAGATTGTTTTTTTGCCATGTTGCAAAATAGATGTTTTTTGAGGGGGCTGACTTATTCGGTGTAGAACTCAATGAGACGGCTCAATGCACGTTGGCACACGGGGCAAAATGCTTTGCACTCGTTGGTTTTCATGCGGCAGTCTTGAAAAGCGCGATACACGCCCTTCGACATGTAGCCGCCTCCTTCGTACACCCCAATTTGGTTCATCCGTTTGGGGTTGGGAGCTGTGGGAATGTTTTTGGCAACTTTTGCGGGCAGGAGGTCTTGCCACTTTGCTGAAAAGTTACGCAGCGTTGTGATGTTTTGTTCCCATGGCTCGGTGTCGGGACTGTAGTAGTTTTCGTATTGGTCGTCGTAGTAATACTCGTCTGCCAATCCTGCAAAGCTGTGGCCAAACTCGTGTACCACCACTGGCTCGAACTTGCTGTGGTGCGCGGTGGTGAGTGTGTAGGCGTTGTAGATGCCGCCTCCACCATAGGTGTTGGTGTTGGCTAAAATGATGATGTGCTCGTAGGGGATGCGTGCCAACAGGTTGTGGAGGTCGCGCTGGTGGAGTGTGGTGAGGTAGCGGTCGGAATAGAAGGTTGAGAAATGTGAGCTTAGGGCGGTGTTGCGCCATTTGCCTTCGAGTGGCACACTCACATCGCTGTCGGTTGACGCTGCTGCTACTGCCACAAAGTTGAAGCGGTTGGCATAGTGCTTGAAGGGCTCGTGGCTCAGAATGGCATTGACGGCTTTTTGTGCATCGGCATAAAAAAGGTCGGACTGCTGGGCGGTGTATCCCTCGGCTACTATGGCGACGTCGATTTTTTGTTCGGCACTGCCACTGTGGTGCAGGTAGCGATGGGGCGGAATGGGGGTGTTGTCGAGATTGCGAATGAGTATGTCGCGTGGATCGACCTTGTGGGTGAAACTCACGGTGGGCTGTTGCTGCATGTTGTAGAGTTGCACGGTTACCTCAGCCGAGTCGGTGGGCATGGGCAAGAGGAAGGTGTTCTCGAACGAGCGGGTGAGGCGTGTGGCCTCCTCGGTTGATTGCCATTCTTGAAACAGGGTTGAGAACGATTGCTTGTAGAGCACACGGTGGGTGGCTGCATCGCGCAGGGTGATGTCGCCATTGCCGTGAAGCAGCACACTGTCGGTGTGGGTGCGGCGACCTGCCCAACCGCTGAATGAGCAGAGTTGCGAGAGTGCTATGTGTTGTTGCTTGTTGTTGCCGCTAAAGTCGTAGTCAACACGCAGGGTGCGTTGGGGGGCGGCGTTTTGTGCCAAGGCTTTAAGGGCGTTGGTTTGAGGGCTGAGGCAGAGGGCAGCGAGTGCCAATGCTTGTATAAATCGTGACATTTGTAGTTTCTCCTTTTTTTATTAAAAAAAGCAATGTGAAGAACAAAAGAGTGCGAAAAGAATGGTTTTGTTTGGCGCTCTATGCTTTTTCATGTTTGCAAAGTTACGCAATTTCTTTCGAAAATATTACTTTTGCAGTGTTATAAACAACATTGTAATGGATAAAATTGTGATGACTGCCGACAGTGGTAGTACTAAGACTGATTGGATAATAACGTGTGGGGGGAAAATGATTGCGCAAATGGCTACGCAGGGCATTAACCCGTTTATGATTTCGCAAGCTGACATTGAAAAGATTTTGCGCACGGAACTTTTGCGTAATCCGCTTTATGTGCAACCTGCTGCTATACACTTTTATGGGGCTGGTTGCCGAGGTGAACAATGTGAGGTGATGGAGCGGGCTTTGCGCAATGCCATTCCTTATGCTACCGAAATTGTGGTGGGATCGGACCTCGTGGGGGCTGCTCGTGCTTTGTTTCACAATGAGGAGGGCATTGCTTGCATTTTAGGCACGGGGAGTAACAGTGGACTTTTTGACGGCAATGAAATTACACAGAATGTGTCGCCCTTGGGTTACATTTTGGGCGATGAGGGGAGTGGTGCTGTGTTGGGTAAACGCTTGGTGGGGGATGTGTTGAAGCAGCAGTTGCCCGAAGCTGTGTGTAGGGATTTTCACGAGCGCTTTCAGCTTTCGGGCGATGATATTATTCAGCGTGTTTATAAGCAGCCTTTTGCTAACAGATTCTTGGCTTCGTTTGCTCCTTTTATTCATGCACACCGTGGTGTGCCTGAGGTGCGTGCTTTGTTGGTGGATGAGTTTTCGCGCTTTTTCCGTCGCAATGTGGTTGCTTATAATCGTCCAGATTTGAAGGTGTCGTTTGTTGGGAGCATCGCTTTTTATTTTGAGGAGGAATTGCGCTGCGCTGCTGCACAATGTGGTTTTACTATTGGCAAGATTTTAAAGAATCCGCTGGAATTAAGTAATACAAACTATGTGAGGACAAGTAATAAGTAATAGGTAATAAGTCTGTCTCTTATA
>UQPD01000067.1 GCA_900542795.1 uncultured Prevotella sp. | reverse complement strand
CGAGATTACTACGCGTCTCGTGGGCTCGGAGATGTGTATAAGAGACAGGTACTGTTGCCTTATTAGCTCTGATGGGAACAGGCAGTTATGCACAGCGCGTATCTGTAAAAACCAATGCCTTGTATTGGGCTACCGCTACACCAAACATTGGAGCGGAATTTAGACTAAACAGACGAATGACACTGAATGTAGAAGCATTGGGCAACCGACTGAAGGTAGGCTCAAAGTTTGATTCGCGCGTTTTGGCTTTTTCGCCTGAGTTGCGTTATTGGTTTAGTTTGCGTCCGCAAGCAGGACACTTTGTGGGACTGATGGCAGAAGCGGCAGATTATGACGTGACGTTGAAGAATAAAGTGTATAAAGGTGAGACGGCTGGAGCTGGACTAACCTATGGCTATTCATTTGTGTTGAGCAATCGTTGGAGCTTGGAGGCTACTGCAGGACTTGGAGTGATGGGGGTTCGCCATATGAACCATGATAAAAATGTTCCACAACCCACACAACCACAGACGGTGTGGAAGGTTGCGCCGATGAAGCTCGGCGTTTCATTTGTTTACATTATTAAGTAAGTATTCTGTTTGTTTATGAATATCTCATTTGTTATGTCCCTAAGTAATATCCGTCGGTTGCTGACGGTGTTATTGCTGTTTGTAACGAGCTTAGGCGCTTTGGCACAGAGCGAAATTATCCGTGTAACGGGTAAAGTTGTGGACTCTAAAAAGGGTGAACCTTTGGGTTTTGTGAATGTGACGGATATGGAGACGAAGCGATTGGTGGCACAAACCAACGTGGACGGACGTTTCTCCGTGAATGTGCATGCTAACACAACCCTGCGCTTTTCGATGATTGGTGCAGAAGTGATGAGTGTGAAACTGCGTGGACGCGACAGTTTGATGGTGCAGATGATAATGACCGATGTGGCATTAGGCACGGTTGAAACTGTGGCAAAGCGCGTGGTGAACCGCGTGATTGTGGAGCCAACACCGATGGAAATTGTGGGCAACACGGTATATTTTAAAAATGTGGTGGGTGTGCCCTCGAAGATGTTTGGACACAATCGCCGCTTGGTTGCTCAGCGCGTATTCAAAAATAAGACGCGTAAGCAAACTGTAATAATGCGCCCCTTGGTGTATGACGCAGTAGAGTATAACCAGACACAAGACCGCCTTTATAGCTTTGACATGAAGGGTAAGGATGGTGATCCTTTAGCTCCGTTTGTATTGATTAAGAATGACACGTTGCGTGATAAGAAGGTAGACCATCGTGACTCGTTTATGTATATGGACTCGCTTTATGTGAAGAACCCTGACGACGACTTCCAGGCCGTTACATTATTGGCTATTGAGGATTATAATCGCATTGTCTTCCGTGACACGTTGGTAACCTCAAAGGGTAAAATCAATCCGATGCGTTGGCTCGATTATTCGTTTGGTGCCAGCGAGATTACCGATGAGGCTCTCTACCCTAAAGCTATTCCGCAGTTGCGCGACAGTCGGGGTAACATCGACTTGCGTTTCCCCATTGGTAAAGCTGCCTTCGACCCTGAAGAAGCACACAATGCTGCTGAGATTAGCAAGTTGAAAGCACAGATTCAAGACATTGCTGCCACACGCGACGCTACAGTGCAGGCATTGAGCATCAATGGTACGTCTTCGCCCGATGGTCGCTATGCCAGCAACTTGGCATTGGCACGTCGACGTATGGAATATGCCATTAGTTACTTCCGCTCGCAAATGCCCGAGAAATTGCGTAGTGGTATGAAGTTTAGCTCAAACGCATCGGTTGCTCCTTGGAGCGAGGTGGCAAAATTGTTGCGTGCCGACAGTTTGGAAGAAGAGGCTGACAAGGTGGAGGCTGTGATGAAACTTTACAAAGGGGATGCTGTGAGCCAAAAAATGAAGCGTTTGCCCTTCTACTCAAAACTGTTGCTCAACAAGTATTTGCCGATGTTGCGCTCAGTGGGCTACACGATGAGCTACTCTATCTATAGAAACTTGACATTGGATGAAATTAAGGATTTGTATAAGAAGGATTATCGCAAACTCTCAGACTACGAATTCTTTAAACTTTATCGCAGTGAAGAGAATGACGCACAACGCGAAAAATATTTGCGTCAGGCACTCGAGGTGTCTCCCTCGTTTATGATTGCTGCCAACGATCTCGCTGCATTGCTTATTAAGCATAATAGGCCCGATGCCGATGTGTTGCGCAAATTTGCTGGTGAAAAGGCACCTGAGGTAGTTAATCGTAACCAGATGGTAGCCTTGTTAGCTAACCACGAATATCAAGCTGCCGATTCGTTGGCTGCCTATGTGCCTGCTACAGCCGAGAATCGCTTGTTGCTGGCAGTGAGTGGTGCCTTTATGGGTGACTATGAAGCGAACTACGATGCGATTGCTCCGACGGGTTTGCGCAATGAGGTGGTGTTGTTATTGGCAATGAAGAAAAATGATGTGGCATTGGAAAAGTCGAAAATGTTGACTGATGATGATGCTGTTACGCATTATATAAAGGCAATTTGCTTGCATCGCTCGAACGACACAAACATTGCAGCTGAGGCTAATCGCGAACTCAAGAAGGCACTTGAGTTGGACCCCGAGCTCATTGAGATAGCTGAAGGCGATGCCGACTTGAACGAACTGGACTGTATTAAGGAAATGAAAAATAAAAAAGAGGCACTCAAAAAATGAAAAAGTATAAATCATCACATACCTACGTAGCTGGGGGAACCCAGAGAGCGAAAGGTTGCAAGTCTGTGAGAAAGGCTATTAGTGTTTGTTGCCTCTTGGCGCTGTCAGTTCCTGGAGCCATCCATGCGCAGCAGCAGACAGACACATTGACTACGGATTTACCTAAAAGTGCGTTGGACTATATGTTGCAGCGTCCTCGCGTAAGCAAGCAGTATGAAAACAAACATTTGGGCGACCACTTGTTTACCGACTTAGGCTTGCGTGTGAATGCAGTGAACCTAATTGACATGAAACCTGGTGCACAAGCCCAGTGGGCAGTGGGCGATTTCATTACGCCTGAACATGGTGTGCGCTTAGGTGTAGGTGCAGGTATCTTCCGTACTAAAAGTCACGATGTGAAGATGGGCGAGTTATCGCTCGACTACTTGATGAACATCACGGCTTTGGCAAACCGTAACTACGAACAAGCACACCGTTTTGAGGTGTTGGGTGTAGCAGGTATCGACGCTGTGTATGCTCGTTACCAAGGCGAGAGTAAAAAGGCTTTGGGAGCTCACATTGGCTTGCGCGGACAGTATGCTTTCTCGCCTTATACTTATATATATATAGAACCCCAAGTGGGTGTGTTGCACAACAATGCTACCTTTAGTAATAATTGGCGTTGTGTGACCCCCGTGGCAAGTGTGTCGGCAGGCTTAGGTTATCGTTTGCTTTCGCCTGCAGAACGTGCGCATGCGTATGGTGCAATGCATTCGCCACGCTATGAACATTTTACGGATGGAATGTTTGTGGGCGTTGCTGGTGGTGCTTCGATGTTAGTAAATGCGCATCCCAGTACGTGGAAAGACCAAATGGGTGGACGTGCTTCGGTGAGTGTGGGTAAGTGGTTTGATGCTTACAATGCTGTGCGTTTAACACTCCCCGCAACGGTGCTGAAACAACCACAAGGCTCTAAAGTGAAGGCTGTGGGTGTGGCATTAGACTATATGGCTAACTTGCACAATGTGTTTGGTGGTGTAGATTTAACGCGTCGCTGGTGGGTGAATGGTGTAGCAGGTCTTAGTGTGAATGGCTCATCGTCAAACGACCAACGTAATGTTACTTGGGGTGTTGGAGCTGGTTTGCAGGGCAATGTACATTTGGGCGGAGGTGTTAACTTTGTGCTCGAACCTCGTGTCGATGTATACGATACGGATTATGCCATGGGCATGAGCACTTCGGGACGTTTCGATGTAGTACCTTCAATGCTCTTGGGATTTGTGTACACACACAATCCGTTGAGTGATTCAAAGATGCATAAGAACGATACCGATCCGTTTGTAACAAACTATTGGCACGACCACACTTTTATAGAAATGGCAGCTGGTGCTAATATCAATATAACGACTTCGAATTTGCGCCGTCCCTTCCGTTCACTCCGTCCGCAAGGCTATTTGGGTTTAGGCAAATGGTTTGCACCGCTCCATGGTGCTCGTCTTTGGATTCAAGCGGACAATACACGTTGTGATGCCTCGCAGACAATGAACCGCATAGACGTGGGTGCCGACTATTTGTTTAACTTTACAAATGCCTTTAGAGGTTACCAGGAAGATCGTCTCTTTGAGGTAACAGGTGGTTTGGGTATGAACCTTTCGGCACGTGAGGGTAAAAAGAATCTCTTCTTTGGCTTAGATGCAAGTTTGCGTGGCACATGGCATGTAAGTCCTTTCTGTGCGCTCTATGTAGAACCCAAACTGCAAGGCTATGGCAAGAACTATTTGCCCACAAGTATCAGTACAACCAAAATCGACTTGGTGGCATCAGGCATGGCAGGTGTGCAGTTTGACTTGCGTGCTTATGGTGTTAATCGTGTTTTGGCTGCTGATGTTTCAGAGAACGACGAGGCTAAGAAACGTGGCTTTATCTCAGTGGCTGGCGGTGCAGTAGGTTCTTTGAGAGGTGTTCGCAATAAGGAAACTTACAACGGACTGGGTCGCATCAGTTATACGTTGCCCGTGAGCGCTTTAGCAGCTTACCGCATGAATATCCAAGGTCGCTTGGGTAAATACAAGGGAGAAAAGTATGCCGACGCTATGGTAGGTGCCGACTTCATTTCGGACCTTACAGCACATGCTTATGGTTATGACGCAGATCGTGTGCTGAGTGTTTCGGCATTGGGCGGTTTGAATTTAGGTGCCGACTATAATAAGGGTCGTAGTTACTTTACTTCAGACATACACGTAGGTGGCATTCTTGCTGCGCGTGTAGCTCAAGACATGCACGTGTTTGTTGAACCCCAGTTGGGTTATCACATGTCGCGTCGTTTCAAGGAAGATCGCTTGTCGCGTTTGCAACCGTTGGTATTCTTGGGCGTAGATTATAGCTTAGGTCGTAACACAGGTGCTGTATTCGTAGAAGCTCCGCAAAAGCGTCGTTATGTAACAGTGAACATGGGTTCGGGCATTAACAGTATGAACCTGTCGGCACAGAAGGGGGCTTATCGTTTCACCTTCAATGCCTCGATGGGGTATGGTCAGTGGCTGACAGGCTTACATGGCTTTGAGGTAGACTTGGCTAACATGATGGTGAACCGTACACGTGATAGTCGCTACAATGTAACCGCCTTGCGTGCAAACTACATGATGAACTTGCGTACGGCTGTTACGGGTGAAAGTACAGACGATAAGTTGTTCCAATTAACGGGTTTGGTGGGTGCTTCGCTCAACATTAACTCGGGCAAGGATAACAGCAAAACACAGGTGGTTCCTGGTTTTGGTGCAGCATTGCAAGCAGGTTGGCGCATCTCTCCCTCGTTTGAACTTTACTTGCAGCCCGAAGCTGATTTCTACTCGCAAAAGATCATAGCTGGCGGTACGTCGCATCCGCTTGACGGACAGCTCACGCTTTCGGCGGGTACCAAGTTTAGTTTCTAATCCGTTCTCTTTTAGGAGAGTTTAAAAAAAATACCTGCCTCACAAGCAATTGTTTGTGAGGCAGGGATTTTTTATTGCAATTTCTTTTTGAAATAATCGCGATAGAGGGCGTAGCAGAAGGCTATAATGAGGTAGAGCGGCAGAAGCATTGTGCCGATAAAACCTACAATAACAAGTAGATAGACAAAATAGGTTAGGAACGTAGTAATCATTAGGGTGGGGGGCTTAACAAATATACTGATTACAAATCGTGTTGTTGTAATCGGTATTCCGCTAATTGTTCGTACTTCGTTCCAGGGCGTCCGTAATTAGCATAGGGATAGATGCTAATGCCACCACGAGGTGTGAAGAGTCCTGTTACTTCGATGTATTTAGGATTCATCAGTTTGATGAGGTCTTTCATAATGATGTTAACGCAGTCTTCGTGAAAGTCACCATGGTTGCGGAAACTAAAGAGATAAAGTTTGAGGCTCTTGCTCTCCACCATAAGTTCATCGGGGAGATACGAAATGCGTATTTCAGCAAAGTCGGGTTGTCCTGTGATGGGACATAAACTGGTGAATTCAGGGCAGTTAAAGCGAACCCAATAGTCGTTGCCTGGGTGCTTGTTGACAAAGGTCTCGAGCACCTCAGGGGCATAATCGCTCTTGTATTCTGTTTTGCGACCAAGAGCATTCAGTGTTAAATCTTCGCGCATAATTTTTTTTAATCTTGTTGATGAATGAAGGAGAAATGAATATAGGGTGGTTCCCCTTTAACTCATTGAATACTTACCCCTTAGTACTTAAATATTCTTCTAATCCTTTTCGTCTAAGCACACAAGCGGGGCAGTGTCCGCAGCCATCGCCTACGATACCATTATAGCAAGTGAGCGTGCGATATCGAACGAGGTCGAGCACACCAAGTTTATCGGCAAGCGCCCAGGTTTGGCATTTATCAATCCACATAAGGGGGGTGTGGATAACAAATTGGCTTTCCATTGCTAAGTTGATAGTGACATTGAGCGAACGGATAAAGTTGTCGCGACAGTCAGGATAACCTGAGAAGTCTGTTTGCGACACACCTGTTACAATGTGGCGTATACCTCGTTCGTGTGCATACACAGCGGCAATGCTCAAGAAGAAGAGGTTGCGTCCAGGTACAAAGGTGTTGGGAGGTCCATCGGCTGGCTTTACTTGGTCCATTTGGATGCTGCTGTCGGTGAGCGAGTTGTGTGCCAATGAACTGATAAAACTTACGTCCATCTTGTCGAAGTGTACACCAGCTTCGGCAGCGATGCTTTCGGCAATGTCCACCTCATGGACATGTTTCTGACCATAAGTAAAACTAAGGGCATACACTTCATCGAAGTGCTTTTTAGCCCAAAAAAGACAAGTGGTAGAGTCTTGTCCACCACTAAAGACTACTAATGCCTTTTCTTTCATGTTGCGTAATTTAGTTTTTTGACAAATCTTTAATCTTCCAAATGCTATAGGATATTCCATCGTCATAAGCATCTTCCCCTTCAATACGTTTAAGAGCGCGTACCACGCGGATGGTAATGGGGAGGACGATGATTTCGTATGCAGTTTTGAGCACCACTTGGTTTATCATAAGAAACGGCATGACATCCCAAGGCACTACGCCACCCAAGGCAAGGGGAAAGAACACGAGCGAGTCGGCACTTTCGCCTACGAGAGTTGACATAATGGCACGATAAGAGAAGTGGCGACCATTGTCAGAGCGCAACTTCATGCGGCTCATTACATAGGCATTGAGAAATGACCCTACGAGAAACGCAATGAACGAGGCAGCACAGATGCGAGGAGCCAAACCAAAAATGGCATGAAAACCTTCTTCGCCCGTCCAATAGTCGGCAGCTGGTAAAGCATCAGCAGCAAGACCAAAAAGTACAAAAAGAAAATTCATTGCAAACCCCAACCATATAATAAGGCGTGCGCGTTGGTAGCCCCATACCTCGACCATGCAGTCATTGATAATGTAAGATACGGGGAACACAATAAGGCCTGCGGTCAATTCGAGTGGACCGAGGCAAACTTGTTTTGTTTCTAAAAGGTTGGCTGCAATCAAACAGACACAAAAGAGCACTCCAAGTAGCATAAACGGAATGCTCACCACAGTACGCGACTTGCCATCTGTGGCGCAAACAGAGTTTTGTTTCATTTTCTTGTTTTTTACGAGGTTTATCAAGCACTCGGGGCGCTGACGTTATCACAATAACGCGCCCAAGCATGGTGCAAAGTTAGTGCAAGGTGAGAGAAGTACAAAATGAAAGTTGAAAAAACTTTCATTTTTACTTCCGAACCGCCGCCTAACTTGGCGAAGCAGAGTTAGTGCAAGGTGAGAGAAGTACAAAATGAAAGTTGAAAAACTTTCATTTTTACTTCCGAACCGCTGCCTAACTTGGCGAAGCAAAGTTAGTGCAAACCGAGCACAATACAAAATAAAAGGCTGTAAGTCTTTTATTTTTATTGTCGAGGTGCCGCCTAACTTGGCGAAGCAGAGTTAGTGCAAACCGAGCACAATACAAAATAAAAGGCTGTAAGACTTTTATTTTTACTTCCGAACCGCCGCCTAACTTGGCGAAGCAGAGTCAAAAAAGAATCCATGAATTGCCCTTACGATTTGCAACATATAGGACAATTCATGGAGTGATAAAATCATCGAACCACCACCTTTACATTTCCTTGTGCTGTGCGCACAATGTAACTTCCAGTTGTGAGTTGGCGACCAATGGGTAGGCTACGACCATTTGTTGAATAGAGGCGATAGGGGAGAGAGGTAACGATGCGACCATTCACCACCTTAACCTCAGCCTTAGCGTCAGAGGTAGGCGAGGCAATGGCAGTAGGCACCGTTGTCTCGCTCAACGTAAAAGAGAATTGACAGCCATCATCATCCAAACGATATTCGCCTGGAGTGAGCGAACCATAGCCCCAATTATAGAGTTTGAAACCTTGGCTAGACTTGGTTTGGTTAATCTCGTTGTTTCCATTTACCAAAATATAAAAGCCATCGGTGGCAGCTGGTTTAAATTGCCATCCTGTAGCAGGAACTGTAGCAGAGGTGATGAGCGGAGCATTGTAGGTTGTGATAGGTGATATAAACAAGCCGTTAGCACGGTTAACAATGTTGAACGTACCATCGCCACGGTCGGCAAACATCCATTCAGAAGTAGCAGTAGTATGGGATGAAGTGCTTACGATAGCTTGACCTGCGCCCGAAGCATTTGGAAAAAGTTGGGGCGAACGTTTGCTGCTAAAACGATACCAATGTGTTGCCTTGGTGTTGCTCAGCTTAGGCAGATTTTCGTCTTGTGGAATATCATCCGTCAAACTCTTATCGGGTGAATAAATGAGTCCCTCCACAGCATTTCTGCCCTCAGTGTCGGTGATAACAAAAGTAAACTGCCATTTGTCGCGAGCGGTACCCCCATTGTTCGCATGGGGAAGTTTGATAAACACCTTGTTCCAACCCTGGTTAAGATGCAAGGCAACAGGTTCACGAGCTGTGAAGTTTTCGTTGGTAAGTCCAATCACTGCATCGTCCTGCTTAATGTCTTTATCAGGCTGTTGCCATGTAGGAGCAGGAATTTCATTGTCATTAAGCCAAATGCGAGAACCACGTCGGTCCCACTGTCCAGCCTTTGGTCCCTTTTCGTTGCCCGAGCGACTATAGGTGTAAAACTCTATTTGTGCGCCCACATCTTGTGCTTGAGGCGAGTAAACGTAAGTCCAAGCATAGGCGGTCTGATTATTAGCAGGATTACTAAAGAATGAAGGCACTGTGGAATGCCAAATGTGGCGTAAGTAGATGCCAGCACCCGTAGCAAAGTGTGTGCGATAGTTGATACCTTGATAGTTAAAGGTTGTGGCTAAGAGCGTGTCGGTGCTTGTTTCGGGTGGAAATACTTTAGAGGCATCCCCATTATTGGGGAAGGGATCGGTAATGCGCCAATGCACATTACTCTGTTTGACATAAGGGATAGGTTGCTCTTTGAGCGAATGCGCCTTGTGAAAGAGAAAACGCTGCTCGAAGTTCACAAAGTCATCGAACTCTTCACCCGTGTTAGGCAAGGTCGTACCACCTGCTTCAATGTAGCGTTTGCCACCTCCTTGCCAAGCACGCGAGGCAGAAGCTATGATGTTGGCGTATTGATTATTCTGTCGGATGATGTCCGTCTCAGTAGCTGTTTTTGTATCGTTCCAAGCAGCTGAGATGGTGCCAGCCACCTCACTGTTTCCTTTATCGGTATAATAGATGCTGCTTTTGTAAATGCCCACGAGGTCGGCATAAACGTCAAAGTGGTTGGTGTAATTGTAGCGACAGTCAATGTTGGGCAATCCTGCAATTTTATTACCTCGGGTAGACCACATTTGTGTCATGTCAGCCATTTGTTTGTTTACGCCCTTATTCATTAACGGATTCCATACCACAACCTTACGGCTGAGTTCGTTGCGTACAAAGGAAGCCATCTCTTCAAGAAAACCATCTTGCAAGGCAACCTCATCGCCACCAATGTGAATGTAGGGAGCTTTAGGGAAGGTTGCAGCTACTTCCTTCAGAATAACCTTGAGAGCTGCACGACCTTGTTGACTCTGCATGTCGAACCCCATGGTGTGGGTAAACACATCGCTATGACCAGGCATGTCGATTTCGGGAATAATAGTCACACCCTGTTGTGCAGCATAGGCTTCGAGTTCGCGACATTGCTCTTGGGTGTAATATTGCCCTTTGTAGCGAATCATATT
This sequence comes from uncultured Prevotella sp., assembly GCA_900542795.1. Lineage (GTDB taxonomy): Bacteria > Bacteroidota > Bacteroidia > Bacteroidales > Bacteroidaceae > Alloprevotella. Next base: position 3,168 of record UQPD01000067.1, on the reverse strand, counting down.
TTCGGCTTGGGTGAGGGCGGGATAAGACTTTACCTCGAAACGCCAAGCAAGCTTTTCGGTGAGGTGCCAATGAAAAACATTGACCTTAAAACGCGAAAAAAGTTCAATTTCTTTTTTCAACTCGTCAATAGAAAGAAATGAGCGTCCTACGTCCTGCATCCAACCGCGCACCTTAAATGCGGGCCAGTCTGTAATGTTTACCGCTTCGAGTTGAGCCGTTTCACCCATAGCATCGTACCCCTCAGCAATTTGTGTGAGGGTTTGTGCGGCACGGATAACACCAGTGGGAGTAACGGCTTTTATGATAATTTCATTTTCGGAGATGCTGAGTTGATAGGCTTCGTTGTCGAAGGCAGGTAGCGAGTAGTCGTAGGCACCTGCAATGCTTTCTACCTTTTGCACACGTATTTGGGCTATAGCACTTGCGTTTAGCGTACAGCCATTGGTTGTGAGAAAACGCTGAAGTGCAACACAGGGAATGTCGCTAATGAGTGCAACCTCGCGGTTAAGCATAAAGGGTTTTGCATGGGTAGGGGTGTTAACTACATGCGGAATAGGCAATATATCGCCCACTTTGGCATTAGCTTGAAGCATGGGCAAGCAGCACCCTGCTGCCAATAGGTAGGTAAAAAGCGTATGTTTCATAGGATATTTTAGTGTTTGTACACAGTTCACATGTTGAAGTCGTCTAAACTTTTCTGACGAAGATTAAACTTTTATCTTCTTGAACTTCATAAAAGTTTAGACGACTTCATTCGTGGACGATGTTCATTTATATTATCATTGCAAAGGTATACCTTTCGTCTAATAACTTGACAAGTGCAGATTATGTTATAGAGCATAAAACGCAATAATTGGGCGAGTGAGGATAGAAAATTGCCCTTAAAGTTGCAAGGTTTGCACAAAATGCGTAATTTTGCGCACGAAATTTGAAAAGATTAGTGCTTATCTGCTACTTTTACACCTTATATATATATAAGGAGTATAATAAGGAGTAACTTAGCGCGTCTTTACAAGATTATATCTAAGAAATATGACTCACAACTTACTGAAAGGCAAGCGCGGCATTATTTTCGGCGCGCTCAACGAAGACTCAATCGCTTGGAAGGTAGCAGAAAAGGCTGCTGCTGAAGGCGCACAAATCACGCTTAGCAACACCCCTATGGCATTGCGCATGGGTACACTCGATAAACTCGCTGAAAAAATCGGTGCAACTATTATCCCCGCTGATGCTACTAATACAGACGACCTCACTAACGTGTTTCAAAAGAGCATGGAAGTGTTGGGAGGCAAAATCGATTTCGTGCTCCACTCAATTGGTATGAGCCCCAACGTGCGCAAGCATCGCACATACGATGACTTGGACTACGGTTACTTGCAGAAGACACTCGATATCTCTGCTATTTCGTTCCACAAGATGTTGCAGAGTGCCAAGAAGCTCGACGCTATTGCTGAATATGGTTCGGTTGTAGCTTTGACTTACGTGGCTTCGCAGCGTACCTTCTATGGTTATAGCGATATGGCTGACGCTAAGAGCATGCTCGAGAGCATTGCCCGTTCGTTTGGCTACATCTATGGTCGCGAAAAGCACGTACGCATTAACACCATCTCGCAGAGCCCCACTGCAACCACAGCAGGTAAGGGTATTAAGGAGATTGACAACATGATGGACTTTGCCGACAAGATGTCACCTCTTGGTAATGCCAGCGCTGAGGATTGTGCAGACTACTGTGTTGTGATGTTCTCAGACCTCACTCGCAAGGTGACAATGCAGAACCTCTTCCACGATGGTGGTTTCTCATCAATGGGTATGAGCCTTCGTGCTATGAACCAGTATTCTAAGGACCTCGCTCCTTATGAGGATGAGAACGGCAAGGTTATCTATGGATAATTAAACCAACGTTTCGATTATAAACAAAGAAGCCACTTTCGTAGTGTATACGAGAGTGGCTTCGTTGGTATAATATCATATTTATTGTCGTAGAATTTAAACAGGACAGAATGAAAAAGAATATTTTAATCTTAGGATTAGCCTTGCTGCTGCCACAGCTCAGTCAAGCTAAGACCATATTTGTTTCTCCTAATGGTAATGATTCTGCTAATGGAACAATAGAGGCTCCATTGGCTTCTCTTCCTGCAGCATACCAAAAGGTGGAGTCGGGAGATACTGTCTATTTCAGAGGCGGAATCTATCATATTACCGACGAACAGGTGATGAAGTTTCATAAGAAATACGCATTCGTGTTTGCCTTGGAAAAGGCAGGAACAGCTTCTAAGCGTACTTGCTTCATGGGCTATCCTGGCGAGCGTCCCGTGTTTGACTTTTCAGCTTTGCAGTTAGAAGGAAAATATCGCATTGGCGCATTCTATTTGGGTGCCGACTATCTTCATTTGCGCAACTTTGATGTTGTTGGTGTTCCTGTCCGCATAAAGGGGCACACACAGTCTGAATGCATCTCAGCACGCCTTGGCTCTTATTGCATAGTGGAAAATATAGCTATGCACGACAATATGGCTATTGGCTATTATCAAACTGCGGGCTCCTACAACTTGGTGCAAAACTGCGATGCTTACAACAACTACGATGACTTTTCTGAGGGTGCTTATGGAGGCAATGTCGATGGTTTTGGTTGCCATGTGCAACAGACAACAGATATTGGCAATGTGTTCCGCTATTGTCGTGCTTGGCGCAACTCCGACGATGGCTTCGACCTAATCCATTGCTTTGCACCTGTAGAGATTGATCATTGTATTGCCATGTACAATGGCTTCCGTCCAACAGCCGATTTCAAAAACACAACAGAATTCGTTAGTGCTGGCGATGGCAACGGCTTTAAAGCAGGAGGATGGGGAATGAAACCACACGTTACAAGATGTCCTGAAAAATGTCCGCAGCACTATGTGCATCATTGTTTGGCTTACCAAAACAAGGCAAATGGCATTTACTCCAACCATCATCTTAGTGGAAATAAGTGGGAGTACAACACCTCGGCAATGAATCGTCATGATAATTATAATATGGTAAACCGAAAGTCTACGGCAATCAATGTTGATGTTGCTGGCTACGACCATATATTAATAGGAAATGTGTCGTGTAATCCACGTGCGCAGCATATTGCCTGTCTCTTATACACATCTCCGAGCCCACGAGACGCGTAGTAATCTCGT
>UQPD01000066.1 GCA_900542795.1 uncultured Prevotella sp. | reverse complement strand
CCGAGATCTCCACGCGTAAGATCGTCGGCAGCGTCAGATGTGTATAAGAGACAGCCTATATATCTTACTAAACTTTTAGACTTTACAATCCTATTTACTTTTAAAAAAATCAGGAATCAAACTCGTTTTTAGCTTTAAAGCCATACGAATTTGATTCCTGATAGGAAAAAGAAAATAGAAATTTCTATTAGTTTACGCCAGCTGCGAGTTCTGCACCTGCCTTGAACTTGATAACTTTTTTAGCAGCAATCTGAATCTTAGCACCTGTTGAAGGATTAACACCCTCGCGAGCAGGACGTTCGTTGATAGAGAATGTACCGAAACCGAGGATAGCAACCTTGTCACCTTCCTTGAGGGCACCAGAAATAGCGTTGAGAACGGCATCGAGAGCCTTCTTAGAGTCAGCCTTGCTCAAACCTTCGGCAGCAATGGCATTTACGAGATCTGTCTTATTCATAATGTCAAAAAAATTAATTTGTTCGTTTTGATTATAATGAGGGAAAACCGCCACAAGAAGATGGTTTCTTTGTGCTTCAAAAAAACGCGACTATGCCCATGAAATGGGACTTTGTGGCTTTGAAACATGTGCAAATATAGGGTATGAACGGCGAAAGCGCAAATAAATCCTTATTTTTTTTAGACTAATAGGTCAAAAAAATACATTTTACGCTGTTTATTTGTTGAAATACAAATAAGAAAGCGTTTTTTTTGCCTTTATACCTATTCTTCATTAACGCTATGCGAGCCGCAAAAGCCTAATATTTACAAGCATTCTGCACCCTAAATTACCACAACTTTTGTACCCACACTGTTTTTGCCATCCGAGGTACTAATCATGATATAATAGACGCCTGGAGCCACACGGCTACCACTGCCTTGTTGTGTCACATCCCATTGCCAAGAACCACCAACTGCTGTGCCACGAGCCACTAATTGCGACCCACTGCTAAGCACTTTCACTTCAGCCCCCTCAGTTAAGCCACTTACAGTTACATTTCCTGAAAAATCACGACGAACTGGATTGGGGTAAACCTTAATATTACTCTTGTTGAGCGAAGCTTCGGTTGAGGTAACACCCGTTTCGTACGAACAAAGTCCACAGTCGGTAGTAATGTACAAACGTCCCGTTTGCTCATCAATCGCCATGTCATAAATATTGTCGGATAGCAACGGTGAGTCGGCTGCAGTGTAGTGTGCAAGGATTTCGCTACCATCAGCATTCACCAAATAGATGCCTGCCCCTAAGGTACCAATCCATTTACGGTTTCCACCATCCACCGCTATAGCATTCACCGTGTTGCCCGTAAGCAAATAGTCGGCATAGTTTGTGCCATCATTGCGCGGCACTTTAGGCTGATAAATGGTGAAAGACGATGAGAACCAATCATCTGGATTGGTAATGGCATAAACACCTGTTTCGCAACCTATCCATATTTGTCCTTCTTTATCCTCGGTAATAACACGCGTTGAGGTAATGGAACATTCAGTGCCATCTTCGTTGTAACAGGTGTTACGGAATGCTGTGCGGTCGTCGCTCGTTGTGTTGAGTGTTCCATTATAATCGAGTGCAGCCACGCCACTTGTTGAAGAGCTTGTGCTGAAACGGGCATTTACCCAAACGCGTCCCTTGCTGTCAAAGAATACGCGTTCTTTACGCTTTAGTTTATCGCCCTCGCCCAATGAAACATATTGCCAAGTGCCATCGGTTTTATACACTACTAAAGAGCTATCGGCATGGTTATTGGCAGCCCACAAATTGCCTGCTGCATCATAAGCCACACCACCCACGTTGATATAGCTATTGCGATCAAGATTTTTAGGATTGGCTGAGACAAGCGCAGAGTTATCCATATTGTAAAGTTTTTTAAACTTACCATCTTGATACTCATACACACCTTCGCCATAACTTGCTGCCATTACATGGTTCGGGTCGCGCGGGTCAATGGCAACCTGCATAATCGACCTAAAGAAATCGCGCAAACGTCCATCGCGTGATGGGATGTTGCGTGCAGCATCTTCGTCCATATCACTCCAAACTCTTCCATCGTAACGACCCAAAAAGCCTGGTGTAATATCCTCCATCAAGCCACCTGTTAAGTAGAGGTAGCCATTGTTTATGCGTAGTGCATAACTCTCGCAGTGACGTGGACCAAAGCCACCTACCTTGCCTACTGACTCGGGCAAAGCCGTGTCGGAAGCCGAGGGCTGGTACATTTGCAAGCCCGTGTAACCTTGTGCTAAGAAGAGGGTACCGTTAGCAGTACGTGTAATGCTTTGAGGTTGAAAGGTTGTGGTTATGCGCTGTGCCTCAACATCGGGATTATCCGTATTAACAGTAACTATATAATTATTTGTGTAAAACTGCACTTGCTTGCCATTGGCATTACCTCCCATCATAATTACGGGCGACACCAGTTTATAACTACCTGTGCCATCAGCAGTGAGTGTTAAAAGCGCCACACCACTGGGACGTGAAGGGGGCAATTCTTTTTTATAAGGAACCACAGCATACACGCCTACCTTACTACCCACAAAGGCATCTACTACCATATCGGGCACTGCTGTTTGCCACTGCTGTGCGTCGTAAAGGTTATCTGTAAGCAGTCCGCTCACAATGCAATTGGGCTTTGCCAAATATACATACTTACCCTCAACAAAAGCATCGGCTATGTCGGTGCCCACTTGATAATAAGCGTGAATATTCTCGTCTGCCAAAGACACCAAGACCACACCTTTGGTTGTTACGATGCTTGCCCAATCTTTATAGACATTCAACTTGCGTATAACAATGTTGTCCTCTGAGTAGTTTTTGAGTTGCGGTAAATTCACCACTTCAAAATCGGCCGTAGTACCATCTCCATTTTTAGGATAAATAAGGTCGATGTTGTTATCGCTATAAATGGTTACGAGACAGTGGCACGTTTCACTCCAACCTATGTAGTTAATGCTACTACTGGTTGAGAGTTGTGCTGTCATTCGGTCGACAGGGATTGAAGCCTGCGTTTCTGCATCGTAAATTAAAAGATGACCATTAAACAACGCATACACCACATTGCCAACTGCCACTGTTTGGGTAGCGTTGTGATAAGACAGATAATACGTCCAACGGTTGTAACTGGTGGCATTGTTGTTTGCTGACAAACTGCTAACTGCCTCACTCTGAACAGCCCCTGCACACCAACCAGCCAACAACACCATTAAGGCTAAAAGTTTGGGATGCTTCATGCTTGTTTGCTTAAATATTCTACCAATTTTGCTACGGCACGTGCACGATGCGAAATTTTGTTTTTTACGTCCGTACCCAACTCTGCAAAGGTGCGACCTGTATCTTCGGGAATAAACACGGGGTCGTAGCCAAAGCCTTCTGTTCCGCGCTTTTCGGTGGCTATTTCACCACGCACCACACCTTCAAAAACATGCTCCTCTCCATTCAGTATAAGCGCAATGACTGTGCGAAATTGTGCAGCACGATTTGTAGCTCCCTTCAACGCAGCTAAAAGTTTTTGGGTATTGGCTTCGGGGTCGTGACGATCGGGATAAGCATAACGTGCTGTATGTACACCAGGAGCACCATTCAAAGCCTCAACTTCGAGTCCCGTGTCATCGGCAAAACAATCGTAACCATAGCGTTCCTTCACCCACCGTGCTTTAATCAACGCATTTCCCTCAAGCGTGTTGGCTGTTTCGGGTATATCATCGTGACAGTCAATGTCTGCGAGTGAAAGTATGTGGAGCGTGTCGCCAAAGATGGCGCGAATTTCAGAGAGTTTATGAGCATTATTCGTGGCAAACACTAACTCTGCTCTTTTTATTGTAGAAGTCATAAGTTTTATTGTTTAGGGTGGTTCTAAAAAAAATCTGCTTCAAATATAACGAAAAAAATGCTGATTTATTGAAGTTGTCTAAACTTTTCTGATTTTAAACTTCATTGTTTTTTGAACCTAAATCAGTCATATAAGCAGTTTTGAACACAAATGAAAAAAATCCGTGAAAAGATGAATCCGACTCAATCTTTCCACGGATTTTTGCTATGTGCAATGTGGTTCTAAAAAATTCTTACTTTTCAGCAAGTTCCTTTTCTTCGTGTTGTTTATTCTTAGCCTTTACCTTGATGCGATCAAAGCCTTCGCCAAACACACCAATTACCTTAGACTGCGAAACAAACGCATTGGGGTCGATGCTCTGAATGATACGGAAGATATTGGTGCTTTCGCGTTTCTTGGCAAGCACCACAAGTACCTTGCGCTCCTCCTTTGTGTACCAACCTTGTCCATCGAGCACCGTTACACCACGATGTGTGGCACTAATGGCTGCGGCAATGGCATCATACTGACGTGAGAAAATAAAGAACTGCACAGACTGACGACCGCGGTCTACCACGTAGTCGAGCATAAGGTTTACGATAATCAACGTGCAGTAACCATAGAGCAATTTGTCAACATCGCCATCGGGCAAAAAGAATGCGGTGGTAATAATCACGATGTCGCAAAGCATCATCATTTGTCCCAACGTCACATCCTTATACTTATTGATGATAGAGGCAATAATATCCGTACCACCCGTAGAACCATTGTGCAAAAATACGAACCCAATGCCCACACCCTCAATGGCAGCACCCAAGATGCACGACATAAAGGCATTGTTCTGCACTACTTGGGGCAAATGGCTGTGTGGATTGATGTCGGGAAACATGTGCGGACTTACTTGTGCCCAATAAATCATCACCTCTTGTACCAAGCCAAGCATAAAGGTGAGCATAAAGACGGCGTAAATGGTTTTGATACAGAAACGCCACCCTAACACCTTTACTGCTATAAAGAGCAACAAGATATTCACCGAGAAGAACGTGTACTGCACGGGGAAACCTGTGGCATAAAATATTACTGCCGCAGCACCAGCCAAACCGCCTGTGGTAATTTCGTAGGGAAGTTGGAAACAGGTAAAACCGATGGCATACATCAACAAACCTATGGTAATGATGATGTAGTCGCGGATATCCTGCGCCACCGTAGTTCTGAATTTGGTAACCATGTTTTGCTAAATGAGTTTTTTGCGCAAAGAGATGCAGACGCGCACAAGGTGTTGGCGACTGCACCTCTTTAAAGGGCGTAGTTTTATTTATTTTTACTTGATTACAATGTTTACAATACGTCCAGGAACCACAATCACCTTCACCACTTGCTTACCTTCAAGATATTTCTGTGCTTGCTCTGAAGCCAAAGCCGTTTCTTGAATGCACTCCTTACTTGCATCAGCAGGGAAGTCGAGGGTGAAACGTGTTTTACCGTTGAACGATATGGAGAGAGTTTGCGAATCCTCCTTCAAGTAGTTTTCATCAAACTTAGGCCATTCAGCATCACACACGCTACCTGAGTTACCCAAAGTATGCCACAACTCCTCAGCAATGTGCGGAGCGAACGGAGCAAGCAACACCACAAATTGTTCGAGCACCTTGCGGCTCACGCACTTTTGCTGTGCCAACTCACCCACGGCAATCATAAAGGCAGGAACTGACGTGTTGTAAGAGAATTCCTCAATATCCTCGCTCACCTTCTTAATGAGTTTGTGCAATGTTTTGAGGTTCTCCTTGGTAGGTTCAACGTCTGTTTCCGCCCAATCACCATTTTGGGGATAGAAGAGGTTCCATGCCTTACGCAAGAAACGGAAGCAACCATCAATGCCGTTTGAATCCCAAGGCTTGCTCTGATTTATCGGACCCAAGAACATTTCGTACAAACGCAATGTGTCGGCACCATATTTCTCAACAATCATGTCGGGGTTCACCACGTTGTACATCGACTTTGACATCTTCTCGATAGCCCAGCCACATACATACTTGCCTTCCTCTAACACAAACTCAGCCGTAGCATATTCAGGACGCCACTGCTTGAAAGCCTCAACATCCAACACATCGTTCTGCACAATGTTTACATCTACATGGATAGGTGTAGTTTCATATTGATCCTTCAAACCGAGGCTTACAAAGGTATTGGTATCCTTGATGCGATAAACAAAGTTTGAACGACCTTGAATCATACCCTGGTTTACCAATTTCTGATAAGGTTCGTCCTTGCACGACACACCAAGGTCGAAGAGGAACTTATTCCAAAAACGTGAATAAATTAAGTGTCCTGTTGCGTGTTCAGAACCACCAATGTAAAGGTCTACATTCTGCCAATACTTATCGGCAGTTTCACCCACCAATGCGGTGTCATTTTGTGGGTCCATATAGCGCAAGTAGTAGGCAGATGAACCAGCAAAACCAGGCATTGTTGAAAGTTCGAGAGGGAATACCGTCTTATGGTCGATGCGGCTATTCTCTGTCACACAATTTGCCTCAGTGTCCCAAGCCCAACGTGTAGCATTGCCTAAGGGAGGTTCACCCGTTTCAGTAGGGAGGAATTTGGTTACCTCGGGCAATTCGAGTGGCAAGCAAGCTTCAGGCACCATTTGGGGCATTCCGTCCTTATAATATACAGGGAAGGGTTCTCCCCAATAACGCTGACGTGAGAAGATGGCATCGCGCAAACGGAAGTTTACCTTTACACGACCTAACTTATTTTCAGTAACAAATTTCTTAGTGGCAGCAATAGCCTCCTTTACGCTCAAACCATTCAAACTGAAGTTGTGGAGTGTTTCTTTGCCCTCGACAGGCGAATTCATCACTGTGCCCTCTTTTGCATCAAAACTTTCTTCGCTCACATCAGCTCCTTCAATAAGCGGAATGATGGGCAAATTGAAATGACGCGCAAAAGCATAGTCGCGCGAGTCGTGAGCAGGCACAGCCATAATGGCCCCTGTGCCATATCCTGCAAGCACATAGTCGCTAACCCACACGGGGATGGCATCACCCGTAAACGGATTTACGGCATACGAACCTGTGAACACACCTGTTACACGACGGTCGGCAATACGTTCGCGTTCGGTACGTTTTTTAGTAGCCTCAAGATAAGCATCCACCTCTGCCTTCTGATTGGCAGTGGTGAGTTGCTGCACAAGTTCACTTTCAGGAGCAAGCACCATAAAGGTAACGCCAAAGATTGTGTCGGCACGGGTTGTAAAGATGGTAAACTTCACATCGCTATCCTTCACAGCGAACTCCATTTCAGTACCCTCGCTGCGACCAATCCAGTTACGTTGTGTTTCCTTCAGCGAATCAGTCCAGTCGATGTTTTCAAGACCATCGAGCAAGCGCTGTGCATAAGCAGACACGCGCAAGCACCACTGCTTCATCTTTTTCTGTACCACGGGGTAGCCACCACGTTCGCTCACACCGTCTACTACCTCATCATTGGCAAGCACCGTACCCAATTTAGGACACCAGTTAACCATTGTCTCGCCCAAGTAGGCAATGCGGTAGTTCATCAACACTTGCTGTTTTTCAACCTCACTCATCTGCTTCCATTCGTCAGCCGTGAAGTGGAGTTCTTCGCTCTGCGCAAAGTTTTCGGTACCCTCAGCACCCTTTTCTTCAAAATGCTTAATGAGTTTGCTAATGGGTTGTGCCTTTTCGCACTTTTTGCAATAGAAGTGGTTGAACATTTGTTCGAAAGCCCACTGCGTCCAATGATAATATTTAGGGTCGCAAGTGCGCACTTCGCGATCCCAGTCAAACGAGAAGCCTATCTTGTCTAACTGCTCACGATAACGCTTAATGTTTGTTTCGGTAGTTACAGCAGGGTGCTGCCCTGTTTGAATGGCATACTGTTCGGCAGGCAAACCATAGGCATCATAACCCATGGGGTTAAGCACGTTGTAACCACATGAGCGTTTGTAACGTGCATAAATATCACTGGCAATGTAACCGAGTGGATGACCTACATGGAGTCCGGCACCTGATGGATAGGGAAACATATTGAGCACGTAGAATTTCTTCTTCGTCTCATCCATTTCCACATGATATGTCTTTTCTGTGGCCCAAGTTTTTTGCCACTTCTGTTCAATTTCTCTGAAATTATATTCCATTCTAAAATTTAAGTAAGGAAGTCGTCTAAACTTTTATGACGAGGATTAGACTTAAACTTTTATCATTTCTCATTTCTATCATCACCTTTCCTTTTTAAAGCTCTTTTTGGATTATTCATCGGTTGTGTAGCTCGCTACACTCCTTCTTTAATTTAAATACCCAAAAATTGCTTCAAAAATAAAGGCAAATCTTGAACTTCATAAAAGTTTAGACGACTTCATAGTTTTTATGCTGCGAAATTACTGCAAACTATGCGCAAGGCAAAGTAAAAGTTCAAAAAACTTCTGTTTTAGTTTACTTTTTTCAAAAAGTTGAAAATATATGGAGAGGTTTAGCAATAGACAAAACCTTATCCCCACTCTAATCCTATTCAAACACCCACTCTACTGTCAACACATTGTCTGCCACTTGTTTTCCTGCAGCCAAAAGTGTGTAGCGGGCTTTAAAGCAACCGCCCTCAGCATTCACTTCAAAGCTTTGTTCGTGTGTGTAAATGCTAAAGTCCAAGTTTCCCTTGGGGGTCACATAAGTGCAAGGCAAGAGTTTGCCATCCACAAAGGTCATACGCGAGCGAGTGTCACCATTACGTTTCAAGTCTGCCAAGCCATCTGTTAACAACAAACTTGCTGTTCCCTGATTCGCTGCCTCAGCATAACGCAACATCAATCCTGTTTCTTCAATCAAACATCCGCCCTTTGCTTCGGTGCGGATTATGTCTTCTCCGTTTTCCGTGTGCGAAACGAGAAGCGTCTGTATAGCGCATTTTTTTAACATCGTCTTTTTTTACCTTTGATATTATCAAATCAATTTGAGCCCCAAGACTTTTTTTCTAAGGCATTCTACTTCACCCTTTTCTTTCCATTTCGGTCAATCACCACTCCTTGCCAATTAGAGGGTAAAGTGGCACCTAACTTTCTACCATCTATTGAATAGAATGGGGAATTTTCGTCGGAAAATGTAAGTTGCGAAATCCCCTCGGGCGATAGGGGCATCTCGAAAGCCAATCGTTGTGCAGCATCCTTGCAACGCAACTTATATACATAGCTTTTGCCTGGAACAAGGTCTGTAAAGCGTTGCGTTATCACGGTGTCGGCTTGCGGAGCCAAATACACGCGGTGCGACTTACGCCACTGCAGTTTATAGGCACCATCATCCAAGTCGGTATACACTTGTTGTGCAGCCCTTTGTTCTTGATTTGAATTGCACAGACGTTGCGAAATTTCCACGGTATACTTGTTCACAAAATTCAGTTTGGGTGCATCGCTTACCAACAAGTCCGTTCCTTTTTCTGTCACATTCACACGCAAACTGTCTGCCAACAGCAAACCATCGGGCGTAATGCCCAAAAGACTCTCACCCCTACGGGCAAACTGCAAATGAACTAACAATGTGTCTCGTTCACCAGGTTGTAACGTACATCCCGTAAAAGCCAACCAGTCTGCTTGTTCCCAACGTGCGGTGTCGGTTGCAGTGTTCTGTATAAAAGCCAAAGGCGTTGTGAGCGTTTGGCTTGATACATTGCGCACCATCAAGCGCACACGCGTAGGGCATTGTGTGGTTGGTTCGTCTAAAACCTCCACCCGTTCAACAACCACCTCACGTCCTGTGCGATGTAAGGTGTCAGGAGGCAAGCAGTCTACCGAGTCTGGACACACCACCAATGCCTCTTGATTACAAAAATAGCCATTATCCACCTTATCCCAACGGTCGGAAGCTGGTTCGCGAATAGCCAAAACATCCAGTCGGAAGTAGCCATCCCACATCCCAGCAAAGCCCCAGTTAACATGGAACAATCCTTGCTCATCCAAGCCATCAAGCACAAAGGCATGTCCCTCGGTTGTCATGGCACCTGCTGCATAATACACAGGACGCTTACATTGCAACTCATGGGCTATAAAATTCCAATATGCCACAGGGTCATACTGATAACTGTCCATGTAGTGCACATACTTCAATCCGAAAGCTCGTTGCAAAGGTTCTACCAAACGCCGTGTTGAGGTGCCACTTTCATTCAACCCCCAATTCATGTGCGATGCCACCCCCAAGGCATACATCAGTCGAGCCACTGCTTGGCGTTCTTCGGCACTTTCGTCCTTCACATTATAGAGGTTGCAAATGTTTTGCGTTTCATACACCTCGCCTGGCAATAAGTCATCTATTTCATAATGGGGCGTGCTCCATCCCTTCAAAGTGTCTTGCAACGTATAAGTGCGTCGGTAGTAGGTGAGAATTTGCTCCATAGCAATGGCAACACAGCCAGGCACACACCTTGCGTCTGACACACGGCCTTCATCATCGGTATAAAAAGGGCATAGGTCGTTATACGGACTCACAAATCCATGTTGCATCTCGAGCAAAGGTTTTACGGCTGTCCATTTTACGCCATCAAGCGGATATTTTTGAGCTGCCAAGGGGCGTTGCAACATACGTTCGAGTGTAGGTGGCAATTCATCCGCCTTTTTCGTACCATAGCCCAACACCTGTGGCAAACTTTTGTTTTTGCTCACCAGCAAAAACTGTTCATTTTGTTGCACACACCATGCTTGTTGGTATTGTGTCAGAACCAAAGACTTTTGTGCTACACTTTTTTGTTTCAACGTTTGCCCATGTTGTTGGGCAAACCATTGTTGAGCTATGTGTAATGCCTCATTCGCTGTACGCTCGTGTGCACTACCCTGTAACGCACAACATAGGGCTACAAACACATATAATATTCTATGTAACATACGCTTTTCTACTTTTTTCGGCAAAATTACGCACAATTAAAGCAATAAACAAAAAAGAACTTAGGTAAAACTGCATTTTTGAGAATCTGACACGAGACTCAAACATTACTTTACAAGCTAAAAAAATCTCGCATTGCCCACTCTAACGGCGTGAGCGAATGCGAGATATTTTTCTAAAAACTAACGGGGGGGGGTAATTCTTCTGCTTCTGCGTTTCGTATGTATAGCCCACAGGAAGGCGCAGTTCGGTGCGGGTTCCATGATGGGGTGGGTCAACATTGACAATGGTGAGCGAAGCCGACCGATGATTGTATTGGTTGAGAATTTCGAGCGTACGGGTTAGCAAGCGCAAACCTGTGCCTGTATCTCGCCCCGTACGTTTAACTCGCCCAGGATTATAACCTTGTCCGTTATCGGTGATTTGCAACACAAGCATGTCATCGGCATCGATGGTGACTAAGATGTGAATGGCACACTCGGGAGTGAGCACTGGGAAGGCATGCTTTAGGGCATTTTCTACAGGAATTTGTAACGACATGGAAGGTATATGCATGGAGCTTTGCTCGAGTTCGGGGAGGACTTCCCATGTTACCTGTGGATAATCGCCATGACTGTAATGGTAAAGTTCAACGTAACGACGAACAAGTTGCAGTTCATCGCACAATGGCACAGAAACTTTTCCTGAAGTTAACAAATTGCCACGAAGCACATCGATGAGCATTTCAACGGGTTGCACCATCTCGGGGTAACGCTGCAGTTTGGGCAAAACCGTTCCTAACACATTAAAGATGTAGTGAGGAGAAACACGATTGCGCACCACGTCCATTCGCAATGCTGTGATGCGCTCTACTTGACGTTTAATGCGTGCATTGGTGTAACGACGATAGTAGATGATGATGAGCAATGCGAGTAGGGCTATGGCTACAAGCGCACTCACTGTTATGAGTATGGTGTTTTGCTGACGCACGTTTTTGGTTGCATAAGCAGCCAGGTCTAATTGCTGACGCAAGAGTGTGGTGTCACGCTGATAACGCCCTGTGATTTCGACTACTGCGTTGCGCGATTGTCGGCTGTTTATGGAGTCGGCATAACGGTTGGAGAGTGACTGATAGGTGTAAGCTTCGTGCCATAAGCCATCGCGCTCTGCATAATGTTGCAAACGGCGATAGTGCAACATGAGGTAACGGGGGGATGTAACAAAAAAAGAGTCGCTGTTTTGTGGCATAATGGCTGCTGCCTGCGCACGATGCCCACGCGCTATGGCAAGGTCTGCCAAAAGGCTGCGTATGTAGAAGGTGTTTTGTTGGGGCAACTGTTCGGGGTGCTGGGTGAGCATTTCACGGCAACGCGACAAGTGCTGCTCTGCAAGGTCGAGATGGTCTTGCATCAGATAAATCTCTGCCATGTTTGCATCGCAGTTACACATCAACAAGGGGTTGGCAAACAACTCGGCAAAGACGCGGGCTTGCTTAAAACTGGCGAGTGCCTCATTGTAACGTTTTTCGTAATAATAGCAGTTGCCTAACGAAAAATGATAAAAAAACTGCGTTTGTTGACTTTCGTGTGTAATGTTGCGAGCTGCTTCGTTAAAGAATGCGTGGGCTGTGGCAAATCTTTGCAGTTCTGTGTAAACTTGTGCTAAACCACAACACACACTTGAACGATTACGGGTGTCGCCCATTGAGTCGCAAAGAAAGAGTGCTTCGCGATAATGCTTGGCAGCAAGTGGTATTTGCCCAGTTTGCAAACAAATGTCTGCCAAATTTATGGCAGTTGAAATCAATTCTTTGGGTTTGGGAGGCGTATCTAAAAATTTATAGGCTTGTTGGTAGCACGATTGTGCCAGAGGGGTGTTGCCCACCATCATGGCATTTACACCCCGATGGTTCCACACCAATCCCTCGAGATGCAGCTGACGAGGTTGCATGCTCTGACTCCAACGTTCCACTTTTACATAAAGACGGTTTGCCAAACAGGTGTCTCCCATCAAATTGTGTGCGGTGGCTTTGAACACTTCTGCTTTATACCATGCGGCACTGTCAGTGAGTTGGCTTTGTAGGGTATCGAACACACGAATGGCTTGCTGTGGATTAGAGAACAGCAAGTCGGTGTGATTACCAATCACACTATCAGCATGAGCCATGGCTTGGTCGGCAGTCTTTGTGCTTCTCTGACAACTAACAACCAAGCAGAGGCTCAGGAGGAGTAGGAGGCTTCTCATATATATATTGCTTATAAGTAGTTACTCAATACTAAACGAATAATTGAGAATGCCTATTTAAATATTGAATTGTTTGCCATTTCGTCCGTCTTCGTAGCCCTGTGAATAGCCCTCACGATAGCCACGAACATAGTTTTGTTTTTCGGTAGCGGTGGCAAAGTTGTTGGTTTCATCATAATTGGCTTTTTCGGTATGTGCTGCACCATCGTCGCAACCAGCTGCATAGCCATCGTCATAGCCTGCCTCATAAGGGTCGCGCTTGTCCTTGCCAAGAATTGTGTCGGGGAGTTGTGAGGGTTGCACGGTGTCAGACACTTGGGGCAGTGTACCAGGGTCGATGGTGGTGTCGGGTACTGCCACTTGCATGTGCGAAGAGTCTGTTGCACCTATAGGGATGAGTTGTTTTTGCTCGCCCGAGGAACGCTTCATGTAAATGATACTTATGACTACGAGCAAACAAAGGAGCACTAAGGAGAAGGTGCGCCAACGATTTTGTCCGTTCGATTTATTATTGTAGTTCATAACTTGTAGAGAGTTTACTTAGGTTGTAGGAGTTTTGAAGGAAAGGGAGTTTTTTGAAAATTAGAGGGAGGGGGGCTAAAAAAACAAAGATGGGATTGTTTCTGAAAAAAGAATCAATTACCAGGAAGCCCTTTTGCGTAGGGTGTTCAAAATCCGCAATTTTTTTCTGCACGTTTTTTACTCGATAAACGTCATAACTCATTGATATTCTGTAACTATTATATGCATAACGTATCAGC
>UQPD01000065.1 GCA_900542795.1 uncultured Prevotella sp. | reverse complement strand
TACTTCTTATTAGTACTTTGCAAGAATGTAATACTTATTACTTCTTACTTATTACTTAATACTTATACTTGCCTTTCTCCCAGTTTCAGCTTTATAAGTAATGGCGTGCGAGCCTGGCAGGATCGTTTTGAGGATATTCTTCATTGCACCATCGTTCATACAAGGTTGTGCAAAGAGCTTGTTTAAGTTTACGTGGAAGTAAACCAATGTGCCTTGTGGTTCGTTGCTTTTTTGGGCAATGAAGGGTTGGGCTGCGCGGTTTACTAATGAAGGAGAGGTAAAATACAAAGCATTGTTTGTGGCGTTTTTGCCAAAATTGAGTTGTTGTTTGTCGTTGCTCAAGAAGAAAGCTTCGGCACTGGTACGTTTCAACACCACATTCTTTTGTTTCTTTGCGCTTTCCATCCAATAGTTGGCATCGGCAAAAAGATTGTTAGCCGAGGTTTCAGCTTTAAGACAGAATGTTGGCGTCCAATCTTTAGCAAAAGTGCTTATTTCCATAGTGAATACCCCTTGCGTGCTACCCAACATACGGTCGGCATCAATGGTTTGGTTTAATCCCATCAATAGTCCGCGCAAGGTTGCATCGGTTTTGAGCAACTGCAGTAATTGTTTGCCTTGTGTGCTTGTAGCCATAACAAAGAGTGTGCTGTCGCAAAGTGCAGGGTTGGCAATGCGAATGCAGCCCTTTTCTTTTTCAAAGGCATTGATGGCGTTTACAATATCCTCGTTCTCGCTAGTGATTTGGCTATTTATGATGGTTGAATCTTTATTTATTTGAGCTGAAGCAAAAACTTGTATGGTTGCTGGGTCGCAGTCGGCAGGTACGCTCAAACGGAATAGCATATTATAAGGTGTAGGCATGGCATCAAGTTGTGCAAAAAGTTGGATGCTACCTTCTTGTTTCTTCAGTTGGTTATAAGCAGCTGTTTTCGTAAAGCAGTCACTTGAATTTACCATGCTTGTAATGGTTTGTCGCAGCATATCCTTTTCTTGTGCTACGCCAGGACCCAATGCCATTGCCATGCGACTGTTCCATGCCATAAGCCAACCACTGCTAAGCCATGTCCAATGCAGATTATCGTATTCTTCGGTTGGTTGACATTGCTTTTGTGCAACCAATTTGTTGATTTGTGTTTCAATAGCCTCTTCGTTTTCAACCTTTGCCACAAAACCAATGTATTCGTTGGGAGTAACAAAGGCATAAAGCGGTTGGCTAAAGTCGATGCCATTGGCTTCAATGCCTAAGACACTTTTAAGGGGATTGGGGATGTTGCCTACTTCCTTTTGCAATTTAGCGGGTTGAATTCTGACCACAGCTTTAGCTTGTGCTGGAATCATTTCTTCGTAATTCTTGGGCCATAACCACCATGCTAACAAGGCTGCAACTACGAGTGTTGCAGCCATTGTGAGTGTAAAGATTATGCTCTTTTTGCTGATATTTTTTTTCATTGCTTATTGCGTTTAGCTAAATACATTAAGTGTACGGCTACTAATGCGGCAGTTTCTGTTCGTAGTCTGCTTTCGCCTAAGCTAATTGGTTGGAAACCAGCCTGTATAGCTTCGTTTACTTCAGCAATGCTGAAATCTCCTTCTGGACCAATCAAAACTAAGGCATTGCCTTCGGGCTGTAATAAATCGCCTAAGAAGTTGCGTCCTGAAAGGTGAATGCTTTCGTCTGTTCCTTCTGTTTCCTCGGGTGCGTAGCAGTGTGCAATAAACTTTTGTCCCTCAAAAGGTTGAGCTATAAACTTTTTAAAGTCTGTAAGGGGGGAAACAACTGGTTTAAAAGCCTTGTGGCTTTGTTTCATTGCAGAAACTACAATCTTTTCAAGGCGTTCCGTTTTTACTACGCGACGCTCGGAGTTAGCGCAATTAAGCAGACTGATATTGTCTACGCCAATTTCAGTAGCTTTTTCAGCAAACCACTCCATGCGATCCATGTTTTTGGTAGGAGCCACAGCTAAGTGGATGTTTCCGCGCCATAGCTTATGGTCATTCCATTCATTGTCAATAGCAAACTGACAGTGCTTGTTCGACGCCAAGGTGATGTGCGCATCATAGAAACGTCCAACACCATCGGTAAGTGTTAGTGCATCGCCTTCTTTCATGCGTAACACACGTACGGCATGGGCTGCTTCTTCTGCAGGCATTTCTGTACAGCCATTAACCATTTCGGGAACGTAGAATATGCGAGTTTCTTTCATTGAATGCGTATTTTGTAATGCGTTGTTAATGAACGCTTTATTGTTTTATGTTGAAGTGTTACTATGGTGCGTTTAGGCTTGTTCGTTTGTGCCTGGTCCTTTTCTTCTGTTAAGCTCATCGCGTAGTATACTTGCTAGTTCAAAGTTATCTTCTGCTACGGCATCTTTTATAGCTGTTTCAATGAGTTCTTTGTTTAAAGCTGAGATGGGCAGTGATACTCTTTCGCCTGAAGGTTGACAATTTGCTTGTTTTTCAAAAAGGTCTTTTTGCATCCATAGTGATGAACGCATTTCTAATGTTGCTACGGTAGCTTCGGCTACGGAAGTTTGTATAGAAACTGTTTCGTTTACCAATTCAAAGTCTATTAGTGCACGTGTTTCTCCATTAGCAGGCTGCATGAGTCGTGCACCAAGTAAGGTCATCCCTACACGACTTGCCAAGCGATTCATGAGATGTGAACAAGTATAGTCTTTGTTTGTTAAAGTGGCGGCAATCATGTCACAGCCTTTTTTGTCGAGAAGAATGGGTAATAAGCGCTTTCCATTCATCTCGCGAAGCAATAAAATGTATGAATTCCGCAAACTGGTGCCTTGCGTTAAACTTTCAACCTTTAATTCAGTATAATTATCGTACATACGTTGATTTTCAATTATTTGTTATTTGTATGTTGGGATGCGTTTCCTATTTTGTGCGCATTTTGATTTCAAAGTTACTTTAATCGTAACGCACGGCAAAGAAAAAATGATTTTTTCTTTAGGGTAAACCATCTGTAAGAACAAGGGATGAAGTAAGTGCTATACTGATTTGTCGTATGAATTCTGAATACCTACTTATTGGTCGGCGTGAAGCATTTTCTGGATGTCTTGTTCCAAGTTAGCCTCAATGGGTAAAGAGGTTTGACTGATGCAAACGCCCTGTGCGCCATTTTCGATAATGGGCATGATGTTGTTGTAGGCAATATTTCCATACACACATACGGGGATGCGCACCTCTTCTTGGTAGAGTTGGCGCATTAAGTGTTTGCATTGTGCAATGTCAAAGTCTTCTTGTGTTGGTGCTTCGGCAACAAATGTACCTGAGCAAATGTAGTCTGTACCTGTGCGCTTGAGCTTTTTGATACTGTCGAAAGTGTGAGCTGTTCCTCCTATGATAAACTCATGTCCCAAAGCCTCGCGCACTTCAATCATGTCTGTAAAGTTGGCAGGCATACGCACGCCATCTGCTTGAATTTTTTTGCACAGGTCTACCAGGTTGTAGAGCACCAAGGTGGCTCCTTTATCGTGGCAAACTTTAAGCAGTCTTTTAGCAATGTTTTCAATGTCTTGAAACTCGTTGTCGGTTTCTTCGATGTGTAGTTCAATCCACTGACAACCGCTAGCTAACGCACGCATGGCTGACTCCTCGTGGCTGAGTGTGGGCGTTGTGTAAGTTATAAATTGTATTGGAATCATTTGCTTAGTTGAATACTTTTTGTTGTTATTGTAGTGCAAAATTACAAATTAAACGGTTTTGTCGAAAAAAACGACCAATTTATTTGTACTTTTGGTGGAGAACCCATACCTTTGCATTGGAAGTAGTGTGTAAATTCAATATAAACTTATTTGAATATCTACTTGAAACAATTTTAAAGATAAAAAGTCTATGAAGAAATATTTACTACGTACTATTATATGTGTCATGTCGGTTGCAGCTCCTGCTATGGCGTGGGCAACTGAGGAATGTGACCCTATTCAGTCAGAACCTTTATTGGCTGAGTTGTATAGCGAGCAAGTTAATAGTTTTGAAGTGACTGTGCATGGTGCAAGTGTGCAAGTGCATGCTGTGAATTGTCAGGGACAGACCTTAAAGGTGTACGACCTTGTGGGCAAATTGAAGCATGAGGTTCACATCGACTCAAATGATAAAACCATCCGTTTGAATTTGGGTAAGGGTGTTTATCTTGTGAACGTGGGTGGTGTAACTCGTCGTATCATGGTGGCAGGATAAGTATCTCTGTTTACAACATACACACACATTATATATATAAGAAAACATACGTTTTTAGCGTCAGATGTATAGCATAGCATTGTTACATAATCCAGCCACGCGTACAAAGGCTTTTGCTGAAATGGTAAAAGATTTGTCGCCACAGTTATATGCAACAATACGACGTATGGTGCAATATCATGACGATGCGGATGACGTTATGCAAAATACGTTTATGAAGGCTTGGCAGGCACTCGATAATTTTAGGGGTGACTGCCAATTGTCTACTTGGATGTATCGTATCGCAGTGAACGAGTGTTTGAGCTTGCTGCAAAAACGACGCGAGACAGAAAGTCTTGACGATGCGTTAGAGGCTACTCGCTCGTTAGAAAGTGACCCGTTCTTTGATGGCGATGAAACAGAGTTGTTATTGCAACAAGCTATTGCAACTTTGCCAGACAAACAACGTGTGGTGTTCAATATGCGCTATTTTGAAGAACGTAAGTACGAAGAAATAAGCGAACTTTTGCAAACCAGTGTGGGTGCATTGAAGGCTTCTTACCATTTGGCTGCAAAGAAAATTGAACAGTTCTTTAATGATCGTGAGATGCATATGGCGGATTGAAGTAGGGGAGGACTAATATACTTAATCAAATGTTCTATTCTCCTCAAAAAAAATAATCTTTCATTTTAAACCTTTATCCTTTTTAGTGGTCATATAATTGTATAAAAAGAAAAGATAGACGTATGACAACATTTAGTGTGAATGACATAAAGAAGCAACACAATCCGTTTGTAATGCCCGAGGGGTATTTGGCGGATTTTGCTGACCGAATGATGCAACGCATTGCTGTAACACAAGAGGCAGAGGAGAAACAAATGCGCATTGTGCATTGGATTCCTTGGCTCGGTGTGGCATGTGTGGCAATACTTACGCTGCTCTTTGCTCATGGACAACATACATTAGATGCTGAGTTGCAACAAAAAACAACGGAAACGGCTACTATTGCTTCAACCAACAACAGTGTGGATGATGTCTACGATTACTTGATGATGAACAATATAACCGAAATGGATGCTTATGAAACGGATAACTAAAATAGTTTTTACCCTTATGCTGTTGATGGTGGTGAGCACGAATAAATCGCTTTCTACTACTATTCAGCAAATTGACGATGCACCCGGTGCGCAATGTCCGCATGCCCCTCAACTACCACCACCACATAAAGGTAAGGGAGGATGTGGCTTTAATAAGGAAAAATTTGTACGTGAATTGTCTAATTTCATTGCTAAAGAAGCTGGAATGAAAAAGGCTGAGGCTCGCGAATTCCTTCCTATATTTTTTGAGATGCGAGAGAGTATGCGCAATATTGAACGACAAAAAGAACGTGCATTGCGTACGGCAGCTAAAAACGATATGGCTGAGAGAGATTGCCAGCGTGTGCTCAATGAGTGGCAAGAACTTGACAAAAAAAGTTCTCGTATAGAAGCACAATACATGGCACGTTTACAAAAAATGGTTGGTGCTCGTAAACTTTTAAAAGCCATTGATGCAGACCGCCGTTTTGGTCGCCGTATGTTCAAACAGTTGACAAAGGCTAAAAAAAATAATTAACATCCTTTTTTCAATACGGAGGCCACTTTACATAGAGTGGCCTCTTTTAGTATCTTTTCTTTGTATACCTCATTTAATCTTATGGATAATCCACAGATAGAATTGGCTCGTCAAATAATTGAAACAACAGATACGCATTTGTTTCTTACAGGACGAGCAGGAACTGGTAAAACCACCTTTTTGCGCAGACTCCGTACAGAGTCGCCCAAGCGTATGGTTGTGTTAGCACCAACGGGCATAGCAGCTATCAATGCAGGTGGTGTAACCATACACTCCTTCTTTCAATTGTCATTTGCTCCTTATATTCCAGGCACTAAGGTTCCCACCTCCTATGCCATGACAAAGCAAAAGATTGCATTGATTAAGAGTATTGATTTGCTTGTGATTGACGAAATTAGTATGGTGCGTGCCGACTTGTTGGATGCCGTAGATTATGCCTTGCGTAAATATCGTCGCAATAGCAAGCCCTTTGGCGGTGTGCAACTATTGTTGATAGGCGATTTACAACAGTTAGCTCCTGTGGTTAAGGATGAAGAATGGTCGATGCTTAAGCAGCATTACCCAACACCTTATTTCTTTAGTAGCATCGCATTGTGCAATACGAATTATGTGACGGTAGAGCTCGAAAAGGTTTACAGACAAAGTGACGGACATTTTCTTGCGTTACTCAATGAGGTGCGCGAAGGCAATGTGTCGCAACAAACGCTCGATGCACTCAACCAACGTTATTTGCCTAATTTTGTTCCACAGAAATCTGATGGATACATTCAGTTGGTTACACACAACTGGCAAGCCCAACGGGTTAATTCGCACGAGATGGATAAGTTGCCTGGGCAGACCTATACATATAAGGCTGTAATAAAGGGTAAATTCTCAGAAATGTCATACCCTACTGATGAGGTTTTGTCGCTTAAACTTGGTGCGCAGGTGATGTTTGTGAAGAACGATAGCAACAAACACTACTACAATGGTATGATTGGGGAGATTGTTGATATTTCGGACCAAAGTTTTACAGTGCGTCCCAATAACGATCCTGATAAACTTGTTAAGGTGCAGCCTGAGGCGTGGGAAAACACAAGATACGCCATAGACGAGGAAACCAAAGAGATAAAAGAAGTAGTTGAAGGTACTTTTTCACAATATCCTGTAAAACTTGCTTGGGCTATTACCATTCACAAAAGTCAGGGGTTAACCTTTGAGCGCGTGATGATTGATGCCCATGCCTCGTTTGCTCATGGTCAGACCTATGTGGCATTGAGCCGATGCAAAACACTTGAGGGTATAGTGCTCACATCCACTATCCCCTCATCAGCAATTATTGCTGACAAGTATATCGACCAGTTTAATGCACACATGCGTGCGCAACATGTGGACGAAGAAAAGCTCTCAGCCATGCGCAATGCTTATTCGCTCAGCTTAATTTCAGACTTGTTTAATTTTGAGAAAGAGCGCATTTTATTGGCTGCCCTTACACGCATTTTGCAAGAATACCTCTATAAGATATATGGTGAAACGGCACAAAGCTATGAGCAACATCTTAAGCAGTTTAATGCTCAAGTTTTTAATGTGTCGATTGTTTTCCATGCGCAATACCAACAGTTATTGGCTTTGACAAATGGCAATATCAATGATGCACAACTGCAAGAGCGCATTCGTAAGGGCGCAGCTTATTTTGCCGACAAATTGTATGACTTGCGTAACCTTGTTCAGGCACTGCATTTAGACATAGACAATGCGAGTATTGCTATTCAGTTGGACACTACTCAGAAGGACTTGATAAAACAACTCCGTGTGCATTCGCAACTCCTTGAAAATGCTGCCGAAGAAGGTTTTGACACCAAGGCGTATTTGCGCAAACGTGCTCGCATACTTTTGGAGGCAGAGGACAAGCAGAAGTCAAAGGCTGGAGACAAGAAGTCAAAGGCTGCCGAGGCTAAGTCTAACGCTAAAGTCAAGCAGCATACGGCAGCTGATGAAGGAAAGTACACAATCCCAAGCGAGGTAAAGAATGCTATGCTCTATTATCGCTTGCAAAGCTGGCGTCGCGAAAAAGCTTCGGCTATAGCTAAGCCTGCTTACACCGTGTTAAGCACAAAATCTCTAATGGCTATTGCCAACTACATGCCCATGACTGAAGCCGACCTTAAGCGCATTCCTCATTTTGGTCAGAAAAGTTTCGAAAAATATGGCTTAGAGATATTGCAACTCATCGCTCAATATAAAGAGGATAAGGAAACAGGTAAAATTAGCCAAGCAGAAGAAGATGCTCAACCTCATGTGCAGAACGCTTCGCTCCCTAACGAAAGTACTTACGACACCACGTTGAGGCTTTTTCGTGAGGGAAAAACGCCTGCTGAGATAGCTGAAGTGCGCGACCTTACCCAAGGAACCATCATGAGCCATTTATCTCGTTTTGTAGAGAATGGCGATGTGCCGTTTGAGGCTGTGGTGCCAGAAGCTCATTTCGAACGTATTAAAAAATATTTCGAACAACATCCTTACCATTCTGAAGTTAGAATTGTGGACGTTCGTAACGAATTAGGAGAAGATATTCTGTATGCTGAAATTCGCCTTTCTTTGTTTAAAATGGGCTTAATTAAAGAGGTGAAGTTGTAGTTCATACAGAACTCCGCTTATCCATATAAGAAAAAACAGGAAGTAAACTTTCTCACAAACCATGCGTTGTGAGATTGTTTACTTCCTGCTTTATTTTATTATGAGTTGGCGCAATGCAAAAGTCTTATTGAATTCTCCATTGCTTTCCATCATGAACCAAGGGGAGCATCACCTCCTCTTGTGTGCTATCGTTGAAGGTTACATTTAAGAAGACGTTTGCCATGCGGTCGTTATTGTGCAATTCGCAGCGTATAACGTTGACACACTTTACCCCCTTTTTATTCTTCATAACCTCGGCTTGATGTTGTTCAATCATCATTGCCATGTTTTTGCGATAAGTCTCAGGCATACTGTCGCACGAGTGCATAGCACTAACGTACTCAGCATATTTGCCATTTGCGCGGAGTTTATAGAAGTTTACTGCAGCCGAGTCAGCTTCGCAAGCCATTTCCTCATTGTTAGCTCCAGTTTGTTTGCCGTGGCAAGCTGTCAATAGGCAAATGCTTGTTAGCAATAAAAACAAATGTTTCATCATACTTTTTTAGATGCCTATTCTTTAGCTTACTTTTGGCGGACAAAGATGTTAATGGGCGTACCCGTGAAACTCCAGCGCTCGCGAATTTTGTTTTCCAAGAAACGCTTGTAAGGTTCCTTCACGTATTGTGGCAAGTTTGCATAGAACACAAACGATGGAATTTGCGTGTTAGGAATTTGCGCGCAATATTTAATCTTGATGTATTTACCCTTAATTGAGGGTGGGGGGTATGATTCGATGAGTGGCAACATCTCCTCGTTGAGTTTTGAGGTAGAAATGCGACGCTTGCGAGCCAAATACACCTCCTTAGCTGTTTCAAGCACCTTGAAGATGCGCTGCTTGGTAAGTGCAGAGGCAAAGATGATAGGGAAATCCACGAAGGGAGCCATACGATTGCGGATGGCATCTTCGAAGTGGCGGATAGCATCGTTCGATTTATCCTCCACCAAGTCCCACTTGTTCACCACAACCACCAAACTCTTGAAGTTCTTTTGAATAATCTGCACAATGTTCAAGTCCTGACTCTCAATGCCGCGTGTGGCATCAATCATCAAGATGCAAACATCAGAGTTTTCGATAGAGCGAATGGCACGCATTACTGAGTAAAATTCCAAGTCCTCGGTCACCTTGTTTTTACGACGAATACCTGCTGTATCTACCAAGTAGAAGTCGAAACCAAATTTGGTGTAGCGCGTCAGGATGCTATCGCGTGTAGTACCTGCAATGTCGGTAACAATGTTGCGGTCAACACCAAGGAAGGCATTGATGATGCTACTCTTACCCGCATTGGGGCGACCCACTACGCTAAAGCGAGGAATATCCTCTTCAGCCTCGTCCTTATCATCCTCTTTGCCCAATTTTTCAAGAATTAAGTCGAGCAAATCGCCTGTGCCACTACCTGTGATAGCGGAGATGCAGAAAGGATCGCCCAAACCTAAACTATAAAATTCGGCCGAGGTGTATCGGTCGGCATTATTGTCTGTTTTATTGGCGCAAAGAATAACGGGCATTTTTGTGCGACGCAAAATCGAAGCAACCTCAGCATCGAGGTCGGTCACACCATTTTTAACGTCTACCACAAAGAGGATAACATCAGCCTCTTCGGTAGCAAGTGTAACCTGCTTGCGAATTTCGCCTTCAAAAACATCGTCAGAATTTACAACCCAACCGCCAGTATCGACGATTGAAAATTCGCGTCTGCCCCATTCGCATTTGCCATATTGGCGGTCGCGCGTAGTACCGGCTTCATCGCTGACAATGGCCTGGCGCGTACCCGTAAGGCGGTTGAACAGGGTTGACTTGCCGACATTAGGTCGGCCTACTATGGCTACTAATTTTGACACGTTCTAATTTTTATTTATGGGGCAGAGGGAAGGTTGCCCACCGTCTGCCTTTGTTCACAAAATACAATTTAAAAAATCAGTCCAACTTATATCCGTAAGCTTCAAGTCGTTTTGTGTTGCTTCGCCAATCCTTGTCCACTTTCACAAAGATTTCAAGGAATATTGTTTTACCAAAGAACTTTTCGAGTGTCTTACGTGCTTCGGTTGAAACTTTTTTCAAGGCAACACCGCGATGACCAATGATAATACCCTTTTGGCTGTCGCGTTCCACATATATCACAGCATTGATGTGAATGCGCTTGTCGTCTTCCTTAAATTGTTCTACCACCACCTCTACGGCATAAGGAATTTCCTTATCGTAGTAGAGCAAAATCTTTTCGCGGATAATTTCCGTTACAAAGAAACGAGCAGGTTTGTCGGTCCATTGATCTTTGCCAAAATAAGGAGGCGATTCAGGCAGAAGCTCCTTAATGCGTGCAAGCACGTTGTCAACGTTAAACTTAACTTTTGCAGAGATAGGGAAGATTTCGGCTTTAGGTAAACTTTCGTGCCATTGCGACACTAGTTTTTCCAAATCTTTTTGGTTAGAAAGGTCTATTTTATTGATGAGCACCAATACAGGCACATTCATCTTTTTAACCTTCTCCAAGAAACTGCTGTTTTTATCGGGTGTTTCAACTACGTCGGTCACGTAGAGCAACACGTCAGCATCTTGCAATGCTGAAACCGAGAAAGCCAACATTTCCTCTTGCAACTTATAGTTGGGCTTGAGAACACCTGGTGTGTCCGAAAACACAATTTGGGCGTCGTCAGAGTTGATAATACCCATGATGCGGTGACGCGTAGTTTGAGCCTTAAAAGTGGCAATTGATATGCGTTCGCCCATCAAGAGGTTCATCAGTGTAGATTTTCCTACATTTGGATTACCTACAATATTTACAAAACCAGCTTTGTGCATTATTTAGAGAATTATATGTGCAGATGTAACGGTGTTTCAAGGCGCGTTACATCTGCACATTATGTTAAGTAGATATTCATACATATAAGGGTCTCTTGATTATGAACACCTACTTAATGCGTGGTTTTACTTAGCGTCGTATCCCCACTTTAAGTAAGCGGCACCCCAAGTAAATCCAGCACCGAAAGCGCAGAGAATGAGGTTGTCACCCTTCTTAAGTTGCTTTTCGTAATCCCAAAGAGCCAAGGGGAGCGTAGCAGCCGAAGTGTTACCATAACGCTGAATGTTGAGCATCACCTTGTCCATAGGCAATTCAAGGCGGTTCGCTACAGCCTCGATAATGCGCACGTTAGCCTGGTGAGGCACAACCCATGCAATGTTGTCCTTGTTCAAGTTGTTGCGTTCAGCAATCTTGTCGCAAGCATCGCTCATGTTGGTTACAGCAAACTTAAACACAGTGCGACCCTCTTGGTGCAAATAGTGCATGCGGTGGTCGATGGTGAAGTATGAAGGGCTGCAAACAGAACCACCAGCCTTCATGCAGAGGAAGGGTAAGCCCTTGCCATCTGTGCGGAGGTAGCTATCTTGCCATCCTAAGCCCTCTTCTGTGCTCGGTTCAACCAACACGGCAGCAGCGCCATCACCAAAGATGGGGCAAGTTGCACGGTCTGTGTAGTCAACCATCGACGACATTTTGTCAGCACCACACACCACAATCTTCTTGTAGCGTCCGCTCTGCACCATACCTGCAGCAGCGTCCATGGCAAACAAGAAACCACAGCAGGCAGCCTGCATGTCAATGGCAAAAGCATTCTTCATGCCCAAGCGACCGATAACGATGCTCGAGGTTGAAGGAAAATGATAGTCGGGGGTTGTGGTTGCCACAATAACGCAGTCAACCTCCTGAGCGTCAGTGCCTGTTTTTTCGAGCAACTGCTTCACGGCCTTACGTGCCATGTAACTTGTGCCGAGTCCTTCTTCGTTGAGAATGCGACGTTCTTTGATGCCGATGCGAGTCATAATCCACTCGTCGTTGGTATCAACCATACGCGACAATTCTTCGTTATTCAATACATATTCGGGGACGTATCCGCCTACACCAGTGATGACTGCATTGATCTTTTCCATGGGGATATGTTGTTAACTTGTGCAGCGTCTTGTGTTGTTTGAGCCATTTTGTTGTTTTTGTGTTTGTGGCCAAATGTCCGCATCGTGATTATGCTCGTAGTCAAAAAAAGGTCGAGTGCCACATTAAAGAATAAAACAGTCGGTGACAAAATCTTGACCTATATAACACAAGCATTGCGCATGTGGGGCATGATGAAACAGTAAGTTCGCTGCGCTTTGGTGCAAAATGAGTGTGTATAAAAAAGAAATAGTTTAAGAGTTATACGCTTTGGCGCTCATCTTTAATGTCTGGATGAAACGCAGACAGGCAAGTTAAACGCATCAAAGAATCGCAAAACTCTTAAACTATTAAGTCGGTTAAGCTTAACGAGAAAGCGCACCTCGGGGCTTTTACTCAGCTACTTCCTTAACGATAGCGAGCTTGCCACGATAGTAACCGCAAGTGGGGCATACAGTGTGGTAGATGTGCCAACCGCCGCAGTTAGGGCATACTGCCAAAGTGGGGGCAACTGCCTTATCGTGAGTTCTACGCTTGAGAGTTCTTGTTTTTGATTGTCTTCTTTTAGGATGTGCCATTTTATTCTTTAATTTTTTTAGTTTGGATTTTTGTTAATTGAGTGCCGTGTTGTTGGGTGGAGCAGAAGTTACTTGTTAAAAGTCTTCATTGTCTTCATCCTCATTATCATCGGCAATGATGTAGCTAACCACTTTCTTGTTGCATTCGCCTGCGGCATGTACGCGCTGCATGGGTAATGACGTTTCGATAATTTCGTAAGTCACCCACGAGAGGTCATAGCAAGGATTGCCAGCGTCCAAATAGAGTAAATCGTCCGCATCGCAATCTTCTGGTTCGGCATCTTTAATCTTTAGCGTATCAGATGTGTCAACGTTGAGCGTTAAGGGGTCGAGACAGCGGTCACAAGCCACTGTTACTTGTCCTTTCAGCGCAATCTTGACGGTGAAGATGTCGCCAGCACTGGCCTTTACAAAGATTTCGGCATGAATGTCTCCGCCGCTTATTTCTTCTTGCTCCAGGTCGGCAAAGAAGCGATCAGTCAGCTCAATGTCCAAGCGTTTAGCTGCTTCGGCAGCATGCGCCAAATTGATATTTAGGAGGTTTTCACTTTGCATAGCGGCTGCAAAGGTAGAAATTATTTATGAAATAAACCATCTTTCTACTCGAATTTTTGCACTTTAATGGGGCTAAATCGAATTTTTGTGGTTTTTGGCTTGTAAAAATAGGGAATTGGGCTACTGAATGGGCGATTTACACACCTATTATATATATTGGGTGGTTCTAAAAATTCTGATTTAATAATTCTAAAATTCTGATAGTTGCTTTG
>UQPD01000064.1 GCA_900542795.1 uncultured Prevotella sp. | reverse complement strand
CAAGACAACTGTAGGAACAAAACAATACGACAATTCAATATAAACTAATTTTGAACACCTACTTACAATAAATATTCACACCTTCCTATAACACACCTTATTTTATAATGCCATTATCGGTGTCACTTAGGTTTATTCTCTTTTCTGCCGATTTATGTTTGCTTCCTTTGCTTAGTCGCCATGAGATGTTAAGTGAAACTTGGTTGCCATTGCCTTTAGAATAGCCAATGGTATGTTTGTAGAGATTGCGGTTGAAAAGTTCGTTTTCGTATGCCTTGTAGTTGTTGCTGAATGGGTTAGCCCATGACATGGATATTTGCCAATTTTGCCATGCGTAGGATGCTTTTAATACAGCGTAAGCTCCACTGAAAGCTTTTGATTCACCTTCAAAAAATGTGTTGCCATTGTCAATGTATCCTTGTAACGTGCATTTGCCGAGATATGCCGTGATGCTACCAACATAAAACCACGAAGTATGGCAATGCGTATAGTCGTTACCGAAATTAAAGCATCTGTTTATACCGCCATAGGTGGCAAACTGAAGTTTTTCGGGCAAGAGCCAATAGCTAATATATGCCATCACATTTAATACGTCTATCTCTTTTTGGTTAATCTGCGTATAGATGAATTGATTGTCTTCTGTCCGTTCATAGTGAGCCATGTTCGGTTTGAGGCATTGCTTGTAGTAGCCTTCAATAAAGGTTTGCAAACGATTGGTGTTATACGACAACTGCAATCGGTGATCCATGTCGTGCGAAGGTTTTAAATCGGGATTACCTACAGTCCATTCCATGCTATTGGTGCGAATCATGGCATCGCTTGTCATAGCTATACGTGATGTTTTGTCTTGCATCTGATAAGTATAACTCAGTTGCAAACTATTTTTGATATGGTATGTTAACGACACCTTAGGACGGAAAGTCCAGAAGTTGTACTCGTGATTGTTCTGTGTGTAATGGATGTAACTTGCACCCATGCCCAATGTATAACGCAAATGTTTGAGCATGCCCTTGATTTCGCCAAAGGCATACAGGCTATTGTTGTTGGTTTGGGTTAAAGAGGAAGCATCACCTATATACTTGTTTTGGATGTATTTATAACTATAGTTCACCCCCGTAGATAGCGTAAAAGGTTTGAGGTTGTTTTCGTAAATTGCCTCAGTAAGCAATGAAGCTGTTTTGCCATTCACATCATACTGGTAAGTATTACCTTCGTTGTTGAAACTATTGGTTCGGGTGGAGATGTAAGTTCCTACGGCATTAGCAGTAAAGGACTGACGCGGGGTAAGTTGACGACAAAAATACATGTCTAATACAGGCGAATAGCTTTTGTTCTTTTCTCTGCTTGTTGCCTTGTATTGGCGAGTGCCTTCAACAATGTCCTTTATATTATAGTTATTGGGAATGTTGTTAAATGCTTCACTCAATGAGATTTGAAAAACTGTTGCTGTAGAATCTGCCCAATTATAGGTTAATTTAGCATCATGTGCAATAGATTTTCGAAGTGTTTCCACATCATTTCGCTCGATGGTATAGGTGCTGCCATCAGTTAAGGTATATTTAGCAAACTGTATGCTTTTGGCACCTTGGCTTCGATACCCACACATATCATGCGAAATAGTCCATTCGCTTTTGCCATGATTCCATTTACCATAGACCATGCCTTCGCCTTGTAAGGTGGTAAGTGCTGAGGTGAGATCTGTGCCTATGGTATAACCACTTTCGTTTTTGCGTATTATAATGTCAATGACAGAGGCGATACCTTCACCATAACGAACACCTGGATTGTTTATATAGTTGATTTTTGCAATATCCTTGGG
The DNA here is from genome assembly GCA_900542795.1 of uncultured Prevotella sp. Classification (GTDB taxonomy): domain Bacteria; phylum Bacteroidota; class Bacteroidia; order Bacteroidales; family Bacteroidaceae; genus Alloprevotella. Next base: position 11,897 of record UQPD01000064.1, on the reverse strand, counting down.
GTTAAGTGCTAACATCTCTTGTTTACCTACGATGATGCCATTTACACGAAGTTGAACGTCCCCCCGATTGTCTATGGTGGAAATAGAATGGTTTATGTTGTCAACACGGAGATTGGCAAGTGTGAGATTTTGAAGCAAGCTATAGCCATTGTTCGAAGCTTGTTTCTGTACATCGGTAGGATAGATGGTCACGCCATCGGGTTTGTTTACAACCTTAGCTGCTTTAACTGTTACCTCATTGAGCGTAACGGATTTGTTTGCATCTTGTGCGTAGGCATGGAATGCAGAACTAAGGATAATGGATAGTGTAATTAGTTGTTTCATTTTGCACCATTTTTTTGATTTCGGTGCAAAGGTCGTTTAAGGATGATAGGAAGCCAATTTGTTTAGCTGACATTATCCTGACATTTGGTTGACATTGGGTTGACAGAACTTATCTATTTGATTTTCAGACTATAACTTTTTCCTCTGTTTGATTCTATTTTTAGGCTATGGGCTTCGATGATAGGTTTAATGCGTCTGATTAGCGTGTAAAGCGTGTCGTTTGCATCTGGTTTCTTAGGCCATAGTCGTTCGCAAATATCTTGTTTAGACAAGGTGTGTGTATGGGTGGTCATAAACATTTCGAGTAGGGCATGTTGCATGGGAGTGAGGTGTATTTCTGCACCATCAGTTGTGGTAAATGTATTATTATGGAAAACAATGTCTCCGTACGATAGTCCTTGTAACATCAACTCGGGCTTATTTCTTTTTGCATGCCACAAACTACCCAAAAGCCACAATACTCCTATAAATAAGAAAGCACCTGAAGCCTTTTGGTCTGACATCCTAAAGGTTGTTGCAAAGTTGCAGTTTGCCTCTGCCACCAATTTAGTCTTTAATAAACCTTCTTTGCGTATTGTTCGCATAGAAATACCTGCGGTGTCTTTTAATTCGGCTATAGTAAGGTAGTTACGATAACAACGTATAGTGTCTGTAGTGACTACATTGTCTGGCATTTTTGCGAGTGTTTTTTCTAATGCTTGATTCACGTCTTGTGCTATTCTATGTTCTGTACAGCGATAGCTATTCACCCCTGCACATAATGCACAGAGCAAAAGAAAACTAAACACGATGTATGGAAGTATCTTCATAACTTATTTCGTTATAAGGGTAGTATTCACTTTTATTGTAAAATTTACACCATGTATGGCGTCGTTTTACGATAGTTGCAAAAGTACATTTTAATCATGTTACATGCAAATATAATGTGGAGAAATTGAATTTGTCTATATCTTCACAAAGTATTATAGTATTACTTTGCCATTTAAAACGTAATACTTGCCCATTTAATACGTATTACTTTGCCAAGTAATACTATATTACTTTTTCGTGTAATCTTTTTGCGCTGATATTAAACGCGAAAAAGGAGAAAACCTCCAAACGATATGGAAATTTTCTCCTTTTATTTTTTTCGCTATGAAAGAAAAAGCTTTATTTACTTAGCCTTTTCAACGATGGCCTTGAAAGCCTGGGGATTGTTTACAGCGAGGTCAGCGAGCACCTTACGGTTAATCTCGATACCAGCCTTGCGCAAACCACCCATGAGCTGAGAGTAAGAAAGACCTTCGAGACGTGCAGCAGCGTTGATACGCTGAATCCAAAGAGCGCGGAAGTTGCGCTTCTTGTTGCGACGATCGCGGAAGGCGTAGGTCAGACCCTTTTCCCAAGTGTTCTTGGCAACGGTCCAAACGTTCTTGCGGGCACCATAGTAACCGCGGGTGAGTTTGAGGATTCTCTTACGCTTAGCTCTTGAAGCTACGTGATTTACTGATCTTGGCATTTTTTTGTTACATTTTGGAGGTCAGCGCCGTGGTGCATTTTAATGTTTTAGACACACAATCGGACTTTTAGTAGGCTGAACATCCGGTTAGACTTTAATGTTTAAGATTTTGAAACGTGTGCGCTTTCACGCTACTTGAGCGCATTAAGGCACGTTTCTGACGCGATTTAGCGGAGGCAAAGGAGTTCACGAACCTGACGTACGTTAGTACCATCAACGATAGCTACGTGATCGAGGTTACGCTTTTGCTTCTTAGTCTTCTTGGTCAGAATGTGACTGTGGTAAGCGTGACGTCTTTTGATCTTACCCGTTCCAGTGAGAGCAAAACGCTTCTTAGCACCAGAATTAGTCTTTACTTTTGGCATTTTCTTTTTGTTTAATTTGTTAATATATCACTGCGGCTACGTGAGATACCGAACGTAGCGCGCAAGCATTTTCGTTTGATGTCCGCGGCTATAAAGATTTTTCAAAAATCATTTAGAAAATCCTTATTCACAAGGATAAATTCTAACTTTATCAGAAAAATCTGTTAGGAAAGCGAATTTTAAAAATCCTCGCCTTCAACAAAGGGACCTTTATATTCCTTCTTTGCCTTTACTTGCGGAGCTTTCTTTGCAGGCTTTGCTTCTTCTGCACCCTCTGCTACATTCTCAGTGGCACTTTCAGTCTTTTTGGGAGCCCCAGTCTTTTTAGGTGCTATAAAAAGAATCATGCGCTTACCTTCGAGCACAGGCATCTGTTCTACCTTGCCATATTCCTCCAAGTCGTTAGCAAAACGAAGCAAAAGCACTTCACCTTGCTCTTTGAAGAGGATTGAACGACCACGGAAGAACACATAAGCTTTCACCTTGTCACCCTCTGAAAGGAATTCCTTGGCGTGCTTAAGTTTAAAGTTGTAGTCGTGCTCATCAGTTTGCGGTCCGAAACGAATTTCCTTCACTTCGATTTTAACCTGCTTAGCCTTCAATTCCTTTTGACGCTTCTTTTGCTGATAAAGGAACTTAGAGTAGTTAATGAGGCGACATACGGGTGGCACAGCATTGGGTGAGATTTCCACGAGGTCAACCTCTTTTTGCTGTGCAAGCTGAATGGCCTGACGCGTAGGCATTACTTCTGACTCTACATCGTCACCCACGATACGCACTTCGCGACAACGAATTTGTTCGTTGATGCGGTGCTGCGGTTTATTATTATTGCGGTCGCGGCGATTATTCTTCTGCGGTGCTGGCATTAATTAGCTTTTTATGAGTGTAAGTTTACGAGTTTTACAAGTTTTGAACAGCCCTAATGTATGGCATATTCCCTTGCATCTCTTTAACTTTTGATTTTATTGATTTTTAATCGGCTGCAAATTTACGCCTTCTTTTTTGAATATCAAAGGCTTAAACGCTTTTTTTACGTTTTTCTTTTACAAACAGTGCCTTTTTACACGTTGTGAACCCACTAAAAAATGCCGTCTAAACGCTTTTGCAAACACTTAGACGGCAATTTTATAATAATAGAAATCTATTTTAGAAGTTCTCAGTCATTTCAGCTACTTCATCGTTAATCTTCTTAGCGAAGTCAGCAACCGAAAGTATACCTTGGTCACCTTCACCCTGCTTACGCACAGCTACAGTGCCATTGGCAGCTTCCTTCTCGCCCACTACGAGCAAGTAAGGCACGTGCTTCATCTCGTTATCACGAATCTTACGACCAATCTTTTCAGAGCGATCATCCACATAAGCACGTACATCCTGTGCATTGAGTTCATCGCAAACCTTCTGTGCATAGTCGTTGAACTTGTCAGAGATAGGCAAAATAGCTACCTGATCGGGAGTCAACCACAAGGGGAAGTGACCTGCTGTATGCTCAATGAGTACAGCTACGAAACGTTCCATTGAACCGAAGGGAGCACGGTGAATCATTACAGGACGATGCTTTTGGTTGTCAGCACCTGTATATTCAAGCTCAAAACGTTCGGGCAAGTTATAGTCAACCTGAATTGTACCCAACTGCCAACGACGTCCAAGGGCATCCTTCACCATGAAGTCGAGTTTAGGACCATAGAAGGCTGCTTCACCATATTCAATATGAGCAGGCAATCCCTTTTCCTCACAAGCCTCGATAATAGCTTGTTCTGCACGTTCCCAATTCTCTTCAGAACCAATGTATTTATCGCGGTTTACTTTGTCGCGAAGTGAAATTTGAGCTTCGAACTTATCAAACTTCAAGGCTTTGAAGATAATCATGATGATATCCATCACGCGGAGGAATTCATCCTTTACCTGTTCGGGAGCACAGAAGATGTGAGCATCATCCTGAGTAAAACCACGTACACGTGTCAATCCGTGGAGCTCACCACTCTGCTCGTAACGATAAACCGTACCAAACTCTGCACAACGGAAGGGGAGTTCTTTATATGAACGAGGCTTCCATGCAAAGATAGCGCAGTGGTGAGGACAGTTCATGGGTTTAAGCATATATTCCTCGCCCTCTTCAGGAGTATGAATGGGCTGGAATGAGTCCTTACCATATTTTGCGTAGTGTCCTGAAGTAACGTAGAGGTTCTTAGAGCCAATGTGCGGTGTCATTACCTGCTGATAACCATAACGCTTTTGAATCTTCTTCAAGAAGTCTTCCAAACGAAGACGGAGCGCAGTACCCTTAGGCAACCACATGGGTAAGCCCTTACCTACGAGGTCTGAGAACATAAAGAGCTCCATTTCCTTACCGATTTTGCGGTGATCGCGACGCTTAGCCTCTTCAATCATCTGCAAATATTCATCGAGCAATTTCTTCTTAGGGAAGCTGATTCCATATACACGAGTCATCATAGGACGCTTTTCGTCGCCACGCCAATAAGCCGAGCTAACAGCAGTTACTTTCACAGCCTTGATAGGAGCTGTTGAGAGCAAGTGCGGACCACGACAGAGGTCGGTGTAGTCGCCTTGTGTATAAGTTGTGATGTTACCATCTTCGAGTTCTTCGATGAGCTCGTTTTTATAAGTCTGACCACGTTCTGCAAAGAACTTCAGAGCGTCTGCCTTAGAAATTTCTTTACGTACAAGAGCTTCTTTCTTTTGGGCAAGCTCTTGCATCTTCTTCTCGATTTTCTGAAAATCGCTTTCGCCAATAACCACGCCTTCGGGTGGCATTACATCATAATAGAAGCCATTTTCAATGGCAGGACCTATACCAAACTGTGTTCCAGGCCAAAGTTGTTGCATTGCTTCAGCCATAAGGTGCGCTGAAGTGTGCCAAAAAGCATGTTTACCCTCAGAGTCATCCCATTTATAAAGGTTAATCGTAGCATCTTCGTTGATAGGACGGTTCAACTCTACAGTTTCACCATTCACGCCACAAGCGATTACGTCTTGTGCCAGACGCTGCGAGATGCTTTCTGCTATTTCAAGACCAGTAACACCATTTTCATACTCGCGCACTGATCCATCAGGAAAAGTTATTTTTACCATAACAAATTGGTTTAATTTTTTTTCGAAAGCAAAGGTAGTGCAAACCGAGCGAAGGACAAAATAAAAAGGAGTTTTTTTAGGATGGCTCTAAAATTCTGATTTTAAAATGCTTAGTTTCTGATAGCCGAATAGCTACCCATATTCTCAAAGAAAACACACTTTTTATTTTTTTGAAGGTTACAAATTACCATAAGGGTGGTTCTAAAAATTCCAGCATATTTTTTTGAGATATTGAATACGGATTTTGCTGATTGGACTCTTTCTTTTCGGACTGAAAGGGATGAAAAGTAGGGATGGTTTCCTACAAAATAGAAGTTTTTATCGGGTTTCTCCAAAAAAACAGCCTAAAGTGTCGAAAAAAAGTATGTTAACTTACTTTGCCATTTAAGTTAACTTACTTGGCAAAGTAAGTTAACATACTTGGACATGTTAGTTTACTTACTTTTTTTGAGAGCATAATTGTCAGAAACGAATTGTTTTTATTTGTACGATTCATTTCTGGCAATTAACGACCTTAAGTTATTCGTTTCCCGCAGTTTTTATGAATTGTACAATCCACTCGCCTACTTCTTTCGTTCCATAATGTGGAGCATCAGGTACTTGAATTTCAGGTGTACGAACGTTTGCATCGAGACTGGCATCTACGGCTTGACGAACAAGCTTTCCTTCGTTAGTAAGACCGAAGTGTTCAAAAAGCATGGCTACTGAGAGAATCTGTGCCAAGGGATTGGCAATGTTCTGCCCTGCTGCTTGTGGCCATGAACCATGAATGGGTTCGAACACAGGAGTACTGGCACCTGTAGAGGCTGAAGGAAGCAAACCCATTGAACCTGTAATGCATGAACCTTCGTCTGTGAGAATATCACCAAAGGTATTTTCAGTAACAAGTACGTCAAAGAATGTGGGTTCTTGAATCATGCGCATAGCAGCATTGTCTACATACATAAAATCGGTTTGCACCTCTGGATATTGCGCTGCCATTTCTTGCGCAACTTTGCGCCACAAACGTGATGAAGCAAGCACATTGGCTTTATCAACTACTGTGAGATGACCACGACGACGAGCTGCATACTGATAGGCAACTTTGAGAATACGCTCTACCTCTTCGCGCGAATAAGCATTGGTGTCGTAAGCATAGTCATCGCCTTCTTGTTTTTTACCAAAATACATGCCTCCCGTCAATTCGCGTATGCACACAAAGTCGGCACCTTGCACCAATTCGGCTCGCAAGGGAGACTTGTGAAGCAAACATTTGAAAGTTTGCACCGGACGAATGTTTGCAAAGAGTCCGAGTTGCTGACGCATGGCGAGCAAGCCTTGTTCGGGACGTACCTTTGCGTTGGGATTGTTGTCGTATTTAGGGTCACCTACTGCCGAAAAGAGCACTGCATCGGCTGCTTTACATACCTTGAGTGTTTCGGGCGGAAATGGATTGCCTACAGCATCAATGGCGGCAGCACCTACCAAAGCTGGTGTAAGGCTTAGTTCGTGACCAAACTTTTGACATACGGCAGTAAGCACGGCTACGCCTTGGGCTGAAATTTCAGGACCGATACCATCACCGGCAAGTACAGCTATGTTGAGTTTCATATTGTTCTATTTTATCTTTGTTTGCTACTAAAAAGTCTATATCATCAAGTCCACGTTCAAGGCAATATTTTTTATAACCATTGATGTCGAAGTGTTCAGTTTGTGCGGTAGCCATATTGGTTACTGTTTGATTGGGCAAATCTACGCGCACTTGGGTATGAGGGTTTTGCGCAATGCTCTGAAAAAGTTGCTGCAAGAATGCTTCACTTACCACTACGGGCAAAACAAAATTATTCAGTTCGTTCTGTTTGTGTATATCGGCAAAAAACGAACTAATAACTACGCGGAAGCCATAGCCTGCAATAGCCCATGCTGCATGTTCGCGACTTGACCCACAACCAAAGTTTTTACCTGCCACAAGTATTTGTCCACTATAAGTAGGATCGTTGAGCACAAAATCCTTGGGGGTACCATCGGGATTATATCTCCAATCGCGAAACAGATTTTCGCCAAATCCTTCTTTGTCGGTTGCCTTTAGGAAACGAGCTGGAATTATTTGATCGGTATCGATATTCTCAAGTGGAAGAGGCACACATGAGGATTGTATGATAGAAAATTGATATCTCATTGAACTTAAATTTTAGGAAAGTTAGATAACCTAATAACTTATAGTAAGCCCCTTGGGTCTGCAATTTCTCCCATCACAGCTGCTGCAGCTGCTACAAGAGGTGAAGCCAAGCAAGTGCGAGCACCAGGACCTTGACGACCTTCGAAGTTACGGTTTGAGGTTGAGACACAGAGTTTGCCTGTGGGAATTTTATCGTCGTTCATTGCCAAACAAGCAGAACAGCCTGGTTGACGAATTTCGAAACCTGCTTCATGCAAGATTTTATCAATTCCCTCTGCTTCGATTTGACGCATCACTGGCCATGAACCTGGCACTAACCAAGCTGTGACGTGCGGTGCCTTTTTCCGTCCCTTAACTACTGAAGCAAAAGCACGGAAGTCCTCAATACGTCCATTGGTACAAGCTCCTAAAAATACATAGTCCACTTGTTTACCAATCATGCTTTCGCCTTCAGCAAATTGCATATACGCCAATGCCTTGCGGTCTGATTCGGTTTGGGCTGTTGGAATGGTTTGCGTAATGCCTATGCCCATGCCTGGATTGGTTCCATAAGTTATCATAGGTTCGATGTCGGCTGCATCGAAGGTTACTTCTTTATCGAACACGGCACCATCATCGCTTTTGAGTTTGCGCCATTCAGCTACAGCTTTTGTCCACGCCTCTCCTTTGGGAGCATAGGGTTTATCCTTAATGTAGGCAAAAGTTACCTCATCGGGAGCTACCAAGCCACCACGAGCACCCATTTCTATAGAGAGATTACACAAAGTGAGTCGTCCCTCCATAGAAAGTGAACGAATGGCAGAACCTGCATATTCCACAAAATAGCCTGTTGCTCCACTTGTTGTAAGTTTACTCATTAAATAGAGTGCTACATCCTTTGCTGTTACTCCTTTTCGTAATGTACCTTCCACGTTGATGCGCATGGCACGAGGTTTGGTTTGCAAAATACATTGCGAAGCCATTACCATCTCGACCTCTGAAGTTCCGATACCAAAGGCTATTGCCCCCATAGCTCCATGGGTGGAGGTATGCGAGTCGCCACAAACAATGGTCATTCCTGGCAATGATAGTCCTTGCTCGGGACCTACCACGTGGATGATACCATTATTGGGATGCATCATTCCCCAATAACTCAGTCCAAAATCGTGTGCATTTTGTGTGAGTGTATCTACTTGCTTACGCGACACGGGGTCGACTATGGGTTTATCTTGATCGTGTGTAGGGGTGTTATGGTCGGGCATACAAAATATTTGTTGCGGACGAAAACACTTTAAACCACGCTGACGTAATCCTGCAAAAGCTTGCGGACTGGTAACCTCATGGGCATAAAGGCGGTCTATATATAGTTGATCGGGACCATCTGCCACATGCTGCACTACATGGGCATCCCATATTTTTTGAAAGAGGGTGGAAAACAACATTGTTTAAGTATTAAGTGTTAAGTATTAAGTATTACAAGTTTCGGATTTAGCAAGTGCGGGCTAAATCCGAAACTTGAGTTAAGTATTACATGCTATTGCATTATCAATGTAAGAAGTTTTACAAAAAATGCGCAAGTAACAATTACTTAATGCTTAAAATTATTTATTGCATCAATATAAGCTTCGACACTGGCAGTTACGATATCGGTATTGGCACCAAATCCATAATACACGGCACCATCGTATTCCACTTGCATGTGTACCTTACCCACATCGTCAGAACCTTTATTGATGGCTTGAATTGTAAATTCTTTAAGCACCATTTTACGCTTGATAATATCCTTCACTGCATTGATTGCAGCATCTACAGGACCATTACCTTCGGCTGCTGCACGGAATTTTTCGCCTGCAATGTCGAGTACAATAGCTGCCACAGGACGCACACCATGTCCACTCGTCACTTGCAAATAATCTAATTTGATGCTATGCGAAGCTGCACGCTCAGCACCTGCAAGTACCAAGATATCATCGTCTGTCACCTCCTTCTTTTTATCGGCTAATGCCAAGAAGCGTTGGTAGATTTCGTTGAGTTTCTCCTCGCTCACCTCCACACCTAACACCTCGAGTCGATGCTTTAAGGCTGCATGTCCCGAACGGGCTGTAAGAATAATAGAATTATCGTCGATACCCACATCCTTGGGGTTGATAATTTCGTAAGTCTCTACGTTTTTAAGCACACCATCTTGATGGATGCCACTTGAGTGAGCAAAGGCATTGCGTCCCACAATAGCCTTATTAGCCTGCACGGGCATATTCATGAGCGAACTTACCATGCGCGAGGTTGCTGCTATTTTTTGTGTGTTGATATTGGTTTGGATGTCGAGGTGATGACATTTTAAAATCATGGCTATCTCCTCCTCGGCTGTATTACCAGCACGTTCGCCAATGCCATTGATGGTCACTTCCACTTGACGAGCACCATTCAATACACCCTCAAGCGTACAAGCGGTTGCCATGCCAAGGTCATTGTGGCAATGGGTTGAGAGGATGGCATTGTGCACACCATCTACATGTTCCATCAAATATTTAATTTTGTTGCCATACTCATGGGGCAAACAATAGCCCGTTGTATCGGGAATATTGACTACCGTAGCTCCTGCTTTTATTACAGCCTCAACTACACGTGCCAAATATTCATTGTCTGTACGTCCTGCATCTTCCGCATAAAATTCTACATCCTCTACGTAGCGCTTGGCATACTTAACGGCAGCAACGGCTCGCTCTATTATTTCCTCGCGATTAGAGTTGAATTTATATTTTATGTGACTATCGCTCGTACCAATACCTGTATGGATGCGCTTGCGTTTGGCATACTTTAATGCCTCTGCTGCACAATCAATGTCCTTTTCAACAGCACGTGTCAGTGCACAAATTGTGGGCCATGTCACAGCCTTCGATATTTCTATTACCGAATTAAAGTCGCCTGGACTCGAAATGGGGAAACCAGCTTCTATCACGTCCACACCAAGTTGTTCGAGTTGTTTGGCAACTTGAATTTTCTCTACTGTGTTGAGTTGGCAACCTGGCACTTGCTCTCCATCGCGAAGCGTTGTGTCGAATATGTAAAGTTTGTCGCTCATATTATGTTTTTTGTGTTTTATATTGCTTATGAATTATTTATTTACACACAGCATCCTAAAAACAAACAACCTCACTCTAACAACTGAATGTTGAGTGAGGTTGAATTGCTTTGTATGATGTTTTTGCAGTATGCAGTGCTACATAACATCATTGCATTACGCTATGGGGTTTCATCCATAACTCTCACTCCCGCGTACCTAATGTACGCAAGCGCAACAAATTGCTAAGTCGGAAGTAAGAAGTATATGCCATGATGTATTTTCGTTTTGTGTGGGCAAAGTTATAAAATTATTACAAAAAGCAAGCATTTTACCCTAAAAAATTAGATAAATATCTTCTTTTTAGGCATTTTACCTTACATTTTTGTTTTTCAGAAACTAAAAACAGCCCACAACTTGCACTTAAAATCCATAGGGGTTCATGCGTTTGTATCGCTCCTTCATTTCGTTCTCTACATTTACATATTCACCATCTACGGCCTTTGCCAATTCGGGTTCTAATTCAAGAGAACGTTTTAAATCGGCAGCAGCGCCTACCACATCCTTTAAATGGTTCTTCACACCACCGCGAGCTTTATAGGCTGCTGCAAAATTGGGTTGCATCTGAATGGCTTCGTCATACACTGCAAGGGCCTTATCCCATTGTGCCGTCTGTTCATAAAGGCTACCGAGTTTCAACACTGCCTCTTGACTAAAGGGATTCAGTGCCTGCACAGCCTTTAGGTCTGCCACAGCCTCATCCGTTTTACCCAAAGCAGCATAAGCTTCGGCACGCAACAAATGGTAGCTTTCGTTTTCTGCATCAATCGCCACAAGTGCCTCAGCATCTGCCAACACCTCTGTCCACTGCCCCATTTGTTTCAAGACCTCGGCACGCAACAACAATGCATGTTGGTATTGAGGTTCCTGAGCAAGACACTGTGTGAGATGGGCTATCGCCATTAAGTCCTCGTGCAAACCATGTTCTGCCTCTGCCAACAAATAGAGCGCACGAGATTCGCCCTCATGCTTCTGCAAAATGTCTTGGCAAGTGGTGCGCTCATCGGCATAAGTTTGTGTCTTACCTAACGTTTGTGCTAACAGTAAACTAATTTCTAAATTATCGTCTTCGGCATGCTGCACCATTTCACGCAATAGGGGTAATGCCTTCTCATAATTTTCGGTGTGCAGATACACTTCTGCCAAGAATCCCACCGTGCGCAGTTCGTGTTTCAACTCTAAAGCTGCCGTAAGACATTTCTCGGCATACTGAAACTCTCCCATTTGCATTGCACGCACACCATCGTCGCACAAAATATCGTATTGATTTTCGGGTGACTTTTTTCCGCCACCAAATATAGATGATAAACTGTCTCTTATACACATCTCCGAGCCCACGAGACGCGTAGTCATCTCGTATGC
>UQPD01000063.1 GCA_900542795.1 uncultured Prevotella sp. | reverse complement strand
CGTCCAGCCTATTGCTGGACGACGATTTATATCAATATACTTTGCCTTTTAATATGTCTCTTTTTACTGAAATAATGAGGCGTACAAGCTACTTTTTACTTTTATTTCCTTTTTTCTTAATTTAATTTGTAACTTTGCAGCGCAGAGAATGTTGACTGGTAATAAAGTCGGGACCTCTTATTCACAAAAAATGAAACAACTGCTTAACATACTATTGGTGGTGATGCTGTTGCCCTTTGCGGCACACAGTCAGCAAGTCGTGGCACAAAATGCTGCGCAAAATAGTAACACGGAGCTTGCTGAACAACCTGTGGGCGACTCTGTGTCGATTAGCATACTTACGTGTACACCAGGCACTTTGGTTTACGAACTTTATGGACATACTGCCATACGTGTGCGGGAGTTTGGTGAGCACGGAAGTGACTGGGTGTTTAATTACGGCACCTTCTCGTTTAAGCAGCCCCACTTTATGTGGCGTTTTATATTGGGCAATACCGACTACGAACTCAGCGTTATTCCCTATAGTTTCTTTTACGAAGCATACGTTCGTGAAGGACGTGGCATTGACGAGCAGATTCTTAATTTAACCAATCAGGAAGCTGTGCGTGTGCGTGATGCTTTGGCAAGGAACCTCGACCCACACAATGCGGTGTATCGTTACAATTTCTTCTATGACAACTGCACGACGCGAGCGCTTGACAAAGTGTTGAGTCCTATAAAGGAACAGGTGTTGTGGGGTAAGGTTGATGAACAGAAAACACTGCGCGACATTGTGCATGAGTTTTCGGATGCCAGTCCGTGGAATCGTTTTGGACAAGACCTTTTGCTCGGTGCTGAGGTAGACCAACCAGCTGACCGCAGTATGCAAGAGTTTGCACCGCTTTATGCTGAACGCTTTTTGAGTGAAGCCCAAGTGAAGACCGAAAAAGGTGTATTGCCTTTGGTGAAAACCCATCTCACCCTTTTGCCTGCACAATACCAAGATAAAGATGTCTTTCCAGTGCGTCCGATGGTTGCCTTTGGCATGCTATTTGTAGTAGCATTGGCTATTATAGTTTACGAGTGGAAGAAACGCAAAAACTGTTGGCAATTCGATGTGCTGCTTTTTGTGGCGCAAGGTCTTACGGGGTGCATCATTAGTTTTCTGTTTTTCTTTTCAGCACATCCTGCTGTGGGGAGTAACTGGCTTATTGTTTTGTTCAATCCATTGCCTCTTGTGGCATTCCCATGGTTTATGAAGGCTGCTATTCAGCATAAACGTAATTGGCTGCCTTATGCACAAGTTGTGCTTGTGGTAGTTACTTTAGTTATAGCTGCTTGCGGTGTGCAGAAGTTTCCACCCGAACTTTACTTTATCATAGCAACACTGCTGGTTAGAGCAATAAAGATATTAAGTATTAAGTATTACATTCTTGCTAAGTAATGTATTTACTTATACATTCTACTAATTATACATTATTCATTCATGTCCTCAAATCCTAAATATTCCTCACACGCATCAGCTATGCGCTTGCCCCTACTTGTGTCGTTGCTTACAGCAATGACTGTTTTGTCGGGTACAAGTGCTGCAGCTGCAGGAACAGGTGTACCCCGAGTTGTGGTGAATATATTGGTTGATCAACTTCGCACAGACTACTTAAACGCTTTTATGCCCCTTTACGGACAAGAAGGGTTTGTGCGTTTGTTGAATGAAGGACGGGTTTATGCACAGGCTGAATATCCGCACTATCGCCCAGACCGTGCTTCGGCTGCAGCTACATTAGCCACAGGGACAACTCCTTACAATCACGGCATAGTAGCTTTGAAATGGCTCGACCGCGAAACCTTGCGTCCTGTGTTTTGCGTAAACGATAAAAATTACGCAGGACTACAAACCACGGATGCCTCTTCGCCCACCTTTTTAGGTGTGTCGACTGTAGGCGATGAACTTAAAGTGGCTACCGAGGGAAAAGCATTGGTTTATGCTATTGCACCTTTCCGCGATGCTGCCATACTTAGTGCAGGACATGCTGCTGATGCAGCTGTGTGGATTGATGACCGAACGGGACAATGGTGCTCAACCTCTTACTATGGCAAAGCACTGCCCAGTTGGACAACTGTGCTCAATAGCAATAGGCTTGACGACAGACTGAAAACGCTGACGTGGAAACCTTCGAGCGACTTGGTGGGTAATTTTTCTTACTTCCTTTCGGGAGGAATGAAAAAGCCCTTTAATCATAAGTTTACTGGTGCAGGACGATTTGCCTCTTACAAAACCAGCGGACTGATAAACGAGGAGGTGGTGCGTGCTGCCACACAGTGCATTAACGGCACAATGGTGGGTACGGATGCCATAACCGATTACTTGGCTTTGACTCTCTATGCCGGAAACCTCGACCACCGCACGGTGAGCGAAAGTCCCATGGAGTTGCAAGACACTTATGTGCGCTTAGATAATGCTTTGGCGCAACTTATAAAATCGGTTGAACACAAGGTGGGACGCAACAATGCCCTTTTTGTGATTACTTCGACAGGGTATGCCGATGAAGAAACTGCCGATTTGTCTAAATATCGCATACCTACGGGTACCTTCGACGTAGAACGCTCGGCTGCACTGCTCAATATGTATTTTGTGGCAGTTTATGGTCAGGGACAATACGTGGAGTCTACGCTCGGCACGCAAATTTATCTTAACCACAAACTTGTTGAGCAAAAGCAAATTAACTTGGCTGAGATGTTGGAGCGTGCGCAAGACTTTTTGTTGCAACTTTCGGGGGTGAAGGATGTTTACACCTCATCGCGTTTGTTGCAAGGCGCTTGGACACCTGGCATCAGTCGCATGCGTGGCGGATACAATCCACGTTATTCGGGCGATGTGCTGATTGAGGTGGCACCTGGGTGGCGCTTCGTAAACAATTCTACGCACGAAAGTCAGCTTGTACGCGAATCGTACATTCCATTCCCCATTATATTTTTAGGCGAGGGCTTCAAGGCTGAAACGATTGAAACTCCCGTCACCATCGACTACATAGCTCCAACGCTATCGAAGGCGATGCGTATTCGTGCTCCTAACGCTTGTAGGGTGGCTCCTCTTTTTTAATAAAAGGATACCTATATATATAGCAACAGCCCACAGCCGTTGCGCACGAATTAAAACACTTACAAACAAAAATAAAAAAAGCCCTACTCTCGGCTAAAGTCCTCCTTATGAAATGGGGTAGGAGAGAGGCAGAGATGTGGGAAACCTACAATATGGATATCAATAAAATTCTTAGCAAGCTTTTCGGCAACAAGTCAACTCGCGACATGAAACTTATTCAGCCGTGGGTAGAAAAAATTAAGGCAGCTTATCCTGCAATTCAAGAACTCGACAATGACGCATTACGTGCCAAAACGAAAGAGATTCAACACACCATTCAGCATTCGGCTGATGACATCAAGGAGAAGATTGATGAACTCAAGTCGAAGATAGAGGACACGCCCATCGAAGACCGTGAGGTAATCTTCAGCCAAATTGATAAACTCGAAACGCAAGTGCTTGACAAAATGGAAGTTGCGCTCAATGATGCACTCCCCGAGGTTCTTGCCATTGTGAAGGATACCGCTCGCCGCTTTGCTGAGAACGAAACCATTGAGGTTACGGCTAACGACTTTGACCGCGAATTGGCTGCAAGCCACGACTTTGTAACTATCGAAGGCGATAAGGCTATCTATCAGAACCATTGGATTGCTGGTGGTAATGACACCAAATGGAATATGGTGCACTATGATGTTCAGCTCTTTGGTGGTGTGGTATTGCACCAAGGTAAGATTGCTGAAATGGCAACGGGTGAAGGTAAAACCCTGGTGGGTACGCTCCCCGTATTCCTTAACGCTTTGACTGGTAACGGTGTGCACGTGGTAACCGTGAACGACTATTTGGCTAAGCGTGACTCTGAATGGATGGGTCCACTTTACATGTTCCACGGACTCTCAGTAGACTGCATCGATAAGCACCAACCTAACTCAGAGAGCCGTCGTCGTGCATATCAGGCAGACATTACTTTCGGTACAAACAATGAGTTTGGTTTCGACTACTTGCGCGACAACATGGCAATGAGTCCTAAGGACCTTGTGCAGCGTCGTCACAACTATGCCATTGTCGATGAGGTTGACTCTGTGTTGATTGACGATGCGCGTACTCCGTTGATTATCTCAGGTCCTGTGCCCAAGGGCGATGACCAACTCTTTGAACAATATCAGCCTCTTGTAGAACGTTTGGTAGAAGTGCAGCGTAAGCTCGCCACAAAACTGTTGGCTGAAGCAAAACAACTCATTGCCTCAGGCGATAAGGAAAAGAGCGAAGAGGGCTTCCTCGCTTTGTTCCGTAGCCACAAGGCATTGCCTAAGAACAATCCGCTCATTAAGTTCCTTTCGGAAAACGGCATCAAGGCTGGTATGCTCAAAACCGAAGAGGTGTATATGGAAAACAACAACCGACGTATGCCCGAGGCTGTTGAACCCCTCTACTTCGTGGTGGACGAGAAGATGCACAGCGTAGACTTGACCGACAAGGGTAACAAGTGGCTTGCAGACCAGGTTCACGATGATCAGCTCTTTGTGCTCCCCGATATTACCAGCGAACTCTCAGCGCTCGAAGCAGATAACACACTGAGCGAGGAAGAACGCGTGAACAAGAAGGACGAACTCTTGCAGGATTATGCTGTGAAGAGCGACCGTGTGCACACCATCTTACAGTTGCTTAAGGCCTACACAATGTTCCGCATTAACGAGGAATATGTGGTGATGGATGGTCAGGTAAAGATTGTAGACGAGCAGACAGGTCGTATAATGGAAGGTCGTCGTTGGAGCGATGGCTTGCACCAAGCTGTTGAGGCTAAGGAGCACGTGAAGGTGGAGGCTGCTACACAAACCTTTGCAACCATTACGCTGCAGAACTACTTCCGCATGTACCACAAACTTGCAGGTATGACGGGTACAGCAAGTACAGAAGCAGGCGAATTTTGGAATATCTACAAACTCGATGTAGTGGAAATTCCTACCAATCGTCCCATTGCACGTATCGATATGAACGACCGCGTTTACAAAACTAAGCGCGAGAAGTATAAAGCGGTAATTGAAGAAATCGAGAAGATGCGTCTTTCAGGTCGTCCTGTCTTAGTGGGTACAACCAACGTAGACGTGAGCGAACTTTTGAGCCGTATGCTTCAACTCCGTGGAATTCCTCATCAGGTGTTGAATGCCAAGCTTCACCAAAAGGAAGCTGACATTGTTGCCAAGGCTGGTCAGAGCAACTTGGGTAAGGTGGTTGTGACAGATGCTGAGGGTAACCAAGTGGAAGAAGAACGCATGCTTGGTGCTGTAACCATTGCTACCAATATGGCAGGTCGTGGTACGGATATTAAGCTCACCGATGAGGTGAAGGCTGCAGGTGGTTTGGCTATTATTGGTACAGAGCGCCATGAAAGCCGTCGTGTAGACCGTCAGCTTCGTGGTCGTGCAGGACGTCAGGGCGACCCTGGTTCTTCAGTATTCTTCGTATCGCTCGAAGATAACTTGATGCGTTTGTTTGCCTCAGAACGTATTGCTCGTGTAATGGATAAACTCGGCTTTAAGGATGGCGAGATGATTGAGGCTAAGATGATTAACAATAGCATTGAGCGTGCTCAGCGCAAGGTTGAGGAGAATAACTTTGGCATTCGTAAGCGTTTGCTTGAATATGATGACGTAATGAACAAGCAGCGTACCGTGATTTACGAAAAGCGCCGTCACGCCTTGATGGGTGAACGTGTAGGCATGGACATTGCCAACATGATTTGGGATCGCGTTATCAATATCATCGATAAAAACGACTACCAAGGTTGCCGCGAAGCATTCATTGAAATCTTTGCCATGGAAGTTCCCTTTACAGAAGAGGAATTCGACGGCATGAAGCGTGACGACCTCTACGAAAAGGCGTTCGAGGCTGCAATGGCTGCCTTTAAGCGTAAGACTGACCGTTTGGCTGAAGTGGCTACGCCTGTTATTAAGCAAGTGTACGAAAACCAAGGCGATATGTACGAAAACATCCTCGTGCCTATTACCGATGGTAAGTTGATGTATAACATCCGCACAAACTTGAAGAAGGCTTACGAAACAGAGGCTAAGGAAGTGGTTAGAGACTTTGAAAAGGCCATTATTCTTCACAACATTGACGATGCTTGGAAGGAGAACCTTCGTGAACTTGATGAGTTGAAGAAGTCTGTTCAAAATGCTTCGTACGAACAGAAGGATCCCCTTCTCGTGTTTAAGCTTGAGAGTGTACAACTCTTTGACAAGATGGTGAACCGCATTAACAATGAGACGGTGGCTACATTGATGCGTGGTCAAATTCCCGTGCAAGTGGCAAGTGATGTGAAAGAAGCAGCCGAAGAGGAACCTTCTCAGCAGCAGAACCTCACTACCAGTCATGAATCATTGGATGAAGCGGGTAATCCCGAAGCAGCTGCAGCTGCTAATCGTGATACACGCGAAACTCCCAACCAACCTATTGTTAAGCAAAAGGCTCCTGGACGTAACGACCCCTGTCCTTGCGGCAGTGGTAAAAAGTTTAAGGACTGCCACGGCAAGAACATCTAACGACGGCTTTGGCAAGAATTTTTAAGAATATCTTTTAAGAGAAGGTAGTTTTAGAAAATTAAAATCAGATTTTTTTAGAACCTCCTAATCTGTATTTCTCCCCTAAAGGGAGATGGTAAAAACAGGTATGTAAAATGGTTTCCTCCATTTTGCATACCTGTTTTACTTTGTTGGAAAATCAAGCAGGTGTTTAATGTATCACAAGGTTCCAAACGCTAAACCGAATTGGCAAACACTTCCCTTTTTGTGTTAACTATAAAATAATTCATAAGAAACACTTTTTTTATAGACAAAAAGTTGCGATAGCCAACAAAAAAACTGTAATTTTGCATGCAAAACAGCGAATTTACGCACGTCGTAAACGCGTTGACTACAAAATTTAGCAAATAACATACAATTCAATATGTCCTCTACAAAGAAAATCAAGACAGCACTCGTATCAGTATTCCACAAAGATGGTTTAGAAGAGTTGCTCGGCAAGTTGCATGAAGAAGGCGTACAATTCCTTTCAACAGGTGGTACGCAACAGTTTATTGAGTCTTTGGGCTATCCCTGCCAGAAGGTTGAAGATGTTACTACCTATCCTTCAATCTTGGGTGGACGTGTAAAAACCCTTCATCCCAAAATCTTTGGTGGCATCTTGGGACGTCGTGAGTTGGAGGACGACCAAAAGCAAATGGCAGCATACGAGATTCCTGAAATCGACCTCGTTATTGTTGACCTCTATCCCTTTGAGCAGACCGTAGCAAGCGGTGCAAGCGAGGCTGACATCATTGAGAAGATTGACATAGGTGGTATCTCGCTTATTCGTGCTGGCGCAAAGAACTTTAACGATGTTGTAATTGTGCCTTCGAAGGCAGAGTACAAGCCCTTGCTCGACATTGTTAGCAAAAATGGTGCACAGACTGAGCTTGAAGAGCGTCGTTGGTTTGCTACACGTGCATTTGGTGTGAGCAGTCATTATGACACCGCCATTCACAATTGGTTTGAGAAATAATTAGTACAAAATCTTTCGATATGGGATTTTTTTCAAAGCTCTTTTCCTTTACACAGGAATTGGCCATCGACTTGGGTACAGCCAACACCATTATTATTGATGATGGGGGGATAGCTGTGAACGAGCCGTCGGTCGTGGCTCTCGA
Source organism: uncultured Prevotella sp. (assembly GCA_900542795.1). GTDB lineage: Bacteria > Bacteroidota > Bacteroidia > Bacteroidales > Bacteroidaceae > Alloprevotella. The sequence continues at coordinate 5,984 of UQPD01000063.1, read as the reverse complement.
TACGCACTCTGACAAGATGATTGCGGTGGGCGACGAAGCCAAACTCATGTACGAAAAGACCAATAATAAAATACGCGTTATCCGTCCCTTGCGCGATGGCGTGATTGCCGACTTCAATGCTTGCGAGCAGATGATGCGCGGCTTAATTAAGAAGGTTCACACGGGCAAGCGTTTGTTCTCGCCCTCATTGCGCATGGTGATTGGTGTGCCAAGTGGTTCGACCGAAGTTGAACTTCGTGCTGTACGTGACTCAGCTGAACATGCTGGTGGACGTGACGTGTTCTTGCTCTACGAACCCATGGCTGCAGCCATAGGTATTGGTATCGATGTTAATGCCCCCGAGGGTAACATGATTGTTGATATAGGTGGCGGTACCACTGAAATCGCAGTAATCTCGTTGGGTGGCATTGTGTCGAATAACTCTATCAAGATGGCAGGTGATGACTTTACAAGCGACATCCAGGAATATATGGGTCGTCAGCACAACGTTAAGGTCAGCGAACGTATGGCAGAGCGCATCAAGATAAATGTGGGTGCTGCACTTACCGACTTGGCTAACCCACCTGCCGACTATGTAATTCATGGTCCTAACCGCATTACCACGATGCCTATGGAGGTACCAGTGTGCTATCAAGAAATTGCACACTGCCTTGAAACCTCTATTGCACGTATTGAGCAGGCCGTGGTGAACGCTTTGGCTAACACACCTCCCGAACTCTATGCCGACATTGTGAAGAATGGTATCTACCTCACAGGTGGTGGCGCATTGCTTCGCGGTCTCGACAAGCGTTTGAGTGATAAAATCAATATTCCTTTCCACGTAGCAGACGATCCGTTGCTTTGCGTGGCTAAGGGTACGGGTATTGCGTTGAAGAATGTTGAAAACTACACTTTCCTCATGCGTTAATCACCCCATTATTCAATGACGAGCGGCTTCACCCCCTCGGTTCCCATCTCATGTATACTGGCGAAGGGCGACCAAGGGGGTGAGGTTTTATTTGTAAGTATGCCACTTACAAGGAAGTAGGTTAATGAACACCTACTTGCATTTTTGAATACAACTAAAAAAAATGAGTGACTACTCTCCCAAAAGCAATCTGGTAGATTTTGTTAGCAAATACAGTTACGCTTTCCTTTTTGTTATACTCGAAACGTTGAGTATGGTTTTGCTCTTCCGTTTCAATAGCTTTCAGGGTAGTGTATGGTTCAGCGCAGCCAATTCAATGGCAGCTGGGGTGAACGGAACTTACACAAACGTTATTAGTTTCTTCAATTTGCAACATGTAAACCGTCAGCTCACCGACCAAAACATAGCCTTGCAGCGCGAAACAGAAATTTTGCGACAAGCATTAGCTTCGGCAACCAAGGATACCACTATGACTGAAAAGTTGATGCGTGAAAAACTTAAGGGCTACGCTATGGTGTCTGCCACTGTGGTAAGCAACAGCTCGGAACGTGTTAATAACTATTTGGTTATAGACCGTGGTTCGTCTGATGGCATACGTCCTGAAATGGGCGTAATAGGTGGAGGTGGTGTTGTGGGCATTGTTTATCTTACCGGACCTCATCATTCGTTGGTAATTCCCGTAACCAACCGCAAGTCGAGCATCAGTTGTCGTGTGCGTGGTCAAAACTACTTTGGCTACTTGCAATGGGATGGTGCGAGCATGGTAAGCGCTTATGTTGACGATGTGCCACGTTATGCCCGCGTTAAAGTGGGACAAGCCATTGAAACCAGCGGTTATTCTGCCGTATTCCCTCCAGGCATATTTGTGGGACGTGTAAGCAAAATCAGCAATTCGTCTGATGGACAGTCTTACCGACTTGATGTGTCATTAGGTACAAACTTTGCAAACTTACGTGATGTGTCTGTTGTAACTACGCCCTATAAAGCCGAAATTGATACACTCCAAACGCATGCTTTGCAGATGGAGAATAATGCAAATTAGGTGATATTAACCCTTAATAAAATAAACTCAACGTGTTTCAAGTTTTCATGTCGCGCATCGGTTGGTTTGTAGCATTGATGTTTTTACAAGCATTAGTGTTTAACCATGTACATATATTTGGCTATGCCACGCCGATGCCCTACGTTTATTTTTTGCTCATACTTCCGAGCAACACTCCTCGTTGGCTTTACGTGCTTTCGGGTTTCATGTTAGGTTTGGCAATTGACATCCTTACCAATACGCCTGGTATGGCTTCGGGTGCAATGTGTTTGTTAGGGTTAATAGTACCCTTGTTGCTTAGAGCCTTCTCTCCGTCTGATAAAAACGAAAGTTTTGTACCCTCGCATAAGGAAATGGAATGGAGCGCCTTTGGCAAATATGCTTTTTTCAGCGTGTTTATCTATTGCTTGGTATTTTTCAGCTTCGAGGCTTTTTCTTTTTTCGATTGGCAAATACTCCTTATTAACATTCTTGGTAGCACTTTGCTTACCACCCTTTTTGTGTTTGCCATGGAGCTTATACGCAAATAAGCAGATGTGTTTTAGAATGATTTTAAAAAACATCTGTTCAAAAACAAACATTTCTTTTGCTTATGTCGTCTAACAATTTCGAAGTACGCAAATTCGTAATCGGCGGCATTGCCATAGGCATCATCTTAATTTATACCATTCGCCTTTTCACCTTGCAGTTGTGGAGTGATGACTATAAAAAGAATGCCGACTCCAATGCCTTCCGAAAAGACATTCAGTACCCCTCGCGCGGACTCATCTTCGATCGCAAGGGGCGCATTTTGGTGTACAATGAACCGTCCTATAATATAATGGTGGTTATGAACGATCAGCGTGGCATTGATACACTCGACTTTTGCCAAACTATTGGCATTACGAAGGAAGACTACATTAACCGCATGGCAAGCATAAAGGATTCGAAAAAGAATCCAGGCTATTCGCGTTACACCCCTCAACTTTTTATGGCTCAAATTCCAGCAGAGGAGTTCTCGCTCTTCCGCGAGAAACTTTTTAGGTTTAAGGGTTTTAGCATCGAAAAACGTTCCACCCGACAATACACCAGTGGCATAGGTGCACACATCTTGGGCGATGTGGGTGAAATTAACGAAAGAGAGTTGACCGAAGATTCGCTTCATTATTATGTGTCGGGCGACTATATAGGTAAACTTGGAGTGGAACGAGCCTATGAGGAGCAGTTGCGTGGTGTAAAAGGTATGCGCATTATGCTTCGCGATGTGCGTGGACGTACACAGGGACATTATCAAAATGGCAAGTACGACAAGCAAGCACAGCCAGGCAAAAATCTAACCTTAGGACTCGACAAAGACCTACAAACACTTGCCGAACGTTTGCTCACGGGCAAATTGGGTGCAATTGTAGCCATAGAGCCAAGTACGGGCGAAATTCTTTGCATGGCATCATCGCCCACCTACGACCCTCGTAGCATGGTAGGGCGTAACCGTAGCAAAAATCACAAGCTCCTCAATGCCGACTTAATGCGCCCCTTGCTTAACCGTGCTATTATGGGTACATATCCACCAGGTTCAACCTTCAAAATATCGCAAGCTCTAACAGGTTTGCAAGAGGGGAGCATCGATCCACAAATATCCTTTCCATGTAATCATGGTTTCAATTATAAAGGTTTGCATGTGGGCTGTCATGGGCATGCTTCACCCATCAATTTAATACCAGCCATCGGAACCTCGTGCAACTCCTATTTTTGTTGGAACCTTTATCGCTTAATCAACAATAAAGCCAAATATGGTTCTGTGCAAAAGGCAATGACCACTTGGAAAGATTATATGGTAAAGATGGGCTTTGGCTACAAATTGGGCATTGACCTTCCTGGCGAAAAACGTGGCATGATTCCGAATGCCGAATATTATGACAAGGCATATAAGGGGTCGTGGAATGGACTTACCATTATCTCCATTGCCATTGGTCAGGGCGAAGTTACTGCCACACCCTTGCAAATATGCAATTTGGCAGCCACAGTGGCTAATCGCGGTTACTTTATTACACCCCATGTGGTGCATTCAGTGCAAGATGGACGTCTCGACCCCATTTATTACGAAAAGCGTTACACGGGTGTCAACCGCAAGTGGTATGAATACTGTGTAGCAGGCATGCGTCGTGCCGTGCTTGAGGGAACATGTCGTGCTGCAAACATTCCTGGCTATGAAGTGTGCGGCAAAACAGGTACGGCACAAAACCGTGGTCACGACCACTCCGTGTTTATGGGCTTCGCCCCCATGGACAAACCTCGAATAGCTGTAGCCGTTTATGTGGAGAATGGTGGTTTTGGTAATGTATATGGTGTGCCCATTGGCGCACTCATTATGGAGCAATATCTCAACGGACATCTTTCAGCGTCATCTGAGGCAAAAGCTACCCATTTTCAAAATATGCATATTAAATATGGCGATTATGCAAGGTAGGGTGGTTTCCTTTGCTCTAACTCCCTTTTACTCCCATTCTATCCTATAGTTCTTTATAGTCCCTCTATTATTCAATTTCAAAACCATGCTCAACGAAAACAAACAATATCCGCTGTTTAATGTCGATTGGGTGATACTCACCCTCTACATTGTGCTACTTGTGTGCGGTTGGTTCAGCATTTGTGGAGCCAGCCATGAGATAGGCGATACCGACTTCTTTGCTTGGTCAAGTCGTACGGGTAAACAAATTGTGTGGATAGGCTGTGCCTTCTGCATGGGCTTTGTTATCATGATGAGTTCCGACAAATACTACGACACCTTGGCAGGCATCTTTTATTGGTTCATGATGTTTGTGCTGCTTATCACCCCCTTTGTAGCCAAAGACATAAAAGGTTCACGCTCATGGGTAAACTTAGGCTTTTGTAATGTGCAACCCGCTGAGTTTGCAAAGTTTGCAACCGCATTAGCAGTAGCCAAACTTATCAACGAATATGGCTTTACGCTCGATAAGATGCGTAATTTTTCCAAAGCCGTCGGACTTGTACTTTTGCCAATGGTACTCATTGTTATGCAGCGCGAAACAGGTTCGGCACTCGTTTACTTAGCCTTCTTCCTGATGTTCTACCGCGAGGGAATGCCTGGTAGCATACTCTTCACAGCCGTGGCAGCAGTGGTGTATTTTGTAGTAGGCATCCGTTTCAGCGAAGTTGAGTTACCTGGCACACTCTCCTCCGTAGGCGAGTTCGTGGTGCTTATCCTTATTTGGCTTTTCACCATAGGCTTGTTACGGGTTTACGACAAACATAACCATGCAGCCCATCTGTTCATACAAATAGGCATCGGTGCCATAGCTTTGTCGCTCATCGTTTCAGAGTTCATTATCCCCTTCGACATATCGTGGGTTCTTTTAGCACTCACCCTCTTTATGGCAGGCTATTTGGCTTGGCAGTCCTTAGGGCAACGTGTGAGCAAAGGCATGCTCATAGCCGTGTTTACATTGGGCAGCACTGCTTTTCTTTATACCTCCGACTTCGTTCTCAACAATGTGCTCGAGCCTCACCAACGTGTACGTATACAAGTGCTTTTGGGCATGAACGAGGACAACCGTAATGCGGGTTACAACGTAAATCAAAGTAAAATTGCCATTGGCTCGGGGGGACTCGAGGGAAAAGGGTTTATGAATGGAACGCAAACCAAACTCAAATATGTGCCTGAGCAAGACACCGACTTCATCTTCTGCACAGTGGGCGAGGAGCAAGGCTTCATGGGCTCAGCAGGCGTGTTACTACTTTTTCTGTGCATGATATTGCGCTTAATCTATCTAAGCGAGCGGCAAACCACCACCTTTGCGCGAGTCTACGGCTATTCAGTTTTAAGCATCTTGCTCTTCCACGTGTTTATCAATGTGGGCATGGTGATGGGCGTAACGCCAGTCATAGGCATCCCGTTACCTTTCTTTAGTTATGGAGGTTCCTCCCTATGGGGGTTCACCTTGATGCTCTTTATCTTCTTGCGCATGGATGCAGGCCGCAAAAGGTAGGGTGTTCAAAATCCGCATTATTTTTATGTTCAAAATATCCCCCAAAAAC
>UQPD01000062.1 GCA_900542795.1 uncultured Prevotella sp. | reverse complement strand
AACCGGGGACACAAGGATTTTCAGTCCTTTGCTCTACCAACTGAGCTATGGCACCTTGCTGATTTGCGAGTGCAAAAGTAGTGCATATTTTTTATTCCACCAAATTATTCTGCGATTTTTTTTAGAAAAATGCAATTTTTCATCTAAAAATGCGGATAATTCCACAAAATTGAACAAATTTGTAACGGACTAAGTGTTGGAGCGCCTTCTCCGTCACAAAATGCAGAAAAGTAGATTTACTGCTTGTTGTAATCTTTTTATACCTTATAAAAAATGGAACAAAACCACACATCAGATATTCGCACGTTACATATGGGCGACACGCTAAGTTTGTCGGGTAGTATGAGTTGTTTGGGAAACGAAATAACCTTGCTCGATGATATTTCGTGGAAAAATCTTGTTGAGGCTCCTATGCAAATAGGCTTTTTGCTCATTGTGTTGTGTACCGAAGGAGAGGTAACCTTTACACTTGGTGGGCGCGAGCAACATATGGAGGCAGGCGATTTGTTCATATCGTTTGGAGAACAAATAATTCAGGAAGAGCATGCCGACCGTAACTTCCATGCAAAAGCATTTTTGATGACACGTCAATTCGCACAAAACTGCATTGTTGGTCTCAACATGATGTGGCCTTATCTGCTTTATTTGATGAAGAACCCCGTGTTGAAGATGGACAGCGAAGAACGTGAGTGGTTAGAAAATTGTTATCACCTTATTCGTCGCAGACTTTCGCAAATGTCGGGTCGTTACACACGCGAAGCCACAGTGTCGCTCGTTAGAGCCTTTTATTTTGAAATATGCAATTTGCTTGATGCACGTGTACAGCCCGACCAATCAGGTGTGCAGAATCGTGCGTATGCCATATTCGACCAATTTATACGTTTGCTTTCACAACACTTCAAGCAAGAGCGTAGTGTGGAATGGTATAGCAACGAAATGTGTCTTACGCCCAAACATTTGTCGGAAGTGGTGAAACAAGTAAGTGGGAAAACTGCTGGGCAATGGATAACAACAATGGTGATAATAGAAATAAAAAACCTATTGAAGCACACCACCTTGTCAATTAAGGAAATTGCGCAAGACATGAATTTCCCCAACCAGAGTTTTTTGGGTAAATATTTTAAGAATGTGGAAGGCATTTCACCCTCCGACTTCCGTAAAGGCGATAATGGTAAAGACTTTTAGAAACACCCCCTTAGTAAAGCAATAGTAGCAGACTGAAGCGAAAAATGGAAAATAACAATGAAAAAGCGCGAGTGGCACTTGTGTTGTCGAGTGGTGGAGCACGCGGCTATGCACATGTAGGAGCTATAAAAGCACTCGAAGAACGTGGTTATCGCATATCGTCGGTAGCAGGAGCCTCAATGGGGGCATTGGTAGGGGGCGTGTATTGCACAGGCAAGTTAGACGAGTTAACCGAGTGGTTTTGTAAGTTGACCAAGCGCGAGGTGCTTTCACTTATAGATGTATCATTGGCAAAATCGTATGTCATGAAGGGCGAAAAACTAATGAATACCATTGGCACGATGGTAAACGATGCCCGCATTGAGAAACTTGACATACCCTTTCGTGCCATAGCAGCCGACCTCGTTACACAGCGTGAAGTAGTGTTTTCAAAGGGTAGCATAGAGCGTGCCATCCGTTCATCCATTTCAATGCCCTCGGTTCTCAAACCAATAGAAGTGGCTCATCATGTGCTGATAGATGGTGGTATTGTTAATCCTTTGCCACTCAATCGTGTGCCACGTCATGCTGGCGATATTTTGGTGTCGGTTAATGTGAGTGCTCCTGCAAGCGAAGATATCGTTGTGAAGCGTGAGGCAGAGCGTCAAAAGCGCAAGGAAAGTGGTTTGCTCTCAATGAAGCGTATGATTCAAGCCATCATCCCCGATCGGGTAACGAGCAACTACATGACACTTATATCATCTGCCATAGCCTTGCAAATTCAGCGTCACACGGTGCTCGCACAAAAGCTTACACCGCCCGATATAGCAGTAAACATCCCTATGAATCGTTTTGGGGTATTCGACTTTGACCATGCTTCCGATATTATTCGCATAGGTTACGAAGAAACACTCAAGGCGATAGACCGTTATGAAAAGAAACACTCATAAAAGAGCCTTACAATTCTGTATATGAAGAAAAGAATAGGACGTGCCGTAATTGTAGGTGCTTCATCAGGTATAGGTTATGAAGTTGCCCGTTTGCTCATAGTCGATGGTTGGACTTTGGCTTTAGCTGCACGTCGCACCGAACCACTCGAAGTGCTTAAGCAATTAGCCCCATCGCGTGTAGTTACTGCCCGTATCGATGTAACCGATGCGCAAGCCGATGTGCAGCTTCAGCAGTTAATAGCACAAATAGGAGGCATGGATTTATATTTTCATGCTTCGGGTGTGGGCAGCCAAAATCCCCAGTTGCAGTCAGACATAGAGTTGCAAACCATGCGAACCAATGCCTTAGGCTTTACGCGTATGGTAGGAGCTGCCTACCGCTATTTTGCTTCGCAAGGAGATGGACATTTAGCCGTTATATCCTCAATAGCTGGAACACGTGGTTTAGGTTTGGCTCCAGCCTATTCAGCCACTAAGGCATTGCAAAACACCTACATTGAGTCGCTTGCACAGTTGTCGCACATGCGTGGACTCAACATTCACTTTACCGACGTGCGTCCAGGTTTTGTGCGTACCCCCTTGTTGGGCGAAGACGGCAACTATCCCCTATTGATGCAAGTAGCTCCCGTAGCTCGTGCCATAGTTAAGGCCTTATATGCACAAAAAAGTGTAATCGTTATCAATCGTCGTTGGCGCATACTCACAGCCTTGTGGAGCCTTGTGCCACATTGGTTGTGGAGACGGTTGAAAGTAAAATGATTTTTTAGAAACAACCAACTTAGTATACTCATGTCTTGAATTTTTCTTTTTAGTTAAATTCAAGGCATGATTTTTTAGTTGCCAAGAAAATGCGTAGTAATGTCAGTTGAAAATATAGTCTGTAACACCTATAATATATACCTATAATATATATAGCGGATTATCGAATGGCGGAGAGCATATTAGCTAAGCCGTCGGCTGCTTGTTGCAAGGGTTTAGCAACCATGCCCTTCATAAAGAAGTTGACTTCGGCACCAACTGTGACACGCATTTTACACTCGTAGGTAGTATGGGGTAGGAGTTGAATCCAAACGTAAAGTTGGATAGGAGCACCTTCTGAGGCAAACTTAATGCACTTAGGTTCTTCACGTTCTACAATACGCAAAGTGATGTTGCCCATGGGCGAGGCAATGTGAATGGCATCTGTTTCAAAACTTAGATTTTCAGCATACTTCTTCAAATCTTCCATTTTGTCGGCAGGAGCCTGCTCACTGATGCGCTGCAACACTTCAGGATTATTCAAAGCGTCCTTAATAGCAGCAAAATTGTTTAAGTCGGCAAAACGGCTATAAATAACCTGCTGTGCCTGCGGAATGAGCTTTACTTCGCTCTCAAATTTTGATAATGACATAAATCTGTTTTTTATTTTTGGGCGCAAAGTTAATAATTAAGTAGGGAATATGCACAAAGTTTATTGCACAAGAAAAAGGTTCTTTCAAAAATCCATATTTTTTATATGCAATTTCCAAAAGAACCAATCTGTATTACTTATTACCTATTACATTAAGAATGTATTACTTATTACCTATTACTTCCTCTCAATTAGAATGTAATACTTAATCCTTAATACTTAGAATGTATTACTTATTACCTATTACTTATTACTTCACCTCAATTAGAATGTAATACTTAATACTTAATCCTTAATACTTAAATCCTTACATTTCCTCCATCGACAGTCCTTTATATAGAATATCGTATGTTTTGAATTTTCCGGTAGCATTGAAGAATTGTGCCGCTTTATATTTTAATGTGTCGAGGTTTATTTCTTTGGCTTGACGTTTTACTTCGTAGAAAATAACTTTATTGTCAATTTCGTCGGCAGCAATTATGTCAATTTCATTTTCACCTTTTCTGTCCCACCACGAGGAGATATGAGTGAATAATTCGCTTTCTATGATTTGGGCTCTAAAATATTTTTCCAACACCTTACCCGTGTAAGTGGTGTAGTCTCTGTCCATAATAATTTTCAACTTCTTGTTAGCCCCAACTTCCAGCATGTAGCCATATTTGTAGATATATCTAAACCATACGCGCAAAAAGTTATCCTCTATTTGGTAGTGAATGTTTCGGTTGTTTTTTTGGAACATGGGCAGATTGCGAGCAATTAAGTTGTAATCATTTTCTAACTTGGTGAGATATCCCGAAATATCCACCTTCATAACCCCCTCAATGCTCGAACGTGTTGTAAAGCCAGAGGCAATGAGTTGCAGAATTTCGAAATATCGGGTATAGTCCTTTCCAAACTCTTCAATCAACATGTTTTTGCCTTCGTAGATGAAGTAAGAGTTCTTAGCCACAAATTTTTCGGTCATCAGTTCTTTATTGTTCGCACCAGCGTCCATCATCATTTCTACATATTCAGCCACACCTCCGGTGTAAGTGTAGAGCGCTAAGAGGTCTTCGGTTGTGTAAGAAGGATTGTATGTTCCCAAAATCTCTTTAATAACCGAGGGTGGAAAAGGCACTACTTTAATCTCGCCAGTTTGTCTGCCGTAGAGAGGTTGCTTATTGTTTTTGAAAATAATGTTCATTAGTGAATAAACCGAACCACACACCACTAAATTGATGTGTGCATCTTGTTTGTTCAAATCCCAAATTTTCTGCATGTCCGAAAATACTGACGCATTAACACGTTTGAAATCCTGAAACTCATCGATGATGAGTGTGAGCGGACGTGTTTTAGACAACTGCATTAAATATTTAAAGATGTCGGCAAAGCGTGTTACTTCCCCTAATATAGGAATTTGCAGTTTCTCAGTTATTTCATGAAGAAAATCCTTGCAGAGTTCTTCTTCCGACTTTCTTGCTACAAAAAAGTAGAGCATGTCATCAACCTCCTCATAGGCTTTAAGCAACAAAGAGGTTTTGCCACTGCGTCTTCTTCCTGTAACGATGGTAAAACGGGCAGTCTGTAATGACAGCTTGCGTATGTTTTGCAATTCAGCTATTTCATCCTTTCTTCCAAAGAATTTCATGTGCTACGTTGTTATGGGGTTTCTATGTTCTTTTCTTCTTATTTTCGGAACCGTCATTTCCGAAATGACGGTTCCGAATGCAAAGGTAATGAAAAGTAGCTGAAAACCAATATCTTATCTTTCTTATTTTAAAAGACAAACTTTTGTTTGTGTATCTTTGTTTTTCGGAACGGTGGTTCCGAAGATGTGTTTTCTAAGAAATATGTGTTAATCGCATCCAATGCCCTCTTTAGTAAAATAAGATTCAGTAGCGTATAATGGGATGTTTTCCATCCAATCTTGCGAAGCGAAGGGGAGCATAGAGCATCGGGAGCATATCCAATAACCAGGTATGAGAATGAGAGGGGACAAGCCCCCTCTCATTCTCATACCTGGCGACCTTATATCACCCCTACCTAACGGGGTGAGGATGGCGCGTAAAACTTCTTGATATATCGTTTCATAATCGAAGCTTCTATTTATTCGATTACAAAGTTATTGATAATTAGTTAATTACGCAAGTGTAATCACATTTTTATGAATGTTCGATAGTAGTAAAACCACATTTTTATGAACGTTCGATGGTAGCAAAATCACATTTTTATGAACGTTCAATAGGAGTAAAACTACATTTTTATGAACGTTCAATAGGGTAGGAGGTTAGGGTAGAGGGTAGAAAAAGTTTAGGAGGTAGCGAATGAGCTTCGTTACCTCCTAAAACTAAATCTTTATTGTGCATATCCTAATTTGCTGAGCACCTCATTGCTAATGTCAATGCTTGGAGAGGCAAAGATAATGCCTGTGTCTGAGGCGCGGTCAAGGATCAATTGGAAACCGCGTGCAGTGGCAATGCCTTTTACAGCGTTGTAAATTTCATCTTGGATAGGTTGGATAAGGCTTTGGCGTTTTTTGTAAAGCTCTCCTTCTGGTCCAAAGTATTTCTTTTTTAAGTCGGCAGCTTCTTTTTCTTTATCCACAATAGCCTTTTCGCGTTCTTTCTTTTGTGCATCACTCAGAAAGACACTTTCGTTTTGGTAGTTTTTGTAGAGCGTTTGTGCTTTTGCATTAAGCGCTTCCACTTCAGCTTGCCATGACTTTGACGTTTGGTTAAGCTGTTCGTTCGCACGTTCGTAGGCAGGAATATTGCTCAAGATATATTCCATGTCAACCAAGGCAAACTTTTGTGCCTGCATACTCATTGTGCCCAATAGCATAATGAAAAGAATAAATAACTTTTTCATATTTCCAATTTTTTCGTTTGTGCCTTTTTACCAAGTAGGGCTTAAAGGCTTATAGCCCCTAAGCCCTACTTATATATATGTGTATTGTTCTAAGTAATGTATTATGTATAAGTTAAGTACACCCAGTCTTTCACCAAGAATGTAATACTTAATACTTAACACTTAATACTTAACTAATTTAGAATTCCTGTCCAATAATAAAGTGGAATTGTGAGCCACCAGCTCGGCTCTTGTTGCTATAGCCACTGATGTACTTCTGGAAACCATACGCCCAGTCGATACCCATCAGACCCACCATGGGGAGGAGAATACGAACACCCACACCCGCAGAGCGTTTCATGTCGAAAGGATTAAACTTTTTGACATCCGTCCAGGCGTTACCGCCTTCCACGAAAGCCAGGGCAAAGATAGAAGTAGAGTTTTCGAGCATCAAGGGATAGCGCAATTCAAGCGTCATACGGCTATAAGCGTAGGCATCACCCATATAATAGTTATTGCCCGAGAGCGAACCATTTTCATAACCACGCAAACCGATTGTTTCGGTAGCATAGCCCGATGAATAACCCGACATACCATCACCACCTACGTAGTAAGTTTCGAAGGGCGACTTTTTGTAACGGTTGTAAGCACCCAAGAGTCCAAACTCAATACGTGTCATCAACACTGGAGCCTTCACCGCGCTGCTAAGTGCCGTAAAGTTGCGGAACTTAAACTTCCACTTGTGATATTCAATCCAGCGATACTTCTCCTGCAACTCCTTTTGGTACTTAGAGCTTTGATAGTCGTTAGCCAACTTCTTGTAGTTGCGACCATCCCAAAGCGAGTAGGGAGGAGTAGCTGTAACTTGGAACAAGAACTCAGAACCCGAACGTGCATAGAACGGGTGGTCGGTAGAGTTACGTTGCAAAGAGAACGAAAGGTTAAAGTTGTTACAGTTACCATCCGTAATCAAGAAGTACTGCCAAGACTTCAGCATATAGCGCGTGTACGAAGCTTCAGCCATAAAAGTGAAGTAATCGTCGGGCCAACGCAAACGTTTACCAAAGCCTAAGCTCAGGTTAATCATCTTAACGTACTTATCAGGGTCGTAAGCATCTGTGTAGTAGTTTGAACTTGTGCCATAGCCATAAGTGTAGTTATACAACTGGTTATAGTAGTTCTGGTTGATGTAGTTAGAGTTCACATCACTCTGCTTACTATACGAGATGCTAAATGAAAGTTGGTTAGGACGTTTGCCCCCCAACCAAGGTTCGAGGAATGAGAGCGCGTAGTTTTGATAATACGTACCATTGGTTTGCACCTGCAACGACAACGTCTGACCATCGCCTTGCGGAATGAAACCAGCACGCTTATAACCCTTGCGGAAAAGGTTTTGTACGGAGAAGTTTGTAAACTTCAAACCAACGCGACCTACGATACCCGTTTGTCCCCAACCAGCCGAAAGTTCAATTTGGTCGCCACCCTTAGAGGTAAGCGGATAGTTAAGGTCAACCGTACCACTCACAGGGTCAGGTTTAATACCATTCTGTCCGAAGTCATTTTGCAAAGCTTCAGGGTCGAACTGGTTCATTTGAGCAAGGTCCTGAATAGAACGCTTGATATTGTCCATTGAGAAGAGGTCGCCAGGCTTGGTACGGAGTTCACGTCGAATTACATTTTCGTAAACGCGGTCGTTACCCGAGATGCGTACATGGTTAAATGTAGCTTGGCGTCCTTCTTGAATGCGCATTTCCAAGTCGATAGAGTCGCCCACCACATTCACCTCAACAGGGTTCAAGCGGTAGAACACGTAACCATTGTTGTAATAAAGGTTACCAATGGCATCGTCGTCGCTGGTAAGACGCTTGTTCATGAGCGTTTGGTCGTAAACATCGCCACGTTTCATTTGCAAGATACGATCCAAGAGGTCAGAGTTATAGACCGTGTTACCCACCCACGACACATTGCGCAAGTAATATTTTTTACCCTCATAAATGTTGAGGTGAACATTCACATGCTTATCGTCGATGGTTTCAATGCTGTCGGAAGTAATCAAAGCATCGCGATAACCCCAGGAGTTGAGTTTTTCGGTCAGCAAGTCTTTATCCTCGGCATATTTTTCGGGCAAGAACTTTTTAGAGCGGAACATATTCACAAAACTCTTTTCGTGCGTCTTTTTCATGGCACGTTTTAGTTTTGCCACATGTTTTTGTTCAACGCCATTGATAAAGATTTTCTTCACCTTTACCTTAGCGTTCTTATTGATGTTAATGTCAACAAGCACGCGGTTATCGCCCGTCACATCTTCGCGTTGCACAATGTGTACCTCGCAATTCTTAAAGCCCTTTTCCTCGAAGTGCTTTTTGATGTAATGTTCTGCGCGGTTCACCATGTCGGTCGTAATTTGGTTACCTGGTTGGAAACCAATAATCTTTTCGCAGTCCTCGCGTTCCGACTTTTTCACACCATTATAGTGAATACTTGAGATGCGCGGTTGAGCCGTGAGTTTTACATGCAAAAACACCTTATTCCCCACAATACTATCAGCCACGATTTCTACGTTCGAGAAAATCTTTTGTGCCCAATATTTGCGCACAGCCTCACTAATGTCAGGTCCAGGTATTTCGTAAGTCTCTCCCACTTCGAGTCCCGAGATGCTGCTAAGATATTCAGCATCATAACCTTTCATTTCGTCCACAGTGATGCCTCCCAACACATAGCGTGGGTGGTTAGCCGTGTAGGTTATCACGGGCGTGTTAGGGTCTTTGTCCGCTTGTTCTTGTGCCCAAAGGTTGCCATGTAGACTCAGTCCCAAGGCTGCAACAACAAGCAGTTTGCGTGATATATATTTCATTCTTAGTTTGAGTTTCAATGATAGGTTCTATTTCACCTGTTCACTTGTTTTGCCAAATCGTCTTTCGCGGTTTTGGAACCATGCGATAGCTTGGCAAAGGTCTTCTTCGTGAAAGTCGGGCCAGAAAGTGTCGCAGAAATAAAATTCTGTATAGGCACATTGCCAAAGCAAGTAATTGCTAAGTCTCACCTCACCCCCCGTGCGAATAAGCAAGTCGGGGTCGGGCATAAAGTTGGTTGTGAGGTGTTGAGCAATCATTTCCTCGTTAATATCCTCGGGGTTCAATGTTCCCATCTTCACCTCGTTTGCAATGTCTTGCACAGCCTTCGTAATTTCCCAACGCGAACTATAGCTCAATGCAATCACCATCGTCATGCCCGTGTTAACCGACGTGCGTTGTTGCAGTGCCAAGATAGAGTCCTGCACCACCTGCGGCACACGTGTTAAGTCGCCAATAATGCGCAGTCGCACATTATTCTTCATAAACAATTCCTCCTCAAGCGAAGTTAGGATAAGCGACATCAAAGCAGCCACTTCATCGGCAGGTCGGTTCCAGTTTTCGGTAGAGAAGGTATAGAGCGTCAAGAACTTCACGCCCAGATTAGAGCAAGCTGTGGTAATTTCGCGCACAGCTACAACGCCCTGTTGGTGTCCCATGCTACGGTTCATGCCGCGTGCTTTGGCCCAACGTCCGTTACCATCCATAATAATGGCAATGTGGGCAGGAATTCTTGATTTATCGAGTTGCATATATATAATGTATGTAGTTTTCTTGTATTCTTAGTCCCTGTTACAAGTAGGACACTTGGGGTGCAAGTCGTAAGTTAGCGTTAACTTAAGGGCTGAGAAGTGGTCTTTGTTGCGAAAGAGTTCCGACTTTATGCCGAGTGGGGCATCCAGTCCGTCCAGTTTATCGCTCATGCTGAAGTGTACCAACCAGTCTAAACCCAAGTTCAGACGCGGTGCTACCTTATATTTCACTCCCACGCCCAAGGGGATATTTACCGTAAAAGCTTTGCCTGCTGCCCCATAAGTCAAGCCCAATCCCATTTGGATGTAAGGTACCAAACGTTGGTGCTTACGATAGTCGCGTTGGTAACCATAGGGCAGAAAGTGCAGCTCGTAGAGTGCTGAAAGGTCGTAGATGCCGCTACTCACAGCATAGTTCAAACGTTCAGTGCCAATTGCATTGGACGAGGCAGGATAAAACTCTTTGCGTGCAGACGTGTTGCCTTTCACGGTGTTATAAGAGAACTCCGTTTTCACCGCCATGCGTGGATTGAGTGGAAAACGAGCCACAAGCGTTCCGGCAATGCCCAATTGGTCTTTTACGTCCGTAAAGTTTTGGTTCAATCCTATGCCACCTCCCAACTCTAATTGATATTCCAATTCCTCTTGTTGGGCATAAGCCTTGGGGGTAAACCACAGCGCAATCAGTGTCCATGCAATGAAAAGCAGACCACGCGCCCCCTTCGACTGAGCTTGGGGGGAGCGTGATAAAGTGGTTTTATGTGTAAATGTAAGGGGCATAAGTCTTATCGTATGAAAACGGACTATTCAGGTGTTAGGGTGTGGATGCCTCCGCAAGCACTTATTGGGCATTCAGTTCGTTGCCCAATCTGTTCAGTCTTCCTTTCAACACCTTGCCCGTACCTCCGCAAACCATCCAAACAAAGTGGTTGGCATCAACGGTCACCGAGAGTGAAGTTGCACCCTGAGGGGTAGGATTGTAAAGGAGCGAGGTTTTCCAAGTGCGGCCATTATCCTCACTTACGTAGAAGGGAGCTACCGAACCATCGGCACTAATGCCTGCCAACACCGTTTTGCCATCGTAGGCAAAGAGCGAAGCATCCTTTAGTTGTGGACAAGTATAACCCTTTAGCTCATCGGTTTGAGGCAACAAAATCCAAGGATAACTAAAGTCACCCTTCAGGTTGATGTCGTGTTTCCAAACGCTTACTTTGTTCTCAGCGTCCTGTCCCACCATAATCATCACCTCATTGTTCTTGTTGTTACGTGCAGCAATGTTGCTTGCCGTAATATTCTGTGTGGGCAATGCGCCCTCGGTGTCTAAAGTACAACGTTTCCAATTTGCTCCGTCTGCCGAAGCCCATATTTGTCCACCGCTTATGGCAAAAAGGCTATCGGTGCTTGTACCCACCATTGCCGTAAAGGTTTGTGTAGCCTCAGTGTTGTGCCAAGTGCCAGCAGCCTGTGCCGATTTCACCACATGTCCACCAGCCAGTGCATAGAAGTTTCCTTTCAGATATTGTATAGAGCGCACATCCATCTTCTCGCCATTAGCAGCTTGCACACTGCTACTTTCGTCAAAGTTGGGTGCTTCGGCAGTAGTTGCCACTACGTGTGTGGTGCCGTCAGCATGTTCGCCAAACACATATAGCATGCCGTTGGCAGAGAGTGTGCGGTTTTTAACGAAGCTTGCCACAGCATTTAGCGGACTCTCTGTAACGGTGTTCCACACCATTGAGTCGGGATATTCTTTGTAAACGTTGATGTTAAACTTATAAGAGCGTTTGATGCTACCATCAACCGAATACACCGTTACCTTACGAGGCACACTAAAGTCTGTGCTATCGGTGGGTGTAAACAAGGTATCTTGGTGGGTAGTTAAACTTTCAATCATCAACTTGCCCGAACCAACAATGCCATTGCTTGCAAACACCAATTTGTTTACTCTGGTGCCTACGGGCAGTGGGTCGGGGTTGTAGATGCTATCTTTCAGTTGGTCGATATACATTAAGAAGGCTCCCCCCGTCACATTATAGGTGATAGTGGTGTCATTACCAGTTGATGCACTTTTTGTGTGTACATCGCGCACCAAGGTGCCGAGTGTAACAGAGGTGATAAGACAGTCTCTCGAAGTTTCTGTTTCAGTAACGTCCGACGAGGTGTCGCAAGCTGTGAAGGCGAATGCAGCAAAGAATGTTGCTAACAATGCTCCTATTGTGATTTTGTTCATGTGTCGTTATATTCGGAATAGCTTTTATAAAGCATCTGCAAAAATACGCACATTTTCTTTATTATCGGCTATTTTGTTTCGTTTTATCTTGTTTTAAGAAAACAAATGTTTTAATGACACTGGTTTATTATCAAATTCTGCGCAAGTTATTCGTTTTTTAGTCAAAAATGTCCATCAGGAATAAAGTTTAAGTAATAAGTATTAAGTATTACATACTTGGCGTATGCGCTACTGTTTAAGGGCATAAACTTTTATATTTGCGCTTCGCGCTGGGTTTAGTCATAAATGACCATCAATGAGCCACAAATGTTCATGAATTATTTTTTTTGAATGTCCATAAATAAACCCCTTTCGGGGTTGGGCTGGCGCATGAAGTTATTTGTGGAAATTTTAAAATAAAAATTTATGAACATTTATGGCTCATTGATGGTCATTTTTGACTAAAACCCAGCGCGAAGCGCAAATAACATTTTTGCCTTTCTAATAGTTTGTCGCAATAAATTATTATTTTTGTAGGGTAAATAGGCAAATATGTGTGGCTAAGCTACAGAAAGGAGAAATGCAATGCGTAAGAAAGATAAAGATATTGCCCTTTTCGTTGCATTCTGCATAGAAGAATACGGAGCGGCTAAAGGAATGACTGGAGAACAAGTGCTTGACTTATTTTCCAAGTATGGCTTGGTGGACTATCTCAGCGAATGCTACGATGTTCTTCATACCCAAGGACGTCAATGGCTAATAGAAGAGATTGATGAGTATATAGGAAATAGGAAAAAAAGCATTGGCGACACTACATTTTATTGAAGCATTTAAAATAGAGAAATGATATGTTTCAGATAAACCAAAACAACCTCCATCTGCTTTTGCCAGGTAAAATTTCTTGGTTGGTAGAATATCTACACGATGATTATGGTTTCACTCTGCAAGAGTGTCTTAGCCGTATCTATCGTTCTGAGTTGTACAAGAAGTTATCAACAGAAAGTACAAAATACTGGCATTGGGGTCCCGTTGATTTGTATAATGAATTGAAGAACGAGTTGTAAAATAGACGGACAACTATTTGTTTTTTTCGTCAAAAATGCCGACTATTTCAAGAAGCGCAAGGCTCTTGACCATGAAATTGATAAGACATTGGCGGAGATACAGCGTATTCTGGGATAAAAGGTGAATATTGTATATTCAATTTCCGCAACAGTGTCGCGGAATTTTAATGTACAGGAAAAATCCGCAACACTGTTATAATATAAGATTTGTGAGACAGCGTCTTGTATCGTAAGGCTCTAATGACGAACCTGCAAGCGTTTTGTTTGATAAGACTCGTCAAGAGAAAGAATACTTGATTAAGGAGAAAAAGATCAAGCGTGACAAGAACGCATCCATTATCTACCATGGTGAGGACAATGCTTGCTTTGTTAGGCGTTTTTTTTCGTCAAAAATGTCCATCAATGAGCCATAAATGTTCTTGAATTATTTTTTTGAAATTCCATAAATAAACCCCTTTCGGTAGGGTGTTTAAAATCCACCAATTTTTTCTGCATGATATTTGATAGAATTATCAATGTATTATGATGCGCTATCCTCACCCCATTCGGGGTGATATAAGGTAGCCAGGTATGAGAGAAAGGGGACTTGTTCCCTATCTCTCATGCCTGGTTATTGGATATATTCCCGATGCACTTCGCACGCCGTAGGTG
>UQPD01000061.1 GCA_900542795.1 uncultured Prevotella sp. | reverse complement strand
CTCTTTAATAGTTGTTTTAGTAAAAGATTCAGAAATCTTTACTTTTTGCTTCCCACAAATTAGAGGTTGTTCTTTTCGATATCTTTGAAGTACTTGTAAGTGCCGTGTGTGATGCTTTCGCAAGCAGCCTCGTCACAAACGATGATGCCGTGTTCGTGCATCTGGAGTACAGAGATAGTCCACATCTGAGTAACGGGACCTTCAACTGCAGCCTGGAGAGCGCGAGCCTTGTTGTGACCGTTGCAAAGAATAAGAACTTCCTTAGCTGACATTACAGTGCCAACACCTACGGTAAGAGCAGTTGCAGGAACACCTTCGGGATCGCCACCAAAGAAACGTGAGTTAGCGATGCGAGTGTCAGTAGTCAATGTCTTTTGACGAGTGCGGCTTGTGAGTGAGCTACCCGGTTCGTTGAAGGCAATGTGACCATCAGGACCGATACCACCAATGAAGAGGTCGATGCCACCTGCGTCCTTAATCATTTGTTCGTAGTGAGCGCATTCAGCAGCCAAGTCTTCAGCGTTACCATTGAGAATGTGGATGTTCTCCTTCGGGCAGTCGATGTGGTTGAAGAGGTTGTTAGCCATGAATGAGTGGTAGCTCTCGGGGTGAGACTCGGGGAGACCTACGTATTCGTCCATGTTGAAAGTGAGCACGTGCTTGAAGCTTACGCGACCTTCCTTGTTGGCTTTAACCAAAGCCTTATACATACCGATAGGAGAAGAACCGGTGGGAAGACCCAATACGAAAGGTTTCTCAGCTGTGGGGTTTGCTGCATTGATTTTGTTAATAACGTACTCAGCAGCCCAGTTAGACAGCTTTTCGTAATCGGGTTCGATGATAACTCTCATGTCTTAAGTTGATTATATTAGGTTTGTTTGATGTTTGAGTCTATCTAAATGTTAGCGAAAATAGGGCTCGCATTTAGATTTATCGCAAAAGTAAAAAAACTTTATGTACTTTGCAAGCGTTTCGACTTTTTCTTTCTGCGAAAAGCACAATTAACACCTTACAAGGCTTTATTTCGTGCTTTTTTTGTAGCTTTGCGCAATACTTGTTCAATATATATATATATATCATCATCTTAATCTCCTATGCAAGACTTTGTGCATCTGCACGTACATACGCAATATTCTATTCTTGACGGACAGGCGGCTGTTCCTAAACTTGTTGATAAAGCCATTCGCGATGGTATGCGCGGCATGGCTGTGACCGATCATGGTAACATGATGGGTATAAAAGAGTTTTTTAACTACACGAACAAGGTGACGGGAAAGGCTAAAGGTGTTGTGAAGAATACTGAGGCAAAATTGGCTTCGTTACAGGATGGAAGTTACACGCCTAAACTCGATAAGGATGGTAAAAATCCTGACGAGGGTAAGAGTGTTGAAGCGTTAATTGCCGAATGTGAGGCTACGTTGAAAAAGCAACGTCCCATTGCTAATTTTAAACCTATCTTTGGTTGCGAAATGTATGTGGCACGCAGAGGTGACAAATCGTTGAAGACTGAAAGAGTTGATCAGTCGGGTTGGCACTTAATTGTGTTGGCAAAAAACGAACATGGTTACCATAATTTGGTGAAACTTGTGTCGCGTGCATGGGTGGATGGTTTTTATATGCGTCCGCGTACTGACCATAAGGATTTGGAGCAGTTTCACGAAGATCTCATTGTTTGTTCTGCCTGTTTGGGTGGAGAAGTTCCCCAAAAAATTATGCAAGGACGCATTGAAGAGGCTGAAAAAACGGTGCAGTGGTTTAAAAGCATCTTTGGCGACGACTATTACATTGAGTTGATGCGTCACAAGGTGACAGACCCATCCATCAGAGCCAATCGTGACACTTATCCCGAACAAGAGGCGGTGAACAAGGAGTTGCTGCGCATGGCTGCAAAATACAATGTAAAGTGTATTTGTACCAACGATAGTCACTTTGTGGACGAAGAAAATGCCGAAGCTCACGACCGATTGATTTGTTTGGCTACGGGTAAAGACTTGGACGACCCTAAGCGTATGCTCTACACCAAGCAAGAGTGGTTTAAAACAAGGGCTGAGATGAACGAGGTGTTCTCTGATTTGCCCGAAGCTTTGGCTAACACTTGCGAAATTTGCGACAAGGTTGAAACTTACACAATCGACCATGCGCCCATTATGCCTAACTTTGCTATACCCGAAGACTTTGGTACTGAAGAGGAATATCGCCAACGTTTGACGGAGGAGGACTTGTTTAACGAGTTTACGCAAGACGAAAATGGTAATGTGGTGATGAGTCGTGAGGATGGGTTGAAAAAGATTAAAAAGTTGGGCGGCTTCGATAAGCTCTATCGCATTAAACTTGAAGCGGACTATTTGGCAAAGTTGGCTTATGAGGGAGCTAAACGTCGTTATGGTGATCCTCTGGACGAAGAAACTGAAGAACGCATTAAGTTTGAGTTACACATTATGAAGACCATGGGTTTCCCTGGCTACTTCTTAATTGTGCAGGACTATATCCGTGCAGCTCGCGAAGAGCTGGACGTGAGTGTAGGTCCTGGGCGTGGTTCGGCAGCAGGTAGTGCGGTGGCTTATTGTTTGGGTATTACTCAAATCGACCCTATTAAGTATGACTTGCTGTTTGAGCGTTTCTTGAACCCCGACCGAATTTCATTGCCTGATATCGACGTAGATTTTGATGATGATGGACGTGGGCGTGTGCTGAATTGGGTTACGCAAAAATATGGTGCTGATAATGTGGCACACATTATTACTTATGGTACGATGGCTACCAAACTTGCCATTAAGGATGTGGCTCGTGTGCAGAAGTTGCCTTTGGCAATTTCAAACGACTTGTGTAAACTCATTCCCGATAAATTGCCTGAAGGACCTGATGGTAAGGTGCCTAAGATGAACTTGACCAATGCCATTGCGGCTATTCCTGAATTGCGCGAAGCCGAAACTTCGTCAGACACTTTGCTGCGCGATACCATTCGTTATGCCAAGATGTTGGAGGGTAATGTGCGCAACACGGGTGTGCATGCCTGTGGTTTCATTATCTGTCGTGATAATATTTCGGACTGGGTGCCTGTGTCTACGGCTAAGGATAAGGAAACGGGCGAGGAACTTCATTGCACGCAATATGAAGGTCGTGTGATTGAGGAAACAGGCTTGATTAAGATGGACTTCTTGGGGCTTAAAACGCTCTCTATTATTAAGGAGGCTATCGAAAATATCAAACTCTCGCTTGGCATTGATCTTAATATTGACGAAATCAGCATTGAAGACCCTGCTACGTATCAACTATATTGTGATGGTCGCACCATTGGTACGTTCCAGTTTGAGTCTACGGGTATGCAGAAGTATTTGCGCGACTTGCAACCTTCAACGTTCGAGGACCTTATTGCCATGAATGCCCTCTACCGTCCAGGTCCTATGCAATACATCCCTTCGTTTATTGCCCGTAAACATGGCGACGAACCTATTACCTACGACCTTCCTTGTATGGAGAAATACCTTAAGGATACGTATGGTATTACGGTGTATCAAGAACAGGTGATGTTGCTCTCGCGCGAAATTGCTAACTTTACGCGTGGTGAGAGTGATGCCTTGCGTAAGGCCATGGGTAAAAAGCTTATTGAGAAGCTGAACCACATGTACCCCAAGTTTATTGATGGTGGTAAGGCGAATGGCTATGACCCTAAGGTGCTTGAGAAAATTTGGAACGACTGGCGTGCATTTGCTTCATACGCATTTAATAAGAGTCATGCCACTTGTTACTCGTGGGTGGCTTATCAAACTGCTTACTTAAAGGCTAACTATCCATCGCAATACATGGCAGGTGTGATGAGCCGAAGCTTGTCGGATATTACGACCGTGTCGAAGTTGATGGACGAGTGTAAGTCGATGGGCATTAGTACACTTGGACCTGATATTAACGAAAGTTACCTGAAGTTTAGTGTCAACCATAGCGGTGATATCCGTTTTGGTATGGGTGCTGTGAAGGGAGTAGGCGAGGGTGCTGTGCTGCAAATTCTTGAGGAACGTAAAAAGAATGGCTTGTTTAAGTCGGTCTACGATTTGGTGGAACGTGTCAATCTGTCTACTTGTAACAAAAAGTCGCTCGAAAGTCTTGCACTCTCGGGGGCGTTCGATAGTTTTGGCACCATTACACGCGAACAGTTTGTGGTGCCTGATGAGAATGGCAATACCTTCTTAGATGCTTTGGTTAGTTATGGTAACCGTTTCCAAATTGACCGTGCTGAAAATAGTATGTCGCTTTTTGGTCCGTCTGAAACTTTGGAAATTTCAAAGCCCGAACCTTCAAAGCAAATTCAGCGTTGGAGTGATTTGGAACGATTGAACAAAGAACGTGACTTAATTGGTATTTATATATCGGGGCATCCGCTCGACTCTTTCAAGATTATTGTTGACAATGTGTGTAACATGCACATGGAACAATTGGAGGATGTTACACCATTTGCCAACCAAGATGTTAGTTTGGGCGGCATCGTAACAGATGTGCGTGTAGGACAAACACGTAATGGTAAACCTTATGGCATTGTTAAGATGGAGGATTACAGCGGTGCTGGCGAAATTCCTCTCTTTGGCGATGACTGGGCAAACTTTAGTGGCTACTTCCAAGTGGGTAATACGCTCTTTGTGACGGGTAGGGTAGAGGAACGCCAATGGAAAGAAAACTCTTATGAGTTGAAAATTGGACGTGTAGAATTTCTTGCCGATGTTAAGGATCAAAAGATACGTTCCATCACTATTTCGGTAGATGCCGATCAACTGTCGCAAGGCTTGATAACCGAAATGGTTTCAATCATGAAAAAGTCCGAAGGACCTACGGAGTTGTATTTCAATGTTCACGACAGAGAAAAACAACAGCAACTGATGCTCCAAAGTCGTAGCATACATCTCTCTGTAGACAGTGAGCTCATTGAGTTCTTAAAGAAAAACGAAATAGAATATAACATTAACTAATGTTGGGTTGCCAGCTGTTGAGCAAGTTGTTGATGGCAATAAAAACAAAAGTTTTTATGCTTTTGTTTTGTATTGCGATTGTCTTGCACTATCTTTGCATAAGATAGGCTGCGAGCTTTGCATAAGATAGGCTGCACCTCAGCAAAAAGTTCAAGCGAGCTTGGCTTTTTGCATTCGGTTTGCACTATCTTTGCAAAAGATAGGCTGCGAGCTTGTTAACAGCTTAGCAATTTCGAAACATTTCAAATAAAGGAAATATAATGGAAAAAGTTATTACAGACGCTAATTACGAAGGTATCGTGGCAGAAGGTCTGCCCGTAGTTCTTGACTTCTCAGCCACTTGGTGTGGTCCTTGCAAAAAGATTGGTCCCATCATCAGTGAGTTGGCTGAAGAATACGATGGCCGCGTAAACGTGGGTAAGTGTGATGTAGATGATAACGACGAACTTACTGCAAAGTTTGGCATTCGTAACGTTCCTACTGTACTCTTCATTAAGAATGGCGAGGTTGTTGATAAGCATGTAGGTGCTGGTAAGAAAGCTGAGTTCGTAGAAAAAATCGAAAATCTTCTCAAGTAATGAATCTCGACGAAGAATTGATGCTTGATGCGCAGGAGGATGCTGCTGCCGTGAGCTACATAAAGTCGCATTTGCCTCAGGAACTGCAAGAGAAGTTTACCGAAGAACAATTTTACTATTTCTTAGACGTAATTATTGAATATTACACTGAGAGTGGTGTTCTTGATGCTCAGCCCGATAAGGATGGCTATGTCGAAATTGACGAAGAAGCTATTGCTGCATACATTGCCAAAAAAGCTTCAAAAGAAAAAATGGGAAGTTTCGACCCCGAAGAGCTCTTGTTTGTTGTACAGGCACACATGGATTTTGAAGAAGAACAAGGCGAATAATTTTGTTGTCGTCTCTTCATGTAATACAAAATGAACTGCAGACATCTGTTTGGTTTCAAACGGATGTCTGCAGTTTTTGGTTGCTATGTAGCAATCTTGACTATTTTTTTCACCCCTATTTAACGGAGTAAGGTGAGTGCGAGAAACATTGATAAGTTGAACCTCTCAATGATAAATAACTCCCCTCAACTTTTAAACTCTAATATTTTCAACTTATAAATCCTTTTTTGTACATTTGCACAATGAAACATTTTATACTTTATTTGGCAACCGTACTTTGCATGCTGACGTCGTGCATTGGAAAGGTGGAAACAACCGCAAATACAGACATCGTAAGGGTGGGGCAGAAGTTACCACACTTTGAGGTGACAATGAATGATGGGACACATATTAGTAGTTCGTCATTACAAGGTAAAGCATCGGTTATTGTTTTCTTTAATACGCTGTGTGGAGATTGTCGCCGTGAATTGCCTATTGTGCAAAAGGTTTTTGCTGACTATGGTGCCAAGGTGCAGTTTCTTTGTGTTAGTAGGGCTGAAGGGGCAACGTCTGTTCAAAAGTTTTGGACTGAAAACGCGCTGACGCTACCTTATTCGGCACAAGAGACCAAAGATGTTTATAGTCTTTTTGCAACAAGTACTATCCCCCGTGTGTATGTTTCGGATGTTAGTGGAGTTGTTCGGAAATGTTTTACTGAAAGCGTAAGCGAGAAAACACTGCGAGAGGCGGTAGGGGAAGTTGCAAAGGATTATTAGACTCTATGAGTTACTGAGTTGTAATATGTAATAACTTTATGACTTTTGCCTATCTGTAATTCTTTGATATTTAGCATAAAACATTCATATATCTCAATTGAAAATATAAAAAATACATACAAAAATGATAAACACTTCAAACTTGAAAGTTCGCCTAATTGTGATGAACTTTCTGGAATTTGCCGTGTGGGGTGCTTACCTCACTTCGATGGGCAATTATTTGGGAAAGGCTGGAATGGGCGAATACATTTCGTGGTTTTATGCCATCCAGGGCATTGTTTCAATCTTTATGCCTACGTTGATGGGTATTGTGGCTGACCGCTACGTACAACCTCAGCGTTTGCTTGGTATTTGCCACCTTGTGGCAGGTTTGTTTATGATAGCTCTGTGGGGTATGGGCGAACAAAGCGCTATGCCTAATATCACCACTTTTATGACGCTCTACACCTTGAGCGTGGCATTTTATATGCCAACACTTGCACTCTCTAATACCACTGCTTTTATGTTGCTAAAAAATCATGGACTTGACACGGTTAAAGACTTTCCGCCCATCCGTGTGTTTGGTACCATAGGTTTTATAGCCACCATGTGGTTTGTAAATTGTGCAACAACAACAAACTCTTTTGGTTTTACGTTGTTAGAAGATAACAATAAGTTTCAACTTACCCACATGCAATTCTTAGTGTCGGGTGTTTTGGGTATCCTACTTTTTGCATACTGCATGACCTTGCCTAAGTGCCGTTTGCAGAAGGCAAAGAATCAGTCGCTCTACGAAGCTTTTGGTTTGGACGCTTTCAAGTTGTTCAAGACTAAGCGTATGGCTTTGTTCTTCATCTTCTCATGTTTGCTTGGCATGTCATTGCAGGTAACCAATGGATATGCTACCCCCTTCATTACCAGCTTTAAGGAAGTGGTGCCCGATTCGTTTGCTGCTAATAATGCCACATTGCTTGTGTCAATTAGTCAGGTGGCTGAGGCTGTTTGCATTCTCTTTATCCCCTTCTTCTTGCGTCGTTTTGGCATTAAGGTGGTTATGTTGATTGCGATGTTTGCTTGGGTGCTTCGCTTTGGATTCTTTGGTTTGGGCAATCCAGCCTTCCCAGGGGTAATATTATTTGTACTCTCATGTCTTGTTTATGGTGTGGCTTTCGACTTCTTCAATGTGTCGGGTGGTCTCTTCGTAGACAATGAGTGCGACCCTAAAGTAAAAGCTTCGGCACAGGGCTTGTTCATGCTTATGACAAATGGCTTAGGTGCGACAATCGGAACGTTGCTTGCGGGTAAGGTAATTAACCACTATTGTCAGTGGAATGAGGCTGGACACCTTGTGGGCGATTGGACAACTTGCTGGTTGATATTTGCAGGCTATGCCTTGGTGGTGTTTGTGCTGTTTGCCCTGATGTTTAGCGAAAACAAAAAGGAAAAAGAAGCATGACCACTTATAAACAAGAGGAAATAACCCCTTATAACAGTACAGAAACTAAGGGTGTGCAAGTAGAACGTATGTTCGATGGCATAGCTCACTCTTACGACTTGCTTAATCACACCCTTTCATTGGGTATAGACAAAAAATGGCGTCGTGAAGCCGTTAATTCGTTGAAGCCTTATGCACCGCAACGTATCTTAGATGTGGCAACAGGTACGGGCGATTTTGCCATGCTTGCTGCACGCGAGCTGAAACCTGCTGAATTGGTTGGAGCCGACCTCTCAGAAGGCATGATGAATGTGGGACGCGAAAAGGTGAAGGCTGCAGGATTAGACAAGGTTATTCGTTTTGAAAAAGAAGACTGCATGCACCTTACCTTTGCCGACAATTCGTTTGATGCGGTAATGGTAGCATATGGCGTGCGTAACTTTGAAGACCTTGATTGTGGATTGCGAGAGATGCGTCGTGTGATGCGCCCTGGTGGACGTTTGGTGATTATAGAATTAACCTCACCCGTACGTTTCCCTATGAAGCAGTTGTTCTGGCTCTACTCACATGTGTTAATGCCTACGTTGGGAAAACTCATCTCTCGGGATAGTAAGGCTTATGCCTATTTGCCTGCTACCATGGAAGCGTTCCCACAAGGCGAGGTTATGCAAGGTATACTTGAAAAAGCTGGTTTTAAAGATGTGAAATTTAAGCGTTTTACATTTGGACTAAGCACGATGTATACAGCCGAAAAATAAAAACAGAAGAATGACAGAAAAGAAAGACTTACGTATTGTATATATGGGTACACCCGACTTCGCGGTGGAACCCTTATCAAAGTTAGTAGAAGGTGGCTATAATATTGTGGGTGTAATAACTATGCCCGACAAGCCCATAGGTCGCCATCAAAATGAACTTTCGGCTTCGCCCGTTAAGAAGTATGCTGTGGAACATGGCTTGCGTGTGTTGCAACCTGCTAAGTTGAAGGACCCTGAGTTTGTTGAAGAGCTGCGCTCATTGCAAGCAGACTTGCAGATTGTTGTAGCTTTCCGTATGTTGCCTGAGGTAGTTTGGAATATGCCACGTTATGGCACCTTTAACTTGCATGCTGCTTTGTTGCCCCAATATCGTGGAGCAGCTCCTATAAACTGGGCTATTATCAATGGTGATACCGAAACAGGTATTACTACTTTCTTTCTTGATCATGACATTGACACAGGAAGTGTTATTCAACGTGTGCCTGTGCCCATTCTCGATACCGATAACGTGGAAGATGTGCATGACAAGTTGATGCACTTGGGTAGTGACTTGGTGGTAGAAACGGTAGACAATATATTGGCAGGTACGGTGACTCCCATTCCGCAGTCGGAATTACAGACCGATGAACCTTTGCGTCCAGCACCCAAAATATTTAAAGAAACATGCCGTATAGACTGGACACAAGGCGTGAAACGCACTTACGACTTTGTTCGTGGTCTTTCACCTTATCCTGCTGCATGGACCGAGTTAACCTATAATGGAAAGACGTCCGTGCTGAAGGTTTATACCACAAGTAAGGAATTCTGTGAGGTGTCAGAACCCATAGGAACCATCGTTACTGATGGTAAAACTTATTTAAAGGTAGCACAGGCAGATGGCTATCAACATTTGCTTACCATTCAGTTGGCAGGAAAAAAACGAATGCAAACTGCTGATTTCTTGCGCGGTTTTCATGCCGAAGGTGAAGTTTCGGTGAAATAAGCTACATTTAAGTCGAAAAAACACAAATATCTTTTTGCAAGTTAGCAAAAGATGGTGTAACTTTGCACAAGAAAAATAAGTATTCTATTAAATACCAAAACTCAAAACATGGAATATTCACACGAAGTACAGAACATGTGTTGTGTTGCCAAAGGCCCCAACCATGGTCCCGCTCCTATCCCTGAAGAAGGCAAGTGGGTACAAGCAAAAGAAATCAAGGACATCTCAGGTCTTACTCACGGTGTGGGTTGGTGTGCTCCCCAGCAGGGTGCATGTAAGCTGACCTTGAACGTTAAGGAAGGCGTTATCGAAGAGTGCTTGGTTGAAACCATCGGTTGCTCTGGTATGACTCACTCAGCAGCTATGGCCAGCGAAATTCTTCCTGGCAAGACTATTCTCGAAGCTCTTAACACTGACCTCGTTTGCGATGCTATCAATACTGCAATGCGCGAGCTCTTCCTTCAGATTGTATACGGCCGTACTCAGAGCGCTTTCTCAGAAGGCGGTCTCGTAGTAGGTGCTGGTCTTGAAGACCTTGGTAAGGGTCTCATCAGCCAGATGGGTACTCTCTATGGTACTAAGCTCAAGGGTACTCGTTACCTCCAACTTACTGAAGGTTACATCACTAAGATGTACCTCGACAAGGACGACCAGGTTATTGGCTACGAATTTGTTCACATGGGCAAGTTCATGGACGCTATCAAGAAGGGCGTTGATGCCAACGAAGCTCTTAAGAGTGTAACAGGTCACTATGGCCGCACTACTGCTGAGCAGGGCGCAGTTAAATCTATTGACCCACGTAAAGATTAAGGAGGAACACAAAAATGATTAGAGAAGTAAAGTTTGAAAGCCAGGACCGTCGCATGAAGCAGATTCTCGCTGCTCTTAATAAGCACGGCATCAAAGATATTGAAGAGGCTAACCAGATTTGCGAATCTTACGGCATTGATCCTTACATGGAGTGCGAAAGCACACAGATGATCTGCTTTGAGAACGCTAAGTGGGCTTACGTTGTAGGTACTGCTATCGCATTGAAGGAAAAGGCTAAGGACGCTGTTGAAGCTGCTGAGTACATTGGCGAAGGTCTTCAGGCATTCTGCATCCCTGGTTCTGTAGCTGACGATCGTAAGGTTGGTATCGGTCACGGTCGCCTTGCAGCACGTTTGCTCTCTCCTGAGACTAAGTGCTTCGCCTTCCTCGCTGGTCACGAAAGTTTTGCAGCTGCTGAAGGTGCTATCAAGATTGCTCAGATGGCTAACCAGAGCCGTCCTGCTGACAAACCTCTCCGTTGCATCCTCAACGGTCTTGGTAAGGACGCTGCTATGATTATCAGCCGTATCAATGGTTTTACTTACGTACAAACTAAGTTCGACTACTACACTGGCGAACTCAAGGTTGTTAAGGAAACAGCTTACAGCGATGGTCCTCGTGCTAAGGTAAACTGCTATGGTGCTGACGACGTTCGCGAAGGTGTTGCTATTATGTGGAAGGAGG
This sequence comes from uncultured Prevotella sp., assembly GCA_900542795.1. Taxonomy (GTDB): domain Bacteria; phylum Bacteroidota; class Bacteroidia; order Bacteroidales; family Bacteroidaceae; genus Alloprevotella. The sequence continues at coordinate 2,634 of UQPD01000061.1, read as the reverse complement.
ATGTAGACGTTTCTATTACTGGTAACTCTACTAACCCCACTCGTTTCCAGCATCCTGTTGCAGGTACTTACAAGAAGGAGCGCGTACTCGCTGGTAAGCCTTACTTCAGCGTAGCTTCAGGTGGTGGTACTGGTCGTACACTTCACCCCGATAACATGGCTGCAGGTCCTGCTTCTTATGGTATGACTGATACTATGGGTCGTATGCACTCTGACGCTCAGTTCGCAGGTTCTTCTTCAGTTCCCGCACACGTTGAGATGATGGGCTTCCTCGGTATTGGTAACAACCCCATGGTAGGTTGCTCTGTAGCTTGTGCAGTTAAGGCTGACCTCGCTCTCAACAAGAAGTAATTGATTCTTAGATAATCAGTTATAGAATATAATCCTCCATAATCTATTTGGGTTATGGAGGATTTTTTGTGTTAGTATACCTGTTGAATTTTAGTTACTTAATAACTTCATCAGCAAGGCCTGTATACTTCTCTTTACACTTGACATGTGTTCGGCTATCTCTGCAACTTCTCTAACTATGGTTGAGTCTATAAAAAATGCGTTACATCAGAATTAATAATATCCAAAGTAACGCATTTAAAATTGTAGATTAAGAGACAATGCATCGATTAATCTTCACGTAAGTACCTATGACTATGGTCAAGACGATAACTTTTGACCGTCTCCTTTACTCAAGATGTCTTTTTGTGCATCTGAGAGTTCGATAAGGGGAGATACATAAGCTGCAGACTCGTTTTGGTCAGTTACTTTGATACCTTGACGATTATATTCATCAAGTATCAGTTTAGTGAATTTATGCGTAGTTATGATAATTTGGTGTTTGTTCTTTATTTTGAAGTTTGTTCTCCTATAATATATAATACGAATGAAAATCGCGCTACATAGCATTTTTAAACCATTTTCTGCAAAAACTCAGCAGATAAGTGGCGTTTTTTAGCTTTTCATAAGGTACCGATTCATTGCATCCTTAATTTCAGACATAATCTTTTCGCGATATTCAAGTGGCTCTAATACTTCAACGTGAGAGCCTAAAGCCAATAGTTTTGATTTTAAATCGGGTGTTAGACATACACGATACGTAAACTCGGCGTATTCGCCGTATTTTGATTTAACTTCACATTGCGATTTATGTAGAGGCAACATTCGCAAATATTCCACTTCTACACCGTATACTCTGATTTTTAATTTTTCAAGGGGCAATTGGTCATTCACATAAATTCCCACAACATTATCGTAGTACTTTCGGGGTATGAAGTCTTTCGGAAAATCAAACTGAATGTTTGTAGCATGAAAGTTAATAAATCGTTCTAATGCCAAATGCCTAATGGCCTCTTTTTCTTTTATGTAACCAAGCACATACCATCTTCTGTTGTATACTTTCAGCGCATAAGGTTGTAACGTTAGCGTTTCAAGTTGCCCTTCATAACGTTGATAGTCAATTACAACTTCAGTATTGTTTCGCATGGCTTCAATGATGGCGTCGAAGTAGGCCGTTCCGTGTGGTATTTCCTCTAATATAATACGGTCGCGCATCATGCTAAAGGTTGAGAAATCTTGTGGAACGCTATACTTACGCAATAGCATTTGTGCGTAAGTATTCTTTTTGAGCACTTCGGGATTTTTGATATAGTATGTGAACAATGAAGATTTGTCGCATGCGATGTCAATGTCAAACATCTCTTTGATGCCCTTGCGATGCTCGTGAAAGGTGCGGATGGATAGACCGCCCATATAAGCATAAGGAGATGCTTGCCATAGCTTAACGATATGTTCAAAATCGAGAGGTAATCTTGACTTGTCAATTGTATCGATGAGCCATATATACCTAAGATAGGTTTTACTAATCATTTTGCAAAGATAAATCAAAAAATCAACAAAATCGGTCTAATAATAATAAATTCTGCGGACTTTTTGCATACAAACTGCCCAAAACAACGATATGCGAAATCTTTAATCGTATAAAGATATATACACGTTCTTTAATTTATTTCAAATATGATGCACATTATTATTGCAGGTAGTCGTAATTTTAACGACTACTCAGTTGTTGAAAAAGAAATGATGAACTTTATCGGCAAGTTTATCGGCAAGTTAGAAATTGAAATTATTTCGGGTGGTGCAACGGGGGTGGACGCTCTCGGCGAACGGTTTGCGCACGAACACAATCTGCCTTTGCGTATTGTTCCTGCCGAATGGAAAACGTATGGGCGATCGGCTGGTCCGCGGCGAAATGAGCAAATGGCTCGTATGGCTGGCACTTTGGTTGTCTTTTGGGACGGTAAGTCGCGTGGCACAAAAAACATGATTAAAATGGCTTGGAAACATGGCTTGATTGTAAAGGTTGTAAACGTATAGCATACAGTAGCTGAACAGGGGGTAAAGGTTAGAAAATAAACCTTTATCCCTTTCGTTTTTGCAACAAAAAAACGTGGCTCTATATCGCATAGTGTAGCTAAACATTGTACGCTCGGCATGAGCATTATCTAACGGGTGCAAGTTCCTAGTAAGCCCTAATAGCGGGAATTACATAGCCAAGAGCAAGGGTGTTCATCGTGAGGTGAAATCTGGAGGAAGCTGGCGGCAAACATCTGACCTAACGAACAGAAACTTCATACAAGGCATA
>UQPD01000060.1 GCA_900542795.1 uncultured Prevotella sp. | reverse complement strand
GATCTACACGCGTAAGATCGTCGGCAGCGTCAGATGTGTATAAGAGACAGACTTGATGATTTCAAGTTCACGGAATACCTTTGCCAAGGCAGCTACGGCGCGATCAACTTGCTCCTTAGTGTGAGTTGCCATAAGAGCTACACGCACTAAAGTGTCTTGCGGAGCGCATGCTGGGGGAATAACTGGGTTAATAAATACACCCTCGTCAAAGGCACGTGCTGTAGCAACAAAAGTCTTTTCTGTGTCTCGTACGTAAAGTGGGATAATAGGTGATTCAGTATCACCAATTTCAAAACCTTCCTCGCGGAAACGCTTCAAAGCATATCGTGTAACATCCCAAAGAGCCTCAATTCTTTCGGGCTCATTTTGAATGATGTGCAAGGCTTCCATAGCGCAGGCTGTTGCTGCAGGGGTGTTCGAAGCTGAAAAGATGTAAGTACGCGAATTGTGACGCAACCAATTGATAATGCTCTCATCAGCAGCAATAAAACCACCAATTGAAGCCAACGACTTGCTGAAAGTACCCATAATAAGGTCAACTTCGTCAGTCAGTCCAAAATAGTCGCACACACCACGACCTTGACGACCAAACACACCAATACCATGTGCCTCGTCTACCATGATGCTTGCATTGTACTTGTGTTTAAGCTTCACAATCTCAGGAAGGTTAGCTAAGTCACCCTCCATAGAGAACACACCGTCAACAACAATCAACTTAACAGACTCAGGAGCGCATTTTTGCAATTTGCGTTCCAAATCTGCCATATCATTGTGCTTGTACTTAAGACGTTGCGCAAATGACAAACGACAACCATCGACGATAGAAGCGTGGTCGCGATCATCACAAATAATATAGTCTTCACGACCTAAAAGAGCTGGAATAACACCTGAGTTTACTGTAAAACCTGTTGAGAAGCAAAGTGCATCGTCTTTACCTACAAACTCAGCTAATTCTTTTTCAAGCTTAATGTGCAAATCGAGTGTACCATTCAAGAAACGTGATCCGGCACATCCCGAACCATATTGCTCCATAGCCTTGATACCAGCCTGAATGATACGTTCGTCACCAGGTAAACCAGTATAAGCGTTAGAACCAAACATGAGAACGTGGTGGCCACCCATTTCTACTTCAGTGCCTTGCTTTCCTTCAATTGCACGGAAGTAAGGATATACGCCCTTTGCCTTGTATTCTTGGGGAAGGGTGTATTTTGCTAATCTGTCTTGTAAAATACCCATTAGAAAGTTTTCTTGGTTGTAACAAAGGCTTTAGCACTATAAAGCGTACTTATGCCTTTGGTATAATTTTAAAATTTGGAGCAAAGGTAAGCATTTTATTATAATAATATGGCATTATATTTAAAAAAATGCACGTTACTTATTGCAATGTGCGATGAACGGTCATTTATTACTTATTTTACTCCTTTTAATTACCATATTTTAGCACAACACGGTCGCCAAGAATTTTAGCAAACGCTTGTTCGAGTTTACTAAGGTCCATATAACGGCGCATAAGCTCTTGAATGCGTTCGGGGTTGTTAGCCACTTGTGGATCGCGCATTTCTTGCAGTATGGCTTTGAGCTGTTTCTTTACAAGCGTGTGCTTATAATCGTGTAAAATGCGAGGCACGAGTTCATCAAGTCGATACTTATCCTCTACATATTGTTCGCGCTGTTTAGTGCTCAAAATAAAGTTTTCTTGTCCTAAATCTGATGCCAACTGACTGATTTGAGCGTTGGGATGCGACGAAAAATAGAGTAGGGGTTGCCATGTAGAATCTGATGCAGCATGTTCAACAGCCTCTTGCAACATTTGCTTGTATATATCGTTGCTGAGTTGAATGCCATCGGCTCTCAAATCGGCATCAATATAGGCAGCCACACTTTCTTGCTTCACTTCAGTTGCATCGCCATTGGCTGTATCTGAAGCATAAATGGGTAGGTTACCAAATTTCACAACCAAAGACATTAACAGTTTTTCTTCGGCTGTTTCAGCACCTCCTTGTTGGATAATGAATGTAGAAGTAGTGCTTTTTGTGGTTTGTTCAACCTGCTGCTGAGCTTGCTCGCTATTATCTACTTGGTCTTTTCCCTTTGTTGCATTGTTTCGGAGCTGCTTATTGATTTCATTTACAATCAAATCCTCGCTTACTGCCAAACTTGCTGCACATTCACGAATGTACATTTGTCGCACAATGTTATCGGGAATTACCGAGATGCTTCGTACCACATTTGTGATAAGTTCGGCACGCTTTATAGGATCGTTTGCTGCATCCTTTAAAAGTAGATTTGTTTTAAACTTTATAAAATCTACTTGATGCTCGTCTATGTATTTCTGAAAATCCTCAGCGCGATGTTTGCGTGCAAAACTATCGGGGTCATCTCCATCAGGAAGCAGTAACACCTTGATATTAAGTCCGTCGGCAAGCAACATGTCAATACCACGTAAACTTGCCTTAATACCCGCAGCATCTCCATCATAAAGCACCGTTATATTATCTGTAAAACGATGTAAAAGACGTATTTGTCCCTCAGTAAGAGATGTTCCTGACGATGCTACGACATTCTCTATACCACTTTGGTGCATCGAAATAACATCCGTATATCCCTCCACTAAGAAACAACGCTCGTGTCGCACAATAGCATTTTTTGCCTGAAACAAGCCATAGAGTTCACGACTTTTGCTATATATTTCGCTTTCGGGCGAGTTTACGTATTTACCAACATTCTTTGCTTTTTCTGTGTTAAGAATACGTCCACCAAAAGCAACCACTTTACCTGATACAGTGTGAACAGGAAAGATTACTCGACCATGGTAACGATCGAGTAGGCGTCCGTCCTCCGTGCGATAGCATAGACCCGTCTTTTCAAGATATTCGGGTTTAAAACCATGTGCTAAAGCAGCTTTTGCCATAGCATCGCGCATTTCGAGTGAATAACCTAGCGAAAACTTTTTTATGATGTCGTCTCTGAAGCCACGAGCACGAAAATAAGCCATGCCTTTTGCCACACCATCCACATCATTGCGCAGAATGTCTTGAAAATATTTATTCGCCCATTCGTTCAAAGCAAACATACTTTCGCGTTCGCTCTGTTGTTCCTTCTCGCTGTCAGTCAGTTCTTTTTCTTGAACTTCAATACCATATTTTTTCCCTAACCACTTAATGGCCTCGGGATAGCTCATGTGTTCCAATTCCATGAGGAAATGAATGGCATTTCCACCTTTTCCACACGAAAAGCATTTGCACATTTGTTTTCCAGGAGAAACCACAAATGAAGGTGTCTTTTCATTGTGAAACGGACACAGACCTTTGTAATTGACACCAGCTTTGCGCAGTGTTACAAACTCTTTCACCACGTCGACAATGTCGGTGGCGTCCATCACACGTTGAATTGTAGCTCTGTCAATCAAAATTGTTAAGTTTTAAGTGTTAGGCAAAGAACTCTTTATAAAGCCATTCTTTACGATTAAAAACCGCAAAAGGAGAGGGCTCACAAATCGTAGTAAACATAACACGTATTCTAAAAAAGAAGAATATAAATCGAAATACCAGTTAAAACCGCTAATTAGCAAGTAACTTTTATGAGTACTCTTTTATCTTACAACGTTTGTTTTTGTAGGAGATATTCTCCAAAAAGTTGAGCGGCTGTACGAACCATTTCAACACAAGGGCGTTTTTTGTAGTAAGCTTCAGTGCGAGCTTCAGCCTCAGGAGTTTGTGGTTTATTTTGAATACCTAAGAGTTCGGCACAAATAATGCTACCATTTATGTCTTTGAATTTGTTTGCCAAATCTTGCACTACAGCATAATTATGACTTTTGCCAGCACGATCATTTTCTGTACAAGAGCCACAATCCAACCCAGTCAACAAAAACATGCCACAAGCAGCGCCACAGGTTTGACGCATGCGCCCAATGCCCCCTCCAAATGAAGCTGACATTTTCAAAGCTTGCTCTTTACTAAAACCATAAAGGTCAGCATAAGCTGCTACCACGCTTTGTGAGCAGTTAAAGCCTTGCTTAAACAATGTCACTGCGCAAGCCACACGTTGTGAAACTTCATCAGCTGTCAAAAGCAAAGCTTGATTCTCTTTGTTTTCCATTTTAATTTACTATTTTTGCACAGCAAAAACTGCATTACTTTTAAAACCTTGCAATATGTTGAAAATCAAGAAATACAGTGTATATTGGGTTATGTTGTTGTTTTTCGTTTCTTGCCAAGAAAACTTCGACCATCGTTTAAAGCGCGAAGCTCAAGCTTACACACAAAACAATTGTCCGCAAGAAGTAGAACAAGGGCTATGGCTTGATAGTCTAACTTATGACATAGCATCGCGCACGTACACTTCGTTTTACACAGCCAATGCCACCAATGAGCAGGTATTGCGTAAGCAAAATCCCCTACTCCACAACCTTTTACTTCAGCGTTTGGTTAATAATACTGACTATAAGGATGTGAAGGCGCAGGGTGTAACTTTTGGCTACGTATATCGTTCAGAAACAACAAAAAACGTGTTTTACCAAACGAAAATTGAGTCTACTGAATACACAACCCTAATTAAATAATTGATTAGTCAACGTCTTATAGTATGATCAAATATTTTTTTGCAAGGCAAGTGCTAATTGGTCGGGACAAGAAGTATTTTTATTTCCACATCGGATGCCTTGCAGACGCTTAATAACCTCGTCCTTGTGCATGCCATGAACTAAAGCTGCAATACCTTGCAAATTGCCATGGCATCCACCATCAAAGCTCACGTTAACCACAATATCGTCGTCAGTTAATTCAAGATGGATGCATCGTGAACACACACCTTGAGGTATGAAGTCGTATTTTTTCATTTTTCTAAAGTAAGTAGAAAAGGAGAAAAGTTCAATATAAAACAGCATTATTATGTGCTCTATATATTTTGAACTTTTCTCCTTTTATTGAATGTGCCAAATAGGATAAAATTAGTCTTCAGCAGGCTTCATGTTGGTATAAACAGTCTGTACGTCATCAAACTCCTCGAGACGTTCTACCATCTTATCAATACTTTCGCGCTCTTCGTCAGTTACATCCTTCAAATCGTTAGGAATGTAAGTAAACTCAGCTGCTAATACCTCAAAACCATTTTCCTCAAGGTGATTCTGAATCTGAGAGAAGCACTTAGGATCACCGTAAATAGTTACGCTGTTTTCCTCTTCATCTTCATCATATTCATCTTCAACTCCATAGTCAATCAAGTCCAAAATCAGTTCGTCCATATCCACGCCATCCTTTTTACGGATAGTGAATACAGCCTTGTGGTCGAACAGATAAGCCAACGAACCCATTGTGCCAAGGTTACCATTGAACTTATTGAAAACCGAACGTACATCGCCTACAGTACGTGTTGCATTGTCGGTCAAAGTATCAACAAAAATTGCAACACCGTGAGGACCATAGCCTTCGTAAGTCATTGTTTTGTATTCGCTCTGATCCTTACCACAAGCATTCTTGATAGCACGCTCAATGTTATCCTTGGGCATGTTTTCGCGCTTGCAAGTAGCAATAATTGCACGCAACGTAGGGTTGTTTTCGGGTTCAGGACCACCAGCTTTAACAGCTACAGCAATCTGCTTGCCCAACTTAGTGAACGTACGAGCCATGTGGCCCCATCTCTTCAGTTTTGTGGCTTTTCTATATTCAAAAGCTCTTCCCATAGGATTTTTGTATTTTTGTACAGAACCACCCCACCCTTTTAAAGTCGGGTGGTTCCGCAGTTTAAGATTATCTTTGTTAGAAACACATACTTTTTTTAAGAAACTACATTTTAACGCAAACTTGCGCCCAACTGTTTCTCTAAGCTCGTGATTATCTTCTTCATGATGGCATCAGTCTGCTTATCGTTCATAGTCTTAGCCTCGTCTTGAAGTACAAAGTTCACAGCGTAACTCTTCTTACCTTCGGGCAAATTCTTACCTTCATACACATCAAAGAGTTCAACATTCTTCAAGTACTTCTTGTCCGCAGCATAAGCAATCTGTTCAATCTGTCCAAACTCAATGCTCTTGTCAACGAGAAGTGCGAGGTCGCGACTAACAGCGGGGAACTTGCTGATATCCTTGAACGAAACAGTACCCTTACGCAACTTCTTCATCAACATCGACCAATTGATTTCAGCATAGAACACCTCCTGTTCCAAATCGAACTGAGCTGTAACAGCCTTTGAAACCAAGCCCATCTCAACCATAATCTTACCATTACGATCTGTAATAGCGAGACTCTTGGCAAAGATATCGTTTTCGCCATGTACCATTTTCATGCCACCGAGTTCGCAACCAAGACGAGCTAAAATATTCATTACATACGCCTTCAGTTCATAAACCGATGCAGGTTCGTCAGCGTGAGCCCATGAGCCTTGTACACGATTACCTGTGAGCCACAAACCCACGAAGTGTGCTTGACTATAAGCGTTGAGCGTATGGTCGGCAGTGTGCTTTGAAGAGTTATAGTAATAGCAATTACCATTTTCAAAGAAGCGCAAGTTTTGATTCTTACGATTTACGTTGTGTGCAATGCTCTCCAAACCACCAAACAATAGTGTTTGGCGCATAACGTTCAAATCGGTACTTAATGGGTTGATAATACGCACCAAGTCATCGGCTGCATATACCTTAAGATTCTTATAGTAAGCCTCCTTAGTGAGCGAATTATTCAATATTTCGCGGAATCCCTCACCCACTAATTGTTCGGAAATCAAATTCTCGAGTTTATTTGAGCGATCAACATCTCCCTTAATCGTAAGGCTTGACTTAACAGCTGTAGGAATTTCTACATTGTTATAGCCATAAATGCGCAAAATATCCTCCACAACATCGCAAGGACGTTGCACGTCAACACGATAAGCAGGAACCTCAAGTTTCAAACCATTCTCGTCTTCCGAAACGATTTTCATTTCCAACGAAGTAACGATTTCTTTAATTGTTTCAACAGGGATATCCTTACCCACTAAGTCGTGAACGTACTTATATTCGAGTTCAACATCAAACTTCTTAGCTAAACCAGGAGCTTCGATGTCTTTTATATCCATTGAGATGGTACCTCCTGCTAATTCCTTAACCAAGAGCGCAGCCACTTTCAAAGCATAAATTTGTCCGTCAGGATCAATACCACGTTCAAAACGGAATGAAGCATCTGTGCTTAAACCATGACGACGCGCACTCTTACGAATCCATGTTGGATGGAAATAAGCACTTTCGAGCAACACATCTTTAGTAGTGTCGTAAGTACCAGAACCACGACCTCCCAATACACCAGCAATACACATAGGCTGGTTAGCGTTGCAAATAGCTAAATCACGCTCGGTGAGCGTATGTTCTACACCATCAAGAGTTTGGAATTTAGTACCATCGGGCATAGCCTTTACCACGATTTTTCCGCCTTCAATCATGTCAGCGTCAAAACAATGCAAGGGCTGTCCGTATGCCATCATCACATAGTTGGTAATATCCACGATATTATTGATGGGGCGCAAACCAATGGTATTCAATTTTTCTTTCAACCATTCAGGACTTTCTTTTACTTCGCAATCCTTAATAGTTACGGCACAATAACGTGGACAAGCTTCAGCATTCTGCACATCAATATCGATGTTCAAATCGTGGTTATCAACCTTAAATTCCGACACATCCATTTTGTGCAGTTGGGTCTTATAACCATTACGAATGAGCCATGCATAGAGGTCACGAGCCACACCATAGTGTGAGCAAGCATCAGCGCGGTTAGGCGTGATGTCCACTTCAATCACATAGTCGCTTTCGAGACCATAATATTCGGCAGCCTTCATACCCACGGGAGTATCTTCGGGCAAAACGATGATACCATCGTGACTTTCGCCTACACCAATTTCATCCTCGGCACAAATCATACCGAAGCTTTCTACACCGCGAAGTTTCGACTTTTTAATAGTGAAGCATTGGTCACCATCATAGAGTTTAGCACCTAATGTGGCAACAATCACTTTTTGACCAGCGGCAACGTTTGGAGCGCCACAAACAATTTGCTGCGGTGCTTCTTGTCCCAGGTCTACTTGACAAATGTGCATGTGGTCGCTATTGGGGTGAGGCTCGCAGCTAAGCACGTGTCCCACAACAAGTCCTTCCAGACCACCTTTAATGGCTTGTACTTCTTCAACACCGTCAACTTCCAAACCTTCACTAGTTAAGGCATCTGCCACTTCCTGTGCGGTCATATCGAAATCAACGTATTCTTTCAGCCACTTATAAGATATATTCATAGGTCGTTACAATATATTGCATTTTTAGCACTTGCAAAAGTAGTGTATTTTTTGCAAACTGCCAAATTCAATTCAAAGTAATAAATTTTATGTATACAAAGTTGGACTCATAAGACTACAACTAATAAGCAATCTCCTCTCCGTCAAAGATTGAGTAAACACCTTTTTTTTCAGTGACAATGTTTGGCTCTGCTGTATATGCGTCATCAGCTTGCCAAGCATCGGCAGCAGGACGTGCTGTACCTGCCCATCCATACCAAATAATCCCACTAAAAGGTGACAAACCTTCGCTAATACAAGTATGCAACTTTGAAACTACCGAAGCAAAAAAAGCATCGCGAGCATCAGTACGCGAGCCAGGCAGTGTAAACATGCCATCGCGTGGATAACCACAAAGAGCTACGTAAGGTTTGTAGATGCGGGTAGCTTGCCGATTGAATGTATCAATCAGAGCATCGAACCTTAAATAAACCATACCTAATCCATCTATTAAATTCGATTCCGTAACCCATCCATCATAAGCAGGCATGAAGGTTACAGACACAAAGTTAAGACCTTCGGTACTCAACACCTGCTGAAAGGCTTGTCCTTCTTCCTCAACCGAAAGTTCCTTGTGCAAGTCGTATTGCGTCGAAACGAGATGTTTACCATCAAGTCGTTGGGCTGCTTGACAAAGATGGGCCAAGAGAGTTGAGGATGTGTCCATCTTCGGCAGATTAGTAAAATGCCACGACAAAATAGTAGGATCGGTCTTATACGACTTTTTATTAACTTTGTTAGTCCTATTAACCAAGGTTTCTAAAGTCTTTAAGGCGGTTTGTTCTGCATTTGCCTCAATAAGTACGAGTGCTTTCATGTTGCGCTTGTACAATTCATCAAGCAAAAAATCCATACCTTGCAATTCATCCTTTCCATGGATAGGCTGATCTGGCAAAACAGCAAGACAATTCACTCCTAATTGCTTCAAGGAATCTAACTCTGCGTTTAACCTTTGTCGATTGCCTTGCGCCCCTCTCTGCGCAAGACGTGGAGCATACCACATTTGCATACCTTGCAAAAGGTAGGGTTGATTGTTAGCGGTACAAAAACTTGCATCATTCACCCTAACTAAGTCCGACTGTGCCATCAAATGAGGCAGTATACTCAATGCAAAAAATAATGTTGCAATTCTGTAAGTAAAACGATTTAATATTTTCATTTTCAATCATTTTGTTTCTGAACATATTCTATACGAATAGCTTGCATTTGCATGCCAAACTTTTTTTGCAAATTATCAAGGAACTCCTTAGTGTCTTTGGCAAACATTTGTCCCTTCCAGGTGCTTGAATTCATCATTAACACCCAACATTGTTTTTCTTGAGGATAGCGCAACACCAAGGCACTTGTACCCGAAAGCGTACCCGTTCTACTCCAAACACCCTTTACGGGTGTGGTATTCCATCCCAAAGAAAAGTGGTAGTCTCCCTCTTTGGTCATTTGGTCAACAGACGATGTACTGATAATGTCGGGGTAATGAGGATCACCATCAATGGCTGAAACAAAATGACATACTTCGGCAGCCGAAGCACACCAAGCACCTGCACCCGAAAGAGCTGTTACATCATTCTCGCCGTAACACTTCACCACTTTGCGCTTGCTATTATTAAACTCATCGATGGGTTCAGCCTCCTTATGCATGTAATATTTCACCTCGTTGGGATATTTGTCTTTATAATAGTTACCCGCTATTTTAAATCCAAAGCAACCAGCAGGGTTTAGTACGTGTTTTTGCATAAATTCTTCGTAGGAGAGCCCTGTACGTTTTTCTATAATCAACGACAATAGTAAATAGCCTATATTGCTGTATTTATGGACATCACTTCCTGGCTGATAACCCAAACGGCGTTTCAGCACAATTTTAAGCAAGGTTTGATGGTCGGGCGGAGTTGTCAGGCGATTTTGCATCATAATATAGCGCGTGGCAAACATAGGGTCGCCATCTGCACGTGTAAAGCCAGCACGATGACGCAAAAGATCCTCGACTGTTATATCGAAATAGCGTTTATCCTTTATAAGATTTGTGTAAATTGTATCGTTGAGTACGCCTGTGGGACCGAATACGTGATCTGATAGTTTAACCTTGCCCATCTCTTGCAACTTCATGATGCCTACCGCTGTTAGCAATTTTGAAACCGAGGCTATACGCATGATGTGCGAGGGAGCCATAGCAATGTTTTTCTCCAACTCAGCCCAACCATAAGCACGCACATACACTAAAGAGTCGTTACGCGAAACTGCCAACTGAGCACCCTTTACTTCCCAACGCTTCAAGAACTTGTTAACTAAGCTGTCTAACTTTTGTGCTTGCGCAAACTGGGTGGTTTGATTATTGATGGAATCGTTAATGTGCGGCAAACATGCTACAGACAGAGAATCACCCTTCCCATCACTATTTCCACCTTCGCATTGTCGAATGCACCGCATGCCACTAAATGCAATAAATGCCACGACAAGAGCAAGGATACTTATTTTTTTTCGGCTGTAACGTCTACGACCCTTTTTAATGCTTCTATGGTTATTTGAATTCATGCTTTTTGTTTTTAGAGAAAATGATACTCATAATGGCTGTAATAGCCAACAAAAGAGGATAATATAAATAAGGTGTAATATCTAATGGACTGATAGTTGCCAAACCGCTTGCCATAAGCATTTGCGCTCCATAGGGAATGATGCCCTGAGTTACACACGAGAAAATGTCTAACAAACTGGCTGCACGACGCTTGTCCACGCCAAAACGCTTGCTAATATCCTTAGCAATGCTTCCCACCGAGAGTATCGCTACCGTATTATTAGCTGTACAGCAGTTCGTAAGCGCCACCAAAGCTGATATGCAACATTCAGCCCCACGTCTGCCATGTACACGACGCGTTAAACCTCGCACCAAGTAGGTTACACCCCCACCCTTGCGCACAATGGCAAGAAGTCCACCTGCTATCATCGAGATTAAGATAAGGTCGCCCATACCAGTAACCCCTTCAGCCATCGATGTAATCCACCCATCGAGGTTGTAGGCACCATCAGCTACGCCCACAATGCCCGTTAATAAGGTACCTAAACAAAGCACAATCAACACATTAACTCCACAGAGTGCTGAAACTAAAACGGCTATATAGGGTAACACGCGCACCCAATGCAGATTCATATTGGCAGCGAGACCTACGTGCGATGCTGCATTCTGACCTAAGAGCAAATAGATGACAAAGCATACGAACGCTGCTGGCAGAACAATACGGAAATTGGTGCGAAACTTGTCGCGCATGGAGCAATCTTGGGTTTTAGTAGCAGCTACAGTTGTATCAGAAATAAACGAAAGATTGTCACCAAAGAAAGAGCCACCAACAACTGCAGCCACCATTAAAGGTAGAACAATCCCCGAACGCGCAGCTAACTCAGATGCCATAGGAACAAGGGCTACAATGGTACCTACCGAGGTGCCTATACAGATAGACACTATGCACGAGGCAAGAAAAAGACCTGCCAACAAGGCTGAGTCAGGCAAACAAATTAGGGTAAGGTCGACTGTGGCAGACACAGCTCCCATAGCCTTGGCAGACGAGGCGAATGCACCTGCTAATACAAAAATCCATACCATTAGCAGCAAATCGGGACTACCTGCACCATGCGAGAAGCATCGCACACGCTCTTCTATCTTATAGCCTCGCAAGGTAAATAATGCGGCTATCGAGGTTAACAAAAAAACTATAGTCATGGGGACTTTCGAGAAATCTCCCATTATAACTCCTAACATAGCCATCAACATGGCAAGAATTATAAGAGGCATTAAAGCCAACCAACCTCTGCGACGAGGACGTAATCTGCGGTCTTCACGTTGTGTAATATCCATACTTTTTTTCAATTTGAGTGCAAAGTTAAAAAAATATACGTACCTTTGCTATGTAATTTCAACTAATGAACTTAAAAGTTCTGCATGCCACGCATTGTTTTGGGTACAGTAGAGGAACCCTTACACCTCAACAATGACGACCTATTACATATTTTTTACGTGGCTACACAGCCTTCCAAGTTCACATTAACCTATCTAACAAAAATATGCTTAAGCAAATTATCAATGGCCGCATTCTTACTCCTAATGGTTGGCTCGAAGGCGGTTCTGTTATTATCGACGGCAATAAAATTAAAGCCGTGGCAAACTGTGACCTCCCTGTTGAAGGCGCTGAGATTATCGATGCTAAGGGTTGCTCTGTAGTTCCTGGCGGTATTGAAATGCACGTTCATGGCGGCGGTGGTCGCGACTTTATGGAAGGAACTGAAGAGGCTTTCCGCGTGGCTGTAAAAGCACACATGAAGCACGGTACTACATCTATTTTCCCCACACTTTCTTCTTCTACTGTTCCAATGATTGAGGCCGCATGCGAAACTTGCGACAAACTCATGGCTGAGGAAAATAGTCCTATCTTGGGTCTACACCTTGAAGGTCCTTACTTTAACCCTGCACAGGCTGGTGCACAGATTCCTGAATGGATTAAAGCTCCCGTAGCAGAAGAATACGAACCCTTGCTCGAAAAGTATAAGTGTTTGAAGCGTTGGGATGAGGCTCCCGAACTTCCAGGCTCTACAGAGTTTATCACAGCTTGCCGCAAGCACGGTGTTCTTCCTGCCATTGCTCACACTCGTGCTACTTACGAGGATGTTGTAGCAGGTCACGATGCAGGTATGACACATGCCACTCACTTCTACAACGCAATGCCTGTGGTTTATAAAAACCGCGAATTCAAAGTGCCTGGCACTGTCGAGAGTATCTTTGCACTCGAGGATATGACAGTAGAAATGATTGCCGATGGCATCCACGTTCCCCCCGTTATGCTCCGCATGATTTATCAAATTAAGGGTGTAGAACGTACCGCATTGATTACCGACTCTTTAGCTTGTGCAGCAACCGAAGGCGATGCCGCATTCGACCCTCGCGTAATTCTTGAAGATGGTGTTTGCAAATTGGCTGACCGCTCAGCTTTGGCTGGATCTATTGCTACAATGGACCGATTAATTCGTACTTGCGTGCAGATGGCTAACATACCTCTTGAGGATGCTTGTCGCATGGCAAGCGAAACTCCTGCTAAGATTATGGGTGTATACAACCGCAAGGGTTCACTCGAAGATGGCAAGGATGCCGACCTCATGATGTTCGACCACGACTTGAAACTTACTTATGTAATGCAGATGGGTAACGAGGTTACCAATAATCTCTAAACATTTGCTTAAACATTAACACTTTAATAAAGGTGTATTTCTGTTCTGATTATCAGATATGAAATACACCTTTATTATTGTATAGATATAATTAAAAACAAATAAGTCCTATATCGTAGAAGAAAACACGCTATAACACCATCAAATACACCTCAAAAATTCCTTAGTTAAGTCGCTGAATTGTTTTAGTTAAGTCGCTGAATTGTTTTAGTTAAGTCGCTGAATCGTCTTAGTTAAGTCACTGAATTGTTTTAGTTAAGTCGCTGAACCGTTTTAGTTAAGTCGCTGAATCGTTTTAACTAAAACTATTTGAATACTTACTAAGCAAACAACTGTTTATGTTTTTAGTTATAAATGTCCATCAGAATTATGTATTACTTATAGTCTGTAAATAGTCTGTAAAG
>UQPD01000059.1 GCA_900542795.1 uncultured Prevotella sp. | reverse complement strand
ACCTATTACTTATTACTTGACACCAAATCGTTTGTAATACTTAATACTTAATACTTAATACTTATCATTTGTATCTCATCCATTTAATCATTTCCTTGATACTCGGTTTTTTGCCGTACATCAAAATGCCAACACGGTAAATGCGAGCACTACACCAAACAAAGAATAAAGCTGTGGCATAGAGAATACCCAAAGAAAGCAATTCTTGCCACACAGGAACATTGAATGGAATGCGAACCATCATCACAATAGGAGAAGTTAGAGGGAACATGGATGACCAAAAAGCCAATGGTCCATTCGTATTCTCAGCTGATCCCATTGCAGCATAAAGACCAAAAATCATGATGATAATAACAGGCATCATAAATTGTGAAGAGTCTTCCTGCTCATTAACCGAGGCTCCAATTGCAGCAAAGAATGAGGCATAAAGCAAGTATCCCCCAATGAAGTAAAGCACAAAACAAGTACCCAATTCCGCATAAGGAAGGTTCAACAAAGCCGAAAATAATTGCTGTGACTCACTCGGCATAGCAGCTTGCATGACAGCAGGATTTGCCGCAGCACTCATACCCGCCATACCCATCTGTTGGGTTTGCGCCATATCGGCACCCGATACGCCAAAGACAAAACCCGCTGCTGTAAGAATCACTACCAACATCACGCCCCAAATGGCTAATTGCACAAAACCAACACAAGCAATGCCCACAATCTTACCCATCATTAGTTGGAAGGGCTTAACACTCGACACCATAAGCTCGACTATACGATTAGTCTTCTCTTCCATCACACTTTGCATTACCATACCACCATACGACATAACAAACATGTAGATTAAGAAGGTGAAAATAAACCCTGCTGCAATAGCAATATTCGTGTCTGACGAAGTTGTACTTCCATCAGCAGAACGCTTCATCGTAGGCACAGAAATTTCAGACTGTACATCAGAAAGAATTTTTTCTATACCCTTAATCCCTGTTGCCTCAAGTTTATCGTGACGAATCTTTTCATTAAGCACATTGTTGACATACGACAACAAGCCTGCAGCCACTTCATTGCGCGAATAAATGGTAACAGCCTTTGGGTTATGCACAAGGTCTGCACGTATGTCTATCACAGCCTCAAAGTGACTGGTATCCGCATAATACGCCTTATTATCGGGGTCACTAATAGGTACATAGCGATAAGTTTGGTCGTTCTTAAATAAACCCACATACTTACCTGTAACATCCGACACAGCCACATCCTTTTGGTCGTTATCCTTGATGCTCGATAGCCAAATAGGCACAAACACGAGGGCAGCAAAAATAAAAGGCATTAGCACGGTGAGGATGATAAACGACTTTTTCTTGACGCGCGTCAAAAACTCTCTCGACGCTACTAATATAAACTTGTTCATAATCTATAGATGCTGTACGGTTTTCAAAAATATTTCTTGCATAGAAGGCATTTGCTCGCTGATAGACCGCAGTTCTATGCAACTTGCCACAGCACCAATAAGTTGTGAATTGGTGAGCGCGTCTTCCTTTTGAATGGTGTAAGTATGCAAGTCGCCCGACTGCACATGCTGCGTAACACAAAACTTTCCGTCAACCGACTGTAACGAGCCATCTTTAGAAACTGCCTCGTAAACACCCGTACGAAAACGCTCTTTCACCTCATCTACATGCCCCGAAAGCACCACTTGCGAATGATTGATTAGAGCTATTTCATCGCATACCTCTTCAACCGATGACATATTGTGGGTTGAAAAGATAATGGTGTGTCCTTTGTCACGCAACTCAAGAATTTCACGTTTCAGCATTTCAGCATTCACAGGGTCGAAACCAGAGAAAGGTTCATCAAAGATAAGCAAAGGAGGCTCATGAAGCACAGTGATGATAAACTGCACCTTTTGCTGCATACCCTTGGAGAGTTCTTCAAGCTTTTTGTTCCACCAAGGCATAATGCCAAACTTGTCGAACCACATTTTCAAACGTGTGGTAGCTTCAGCCTTGCTAAGTCCCTTTAGTTGAGCCAAGTAAATAGCTTGCTCTCCCACCTTCATTTTCTTATAAAGTCCACGTTCTTCGGGCAGATAGCCAATTTGCATAACGTCCTCAGGACGAAAAGCATGTCCGTCAAACATTACTTGTCCACTATCGGGAGCCGTAATACGATTGATAATACGAATGAGTGTAGTTTTGCCTGCACCATTAGGGCCAAGCAACCCGAACACTTTGCCACGCGGCACACAAATACTCACATCGTTAAGAGCGGTGTGAGCAGCATAACGCTTGGTTATGTGTGCTGCTTTTAAAAAAAAGTCTTGCATAATACGAGGGGTTATTACTATGTGAAAACTATAATAAAAGGGAGAAACCTATATGTTCTTTCTCTTTAAAAAGCATTTACACCTGTTTGTATATTTAGACGAACAAACAGGTGTATTTGCTACATATTCTTTTTAAAGGATGATTTCCTAAAAACTATAATTGCGTTTCTCCCTCCATAAAGCTCTCCATAAACATGTGTTCACCATCGAACACTGCATAGGAGAATTGACTAATCCAATCGCCCAAAATCATGAGGCGCGTGCTACGTGCCAACATTAAATCGAGCTCAATGTGACGATGCCCAAAGATGAAATAGTTAATGTCGGGATGCGATTGCATGTATTCTTTGGCAAAGATAACCAATTCCTCGTTTTGTTCTCCCTGATAAGGAGGCTCTTTGCCATCTTCACGTTTTAGTCGCGAACGCCGTGCCCACTCCAAGCCAAAGGCTATCCCCCAACGAGGATGAAGCATCGAAAACAGACGCTGACAAGTAGTGCTATGAAACATGGCACGCAAAAACTTAAATTTCTTATCCTTCGAACCAAGTCCATCACCATGGGCAAGAAAAAACATTTGCCCATGCAACTCCACCACCTCGCTATGGCGATGTAATGTCATGCCACACTCCTTTTCAAAATAGTCGAGTTGCCAAATATCATGGTTTCCAATAAAATAATGAACTTCAACCCCCATATCAGTGAGTTCACTGATTTTGCCAAGCAAACGCGTGTACCCTTTAGGAACCACATTTTTATACTCATACCAAAAGTCAAAAATGTCACCCATTAAATACACCGCTTCGGCTTTATGCTTTATGCTGTCAAGAAAGTTCACCAATCTCCTTTCCTGCATACGCGGATGCGGAATGGCAAGACTTCCCAAATGCGCATCCGACAGAAAATAAATGTTGCGACGCGCTATATGCTCTGATTGATTGTTGTGTTGACTCATAACTGAAAGTTTTTTGGGGAGGGAAAAAGTTTCCACTTCTTTTTACATAAATCCGAGTTCTAACTTAGCCTCTTCGGTCATCATGTCTTTGTCCCATTCAGGCTCAAACACAAGGTTCACCTTAGCCTCTTTCACACCAGTGATGCCATCAAGCTTGGTGCGAACATCCTCAACAATAAAGTCGGCTGCAGGACAATTGGGGGCAGTAAGCGTCATATCAAGCTCAAGAATGCCATCGTCGTGCAAATCTATGCGATAAATCAATCCCAAGTTGTAAATGTCAACAGGAATTTCAGGGTCGTATACAGTTTTAAGCACATCCACAATGCGCTCTTCTATTTTAAGTTTTTCTGTAGCTTCCATGTTTTAAAAAATTATATTGATACCCATGTTAAATTCGTCCTTCTTCCCTATAGCTATAAAAGCCCTTGTCGGCAACTATTATATGGTCGATAAGCGTTATGTCCATAACACGAGCGGCAGTTTTTACCTTCTCTGTCAGTCGGTCGTCTTCTTTACTTGGTTTAGTATGTCCCGATGGATGATTGTGCGCCAACGCAATGCATGTGGCATTTGCAAGCAACGCTTCCTTTAGCAAAATACGCACATCCACCACTGTACCCGTGATGCCACCCTTGCTCAGCAACTTCGAACCAAGTATACTCAAACTCTGACTTAACAACAACACGTAACATTCCTCGTGTGACAGATCCTGCATCTTAGGCTTAAAAAAGTTATAGATATCAGCCGCTCCCACCACTTTCACACGTTGATCACTTTCGCTACCTCGGCGCACACCAATCTCACAAGCAGCCAAAATGGTAATAGCCTTAGCAGGTCCTACACCCTTATACTGACACAGTTCGGCAATGGTCTTGCGTCCCAAAGTTGTGAGGCTTCCCTTGCAATCACTCAAAATGCGCTGCATAAGCCCCACAGCATTTTCATCGGTGTTACCCGAACCTATGAGTATAGCCAACAATTCCGAAGTGGTTAGCGATCCTGCACCTTGCGCAATGAACTTTTCGCGTGGACGGTCATCAAGTGCCAAGTCGGTGATACTGAGTTTCATACTACCTATTTATAAAAATTCTTGCTAAAAGCCTCAAATTCGCCTTTGCCTAACACACAACGTCTCCACCATGCACGCCAAAAGCCCGAGCCATAGCCCCATAGCTGAATGTAAGCTGCTGCAACAGCTCGCAATCCTACGCCCAAACTGCGCTCTTGCAAGGCAGCATCCACAAAAATAATAAGGGCAAATAAAACAAAAGGCAACAGCATTACCCACCAATGCGGACAAGCCACTGCTGCAGCTACAATACTCAGCAACACCAAAAGGGCGCAACCCAAAGTAAAGACTGCAGGTAGCGTATGCACCAACTTCAAAGTGCCAGGATGACGCTTCATAAGGTTGATGCGAGCAATGCCTGAATTGTGCACTTGCTTAAAGAACTTTTTAAGATCCGTGCGGCGCTTATGCCACACCCAGGCTTCTGGAAATAGGCGACACTTATAGCCTCCTTTAAAAATGCGTGTTGAAAAGTCTATGTCCTCGCCAAAACGCATTTTCGAAAATCCTTGCAATGCTTCATATACCTCGCGTCTTACGCCCATATTAAACGAGCGCGGATAAAACTTATCCATCTTTTTCTTACCCCCACGAATGCCCCCTGTAGTAAAGAAGGAGGTCATGGCATAGTTAATAGCCTTTTGCATCGGTGTGAAATCTTTATGCGCACGGTCGGGACCCCCAAAGGCATCACATGGCTTTTGTTGCAACTCATCGTCTACAGCCTGCAAGTAACCTGGCGGAAGCACTACGTCAGAGTCTAAAATAAGCACATACTCGCCCTGTGCACGCTCCACACCATAATTGCGTGTCTGTCCAGGTCCTGAGTTAGGCTTATTATAATAGCGCACATTCAAGTCCGAGCTGTAGCTACGCACCACATTCTCGCACGGTATGTTCGATCCGTCTTCCACAACAACCACCTCAAAGTCTTTAAACGTCTGCGTTTTAAGGCTCTGCAGCAATTCGTCCACCTCATTGGGACGGTTGTAAACGGGTATTATAAATGAATATTTCATCGGAATGTATAGTAATTTCTGCGAAGTTAACACAAATCTTCAAGAGATAAGCAAAGATTTGTCGTTTTTTTAACTCCCATCGTTATTTATCAAAATATTTGATTTGTGCAAAAGCTCCATAAAACAACAACCGACACAAGAGAAGCTTTTTTAGAAGATAAGTATCAAAGAATTTGTTATGCGGTATTTGCAAAACACTATTACAGCAAAAAAATATGTAGTAAAAAACAGCAATATACTTTCTTACTTTTTACATTTGCGTTAAATTTGCACGCGTAAACTTCAACACACAACACATTAACACCTATGGGAGGTTTCTTTGGCACCGTATCGCAGATTGACTGCGTAGCCGATTTATTTTACGGCACAGACTACAACTCACATTTAGGCACACGCCGAGGTGGTATGGCCACTTACAACAAGGAAGAGCGTGCGTTTACGCGTTCCATCCACAATCTTGAAAGTTCTTATTTCCGCACTAAATTCGAGCCAACATTGTCGCGCTTTGCTGGTGCCACATCGGGCATTGGCGTAATTAGCGACACGGATGCACAGCCACTTGTGCTCAACTCGCATTTGGGGCGGTTTGCTATTGTAACAGTAGCAAAAATACAGAATATCGACGAGATTGAAAAACAACTGCTCGCACAGAACATGCACTTTTCAGAACTCTCGTCGGGCAAGACCAATCCTACCGAGCTTGTTGGTTTGCTCATTATTCAAGGCAAAACATTTGAGGAGGGCATCGATAATGTATTCCGCAACATCAAGGGTTCATGCTCCATGTTGCTCTTAACCGAGGATGGCATTATCGCTGCTCGCGACTCATGGGGACGCACCCCTATTATTATAGGTAAAAAAGAGGGCGCATATGCTGCTACAAGCGAAAGCACAGCATTCCCTAACTTAGACTATACAACAGAGCGTTTCTTAGGTCCTGGCGAAGTAGTGCGCCTGCGCCCCGATAGCATCGAGCAATTGCGTGCACCTCGCAAAAACATGCAAATATGTTCATTCCTTTGGGTGTACTATGGTTTCCCCACTTCAACCTACGAAGGTCGCAATGTCGAAGAAATGCGCTATGAAAATGGACGCATCATGGCAATGGAGGATGATACCGAAGTTGACTGCGTTTGCGGCATCCCCGACTCGGGTGTAGGCATGGCATTAGGTTATGCTGCAGGCATGCAGAAGCCTTATCAGCGTGCCATTTCTAAATACACCCCCACATGGCCTCGTAGCTTCACCCCTGCCAACCAATCCATGCGTTCGTTGGTTGCTAAGATGAAGTTAATTCCTAACCGCGATATGCTCAATGGCAAACGCGTGCTCTTCTGCGATGATTCTATTGTGCGTGGCACACAGTTGCGCGACAACGTGGGTGTGCTTTTCGATGATGGTGCACGCGAGGTTCACATGCGTATTGCTTGTCCCCCACTTATTTATGGTTGCCCCTTCATTGGTTTCACCTCTTCAAAAAGCGACATGGAACTTATCACCCGTCGCATCATTGGTGAGTTCGAAGGTGACCCTAACAAAGATTTAGAGAAATACGCCACAACCGATTCACCCCAATATCAACGCATGGTTGAGGAAATTCGCAAACGTTTAGGATTGACTTCTTTACGTTTTAACAAGCTCGAAACGTTGGTGCAAGCCATTGGCTTGCCTAAGTGCCAACTCTGCACCCACTGCTTTGATGGCACGGGATGCTGCGGTTGCAATGAATAATACACACACCTATATTATATAGAAAGGGTAGTTCTGTTTTTTAGAACTACCCTTCATTTTTTTGAACCGAAAAAAGACAACCTAAAAACATACTTACTAACCAGAAAAAAAGACCTCAGAAAAGCATACGCTCTTCCAAGGTCTTTTTTTCAAGCAACGAATTGTTTATTTCTTGCCATGAACTTCGTCAGACACGGTCAACTTTTTACGACCTTTTGCACGACGTGAAGCCAATACGCGACGGCCATTGGCAGTCTGCATACGCTGACGGAAACCATGCTTGTTGTTTCTCTTACGATTGTGGGGTTGGAATGTTCTTTTCATTTTTGTTATGCTGTTTTTTTGTTTTTGATATACATATCAGGTGAGCGGGAAAGGTCAGCACCACCATTGTAACAGACCTCACGGCCTCGTTCAGTTTCATTGAGGCACCTTCCTACTTCGGGGTGCAAAGTTATGAAAACTTTTGTGATTGAGCAAAAAAGGCGTGCATTTTTTACATCGAAATAAGCTTTTCGCCCATTTTCAACCTAAAATAAGCCACACTTTCTCGCCTAAAGTTACCTTTCTGCTTATTTTGCAGCAAAGCGAGCAGCCTGTTCTGCTATCAAGGCAGCGTCATCAAAATAATTGATTTTCATGGCACGGCGCACATCGCTCAAGGTGTCGGCAGCTACGGCACGTGCCTCTTCGCATCCCTTACGTAGCATTTCGTAAACTGCGGGAATATCTTTTTCAAACTCTGCACGACGCTGGCGGATGGGTTCGAGTTCTTCCTGTAAAATCTTATTGAGGAATTTCTTGACCTTCATATCGCCCAAGCCTCCACGTTGGTAGTGCTCCTTCACTTCGTCAAGGTTTTGATATTCGGGCCAATAAAGACCAAAGTGCTCAGGACGGCAAAAAGCATCAAGATAAGTAAACACGGTGTTTCCCTCAATGTGTCCAGGGTCTTCAACACGCAAGTGGGTGGGATCAGTATACATAGACTTCACCTTTTTCTCCACCTCCTTTGCTGTTTCAGAAAGGTAGATGCAGTTGCCCAAACTCTTCGACATCTTTGCCTTACCATCTGTTCCCGGCAAACGGCAGCAAACGGAATTGTTGGGCAACAAGATGTTGGGCTCTACCAAAGTTTCGCCATAGATGTGATTAAAGCGACGTACAATTTCGGTTGCTTGCTCAATCATGGGCTTTTGGTCCTCGCCAGCAGGCACGGTGGTAGCGCGGAAGGCTGTAATGTCGGCTGCCTGACTAATGGGATAGGTAAAGAAGCCCACGGGGATGCTTGACTCAAAACCACGCATGCCGATTTCAGTTTTCACCGTAGGGTTACGCTGCAAACGGCTCACGCTGACCAAGTCCATAAAATAGAACGAGAGTTCACAAAGCTCAGGAATTTGGCTTTGGATGAAAATGGTTGTTTTTTGCGGATCGAGTCCGCAAGCCAAATAGTCGAGTGCCACCTCAATCACATTTTGACGCACCTTTTCAGGATTGTCAATATTGTCGGTCAATGCCTGTGCATCGGCAATGAACACAAACATTTTTTTGAAGTCGCCCTCGTTTTGCAACTCAACACGACGCTTCAAAGAGCCAACGTAATGGCCTATGTGAAGGCGACCCGTAGGACGGTCGCCTGTTAATATTACCGTATCTTTTGCCATAATATATATGTATTTGGGAGCAAAGTTACATCTTTTTTCATAGAATGCCGTATCTTTGCACACATAAAAAGCAAGTTGGCGTGTTTAAAGCCCGCCAACACATCAATTTTCTAAGATTAAAACAGATTATGCAAATACGCGTTCACAGCTACGAGTCGATGGGCACGTTCGATGGTCCAGGTCTGCGCTACGTAGTTTTTTTACAAGGCTGCCCTTTCCGCTGTCTTTATTGTGCCAACCCCGATACAATCGATGCCGTAGGCGAAAGTACCCTTACCGACCCCAATCACATTGTGCAACAAGCTGTGTCGTTTAAGCCTTTCTTTGGCAAACGAGGTGGCATTACCTTTTCGGGGGGCGAACCTACGGTACAAGCTAAAGCACTTATTCCTTTGTTTAAAATGCTGAAGGCTGAGGGTATCCACATCTGTGTAGATAGCAATGGTGCCATTTGGAACAAAGATGTGGAAGAACTTTGGGGACTTACCGACCTCGTTATGCTCGATATCAAGGAATTTAACCCCGAACGCCATCGTTACATAACAGGACATGGCAATGAACAACCTTTGCGCACTGCCGAGTGGCTGGAAGAAACAGGACATCCTTTTTGGCTACGCTACGTATTGGTGCCAGGTGTAAGCAATTTCGATGAGGACCTACATGCTTTGGGCAAACATTTTGCTAACTACAAGCAGCTACAGCGCATCGAGCTCCTGCCCTACCACACCTTGGGCGTTCACAAATATGAGGCTTTGGGATGGGACTACAAACTAAAAGACGTCCCCACGAATACGCCCGAACAAAAACAACATGCCGAAAACATTTTGCGTCAGTACTTTGGCGACCGTCTTGTGGTAAACTAAATAAAAGGTAGTTTTATAAGGACTGATTTTAAGAAGGTTCTGTATTTTAATAAAGTTCTGTATTTAAAAAAGGTTCTGTATTTAGGAAGATTCTAAGATTTTTGTTTTTGTAAATTCTAAGAATTCATACCATTCCGCCAAACATCCAACGAACGCCAACTCATAAAGCAACGCAATTCCACTCATACATTCTCTCCATGCGTCCCTCCATTGCAATAATTTTGCCCAATACATTGGCAGCCATAGGTCTTTCAGACATTATACATCGTATGATGCCTGGTGCCGATGTATGTTTATTTTCACGTTACGCTGAACTAATACAAGCCGATAATGCGGATAGTTTCTTTCACTATTTTGTTTCAACCGAAGAATTATTGGTGGGAGCTTCTTATTTTTTGCAACGTCAGCACAAAACTATTGTTTTGGTTCATGCTGAAGAGACCATGCATTTGCCACATGGCTTTCACACACTCAATGTTTTTCAAGACGAGAAAGCACTTATTTCTGCCATTATAGCCTTGGCGCAACGCTCACATGGTCCGCATGGCAAAGAACCCGAAGTTGTGCGTCAAGCCCAATTACCTGTTACCAACGACGATAAGGAGACCCACGAACATCCGCACCTCACACCTCGTGAGCGCGAAGTACTTAAGGGTATCGTTTCGGGGATGATTAACAAGGAAATTGCAGCACAAATGGGGGTTAGCGTAGCCACGGTTATTACACACCGCAATAACCTTACCGACAAATTAGGTACACGTAGCGTAGCCGCCCTCACCATCTTTGCTGTAATGCATGGTATTGTGCAAAGCGAAGAGCTTATATGAAAGAACCGACCAAGGCATTCACAAAAGTCAGGTATGTTAAGATTTGGGTATTTCCCAATCTCACATACCTGACTTTTAAGTAGGTGTTCGAAATTATTTTTACATTGAAAGTGCGTTATCGGGATGCAGCTGTTTTCCTCGGATGAAGGAGCATAGCGGGCTATGTGACTGAGAACGAGGGAAACAGATGCGCCCGAGAACGTGCTTTCAATGCGAAAATAACACGTACTGATTGTATAAAATAATTTTGAACACCTACTTATGATGCACATTTCAAACTGAAATAGTTTGTATTACTTCTTACTTAAGAACACACTTAACCAACTTGCCCTTTGCAGTACACAAGAGGTAGACACCACTGAAAGCGGACTGCGATTGGAGAGTTGCATAAGGCATACGACCTACAAACTGACCATGAACCGTGTAAACGTCAACCAACTCGTTGGCAGCAATGTCATTATTAGCCTCAGTAGATGTCTGCAAAGAACCAATTCCTTCTGAAATACCCGAAAGTACCACCTTTTGCCAGGGTGTCCAAGAGGAAAGAACATTTCCCTTTGCAGCTTGAACACGCCACATGTAAGTGCCACCATCCGTAAGGTCTGTAAAGGCTAACGAAGTAGAGGTAATACCCGTAAAACTTTGTTTAGCACGCGATGCTACAGCCTTTACCTTATGTTGAGCAGAAAGCACATCGACAAGGTCATCTGCCTCAAAGTCACCATCGAAGATGCTCACAGCATTTACATACGAGCGTTTGGCTGAGGTGATTTTCAATTTAACGCCACTACCCACGGGGTTAGCGAAATGGAACACTTGCATATTGCCTGTTGCTGTAATAGACTGTGACGACAACTCGGCATCATTGGCTGAGAGCAATGTTAAGGTTACCGCGTTCTCGGTTTTGAACGGAGACATAGTAAGTGCCACAGTAAGCACTTCGCTGTCAGCATCTAAACTGGGCGAAACAAGATACCCCATAGACTTTGATGTGCCGAGTTTTGCACCACCAATGCCATTGTATACCTTGAGGCCTGTCCAACCAGGAGTGGCTGTTTTTTCGTCGAGCGACGAAGATATGTCCTTTGAGCCATCAACCTTTAAACCTTCGCCCCATTTTGTAAACTCTTCGCCAATTAGTTTTGCTTCTGAGGGGTCTTTAGCAGCACCCAATTCTTTGATTTCGAGGTTATAGTTTTCGGCTTCAGTCACAGCTCCCCATTGTGCCGTAAAGGCTGTAGTTGAATGGATTGTAGACTTTAAACTCTCTTCGGCTGGTGTGTCGAGGCTTTCACCATTCATGAAGGTGAATGAAATAAGTCCGTCCTTGCTCTCGGCTATCTCTGTAATGGGTTTACCCATATACTTGCGACCATCAGCATTGGCATTAAACAATGTAGCCGCTGGTTTCGAGGTGTCAGTGAGTTCTGTATTGCCACTGGTTCCTGGATAAGTATCGCCATCCATACTGGTGGCTGTATACTTATTGTCGGCTGCAATGATTGAGAAGCGCTGATGGTTCTTTACATCGTTCAAGGTGTTTTCTTCCCAAGCACGCTTATTATAATCGACATGGATTACTAGCAAGCCATGACCAGGCAGTGCTTTATCGCCACCTTTCTGCTGACGGTTTTCAAGCAGATAATATTCGGAAGGAGTTTTCTCGTTATAAACGATATAAGCTTCGGGCGCATCAGAGAGTGCCTTCATGTCTTTAACATAGCAAGCCGAATTGAGTTCGGTGGGTTGCATCCAACCACTCACCCAACGCTGGTAAGAGTTGTAGCCCACAGGTTCGTAACCATCGGCAGCATACGAGCCGTAGTCCATTACGTCCCACTCTTGCATGCCATAGCCTCCACCATAGGTTGTGTCGTAAATATCGGGCAAGCCTAAACAATGGCTAAACTCATGACATGCGGTGCCAATGCCTTCCATGGTTTTACTACTGGTGTCGCCCATTAACTCTGACGAACATCCATAGGTGTTGATGCGTACACCATCGAGTGTAAGACTGTATCCAGCCTCCTCTATTTGCCACTCGTGCGGCCAAATGGTATCTTCAATATCTGTAGAGGCTTCGCCATAACCCGCATAAATTACATATACTTGGTCTACCTCGCCATCTTTATCCCAATCGTAATCGGCAAAGTTTACCTTTGAAGCTGCCAGTTTACAAGCCTCAACCACCATGCCTGCGGGGTCTATATCTTCTTCATTACTATTGTTACCACCATACTCCTTCATGTTTTTCGACACGGTTACAGGACCTACCACATCAAAGGTGAGATCAAACTGACCGTATGATTGGTTGTAGAAGTAATCGTGCACAGAACCTGAGTTACCATTTTTGCTATAGCCTTTTTGGTTAAAGAAATTGCTCCACTCTTCGTTGTTATGAGCAGACTGCATCTTGACATCTTTAAAGTTTACCAAAATGACTAAACCCTTGCGCGAACCTGTTACTCCTACTCCTTCGCCTCCTACACCTGGGGCAATGCTCACTTTATGGCGGTTATTACGCTTTTGCAAACGGGC
Organism: uncultured Prevotella sp.; assembly: GCA_900542795.1. Classification (GTDB taxonomy): domain Bacteria; phylum Bacteroidota; class Bacteroidia; order Bacteroidales; family Bacteroidaceae; genus Alloprevotella. The sequence goes on along the minus strand of UQPD01000059.1, from coordinate 1,271 downwards.
TATGCGATTGGCATTACGTTGTGCAGCACGCTGTACACCTTTTTGGCGTACATGGGCTGCATGTTGTGCGTTATTGTTTACAAAAGTTATCTCACCCGCAGCGCGTTCATCGGCATTATGTGCTAACTGAGTTGAGGCTGTTGTGTTTCCATTGGCATCAATGGTTGCATAGCAATAAGCGCCGTCTGCACGCTTAACAAGAGGTATTCCATCGAGTGTTGAAACAAAATGGTAGTTTTCATCACCCTTAAATGTAATGGTAAGTGTTGTACCATCGGGCTGCTTCACCGTTTGCTTGCGCGGCTTGGCAGGTATGGCACTTGCCGAGACAGCAAAAAGGGTTGCTGCGAACAGCGTAAGTAGAGTTTTCTTCATATATATATAAATAGAGTTGAATGTCTACAAAGAGAAAAATTTAGGAGTTAAAAAGTTAAGTGGCTACTAAATGCGTTATAGCTTATCTCTTAAACTTTTCAACTCCTAAACCTTTTGTTCTTTATTATGTTATGCGTGCACGTAAGTTCCAATGTTTTCGCCTTCGAGCACCTTCTTCAGATTGCCGTAAACATCCATATTGAACACGTAGATAGGCAACTTGTTTTCGCGACACATGGCGGTTGCAGTAACATCCATCACCTTAAGACCGCGCGAAAGAACTTCATCGTAAGTGATTTCATCGAACTTAGTAGCTGTAGGGTCTTTCTCAGGGTCGGCAGTGTAAACACCATCAACACGAGTACCCTTAAGCATTACGTCTGCCTCAGTTTCGATGCCACGCAATGATGAGCCTGTGTCGGTGGTGAAGTAAGGACTACCAGTGCCACAACTGATGATGGCAACTTCGCCACGTTCCATAGCTTCAATAGCCTTCCATTTGCTATAGAACTCGCCAATGGGTTCCATACGGATGGCTGTGAGCACATGGCTCTTTACACCGATTGCACCCAGTGCGCTACTCAAAGCAAGCGAATTGATAACAGTGGCACACATTCCCATTTGGTCGCCCTTTACACGGTCGAAGCCTTTACCTGCTCCACTCAAACCACGAAAGATGTTGCCACCACCAATAACGATGCTGATTTGCACACCCATCTCGAGCGCTTCTTTTATCTGTGTTGCGTATTCGTTGAGACGTTTTACGTCTATGCCATAACCTTGCTCGCCCATCAAGCTTTCACCACTGAGCTTAAGCAAAATGCGTTTGAACTTTGCCATATTTTATTTCTGTCTCTTATACACATCTGACGCTGCCGACGATCTTACGCGTGTAG
>UQPD01000058.1 GCA_900542795.1 uncultured Prevotella sp. | reverse complement strand
CGGCGTGCGTAGTTTGAGGTTGTTGCATACGGAAACCAGGCATGAGAGTGAGGGGGAGACAAGCTCCCCCTCACTCTCATACCTGGCTACCTTATATCACCCCTAATGGGGTGAGGCTGGCGCGTAAGACTTCTTGATATTTCTATCATATATCATGCAGAAAAAAATGCGGATTTTGAACACCCTACTTCCAAGGACTACATAATAATAGAAAAATGCTTCTTGCTTCAGCAAGGACATGCAATAGCTTCAGCAAGGTCATGCAATAGTTTGTAATACTTAACACTTAATCCTTTACTCTGTCCAATTCGATGTAGAAGGTTGTTCCTACTCCCTCAGCAGACTCGAACCACACACGTCCATGCAAGAAATTCTCGCCAATCAATTTCATGCTGTATGTACCCAGACCACGTTTAGCACCCTTAGTTGAGTTGCCGTAGATAAATATTTTACTTTTAATGTGTTCGGGGATGACCGCATTGTTATGTGTAGAGAAAATAATCTTGTCGTCCGTAGCATGAAGACCTAATGTAACCACCGAGTTAGGACTTGCCTCGTATGCATTTTTCAACATATTGAAGAGCACACGTTTCAATAGTCTTTTATCACTATTCACTTCCTCGTCTGTTACGGTAGAGTCTACAACAATTTTAATATTGTGCATCTCTTTAGCCATACGTACCAAGGCATCAAGATTTTCTAACATATCACTTGCTTTAAACCTTTTGTGTTTAGGTTGAAGCAAGCCATTCATTGCAAAGATTAGGTCGCGTTGCGCTTCAACCTCGTCAAGGAGTTGTCCTGAGATATCGCGCAAAATGGGGATGATGTCTTGAACATTGTCGTGCTGCACACAATCAAGCAGCCCTTTCAAGGCACCCGAAATATTCAACAAATCGTGAAAGAACGTGCGTTCAAGCATAAACTCGCGCTGCTGTTCTGTTCTATCAATCAACAATACAATCGAACCTGTTTTACCTTCATACTCATAAGGAGTTGAAATGGCATGTAAACTAAGCGTTTGGTTGGATTCTACCAAGAAGTCGGCTTGTGTTTCCATCTTCTTGTTTCGACTTATAGAAGCCTCAACCATTTTACGCAGTTCGCAATCTTTGCAGTTCTCGTGCGAGCCACAACCCTCTTGCGCCTCCACTGCATTTTTGCACTTTATCAAGTCGCCAGGATGTAGGTGTGCATCAGCGGCAATAAAGTTGTCGTTTACATACAGGATTCTTAAGTTTTCGTCGAGCACAACAATCGTTGTGTTTGAATCGTCCATTATCTTTTTGTCGCGAATAAGCCTACACACTTCTTCTGTTGTAATCATAGCTTTTCTTCGATAATGAGATTTGTTTAGAATGTATATTTTTTCTGTTCTGACAGATTAAGGGTGGTTCTAAAAACCACCTTTTTTTTAAAACCACCCTGCAACTCTTATTCAGAGAAGAAAGCACTTGTAGCACCCGTAAAATGCAAGTGCTCGTATGTGGCAGGTGTAGTAGTTACTTTAGCTTGTTTAAGCTTTGCCCACACTTCTTCTTTGGTTAAATTCTTGGGGTATGAAAAGATTTCCACGGTCACACCATCACCATATTCCTTGCGCAAGGCTGCAAGATATTTGGCGTCAGTACATGCAATGGTAAATACGGCTTTATCCACCTGGTGTTCGATGGTAATCTTTACAGGACTTTCGCTATCGAGTGTATACTCATGTCCATTGATATATACCTTTGCACCCAACACGAGGTCGTAAGTACGAATGTCAAAGTCATCAGTCTCAGCCATATCTTCACGTCCGATAGGAATTTCCACGGTAACCTTGTCCACCAAGTCGCGCACGTGTACTGAAGTCTTAATTGTTTGCCATGTGTCGTGTTGTTGTTGATGAATATCAACCTCTACATTGCCTTGTCCATCAATGGTAATGGGAGGTTCGGGGGTAGAAGGTTCCAATCCTGCTTCGGGTGTCATGCCAGGAATCTTGTCTACGTTATCCACATTCTTAAATGTGAGCACACCATCAACGTGCCATTTACCGTATGTAAATTTGGCTACATACCAAATAATCTTTAAGTTGGTTGTGTCAATAGACTGAATATCGCTTGTATTCTTATAATTTACCGACATCATCGACTTGTAAGTAGGCACACTGCCAAGCACATTCGCTACGCTCTGCCCTGTGGGGTCATACACATACTTACTGACATAACGATCGGTAGTACACAAATTCCAATAAGGATAATCTAAATTCACTGAACCCTTGTTACCATTGGCAAATACAGATGTGGAATTGCTATTGCTGGGCCAATAGTCCTTCATATTATACGAGCCTACAGACTTAGGAATACGTCCGTCAATGCGGATAAAGAAGTAAGCATCGGCATAGTTTACGGGTGTAGCTGCAATAGAAGTAGAAGTCAAAGAAAGTTGTTTACCCATTGCGTATACTTCGGTACCCGGAACTTCGGCTTGTGGAGTGGTTGTACCCACCTCATCTGAAGAACATGCTGCCATAAACACGGCAGTCATTACGAGTAATAAAATCTTTTTCATTTTTAGTGAATTGTTTTTTTGATATAATGTTTAGTTTTTGGTGTTTAATTATGATTTATCGTTTTCTGTGTTGTTGCGGAGCTTTTAACGCCAACACAAATCGACATCCCTCAGTATATGTAGTATCCAAATAAATTCTACCACCGAGCAATTCTGCCACCTTGCGACAGACGGTTAGTTTGAGTCCTAAATTCTGTACTCTTTCGCCAATAGGCGTTGAAGGGTCAAAAATATTTTCGGCTTCCTCAACAGGGATAGGTTCACAAGTATTTGAAACCACCAACTGCAATTCATCCTTATGCAAAGCAGCGTGCAAGAGGATTTTTCCATTCAGGGTGTAGCGACAGGCATTGGTGAGCAAATTAAAGAGCACTTGCTCAATTCTGCGATAATCGCTCTCGATGATAAAATGCTCGGGCAAGTCAATCAGCACCTGCATATTCACATCGGTAGGTTTGCAAAGTTCAACCAAGCTCATGGTGTTATTACAAACGCTTGCCACTTCCACCTCATGTTTCTTTACGTGATACTGCTGTGTGCCAAGCTCTACACTCACCATAAGGTCGTTAATGAGCATGTCGATCATACTATAACTATTATTGATATAGGTGTTATATCGCTCACGTTCCTTATCAGTCCACGTTCCATCAGGCATCCCTAATAATTGCGCAAAGCCATACATTGCATTAAGCGGTGTGCGGAGTTCATGACTCATGCCGCGCAAAAAGAGAGACTTTTTCTTTCGCAACTCTTCGTAGTCGGACGCTACCACAAACACGAAGAGCACAAAACACGAGAACAGGAAGCCTAAACTATAGAAAGGCACATCGGTGTAGTGAATGGTAGCCACACCTAAGAGTACGGGGAACACCGAGGCGCAACATATTGCCGCATATCTCGACCGCAAGCGGTGCAAGCGTTTACCCCTATTAAGCACCACTTGAAAGAGCGTGTAGGCACCCGTTAGAATGTACACGAAATATTGAGACAAAAAGGTGTACCAACGATGCGAAACGGCAATATACTGTCCATTTTCAATGCTGAATAGCAAGGGCTCCTTGGTGTTATAAAGCACCATAATCAATCCTAAAAGCACAAAAGCCCCTTGAATTGTTAATAAGATGGAACGCGTAATTCTTCCTGCCCCCAAATAATCGAGTATGTAATATAACCAGCAAAAAGCTGTTATTGCCCACCAAAAGTGAAATAGTTGCGACACAACAAAGAACACGCGTTCATTATTGATGATGCCATCATAGCAAAATGCCCATAAAAAATCCTGCAAACTAAAAAGCAGCATAGAAAGCATCATTATGATGAAGGCACGATTCTTATTTTCGTAGAGGTCGCGTAACGACCAACTCTTTACCAGAATAACTAACGTAACAAGCGTGTAACTTACAGCTGTAACCCAATATGTATTTAGCGGCATAGGCTATAATTTTTTAGTAGGTATTAAACTGTAAATGGGGGGGGTAATCGTCAAGCTTTATAACCATAAATTGTAATACTCAATGATTACCTCCCCCATCGTCAGCGAAAGGAAATTCAAATTTCGGCATTTTTTCTATAACTCACAATAGTTGATACTGTTTTTTATACATCAAAACGCCAATTATAATCTTTTTAACTACTTAAGGGCAGTTTTTACTCTTAAACCACCCTTAAGGATAGGGTTTCGGAAAATTAGAACAAGACTTTTTTACCTCCCTTAATATATACGCCATGCTGCTGGGGCTGGCTCACCTTGCGACCTTGCAAGTCGTAAATCTCAGTTGAATTGTCAGCAGCATTCGCCTCAACACTGTGAATACCGCTCGATGTGGTACCAAAGTAATTGTCCATTTCAGCAAAACGTGCCTTATACCACTGCTCAACCAAGCCTACTTCTTTGACAAGGTCATTCACGTGCATAGGTTTTTCCTTTTGCGCATTAAAGTGAGTAAGCATTCGGCTCCAAGCCCCTGTGTTAATAAAGAGGTCGCGATAACTGTCCATCACCTTGCATACGTTCTCCACCGAAAGGTCCCCCTTACGCAACGTTGCCCAGCGGTTACGCAACATTTGCTGATATTCTGCTTGACCCTGACAAATACTGAAAGGATAGAAGCCTCCATTCTTCACAACATCTGCCACGCGCCAATTACTGTAGTTGCCATCAGATTTAGAACCATTGTAGCTACCTCCCAACGAAGTGTCGAGGTCCCAAGGCGTAATTACGAACTTGCGACGCGCAGCTTCAGTAGGCTCTACATCGTCAATATCCTTTGTGATGTTGCGCACTGAGAAGAAGTGGTTTTTATTACCCCAATTGTCTGAAATGCTAAATGCCATCACAAAGAGCTGATAGTCTACCATGTTATCGAGGTAGAAATACTTTTTCACCTCATCGTAGCTACGCTTACCTGCATAAAGGTCCTGCAAAGGTTGCCAAGCTGCTTCGCAAGCATATTCTTCATCGGGTTCTGCAAGTTCCCAAGCATTGTGCCACTCCACCACACAAGCAGTGTAGTCGTCGTTATAACCTGGGGTGTTTTGATTGGCAATAGAGTTGGTTCCACTCTTATAAAGCACGCCACGCACTTGGAAGGTGTTGTCGGGATTTTCCTTCACCTTTTTCAAGTTGAGCAACTTGCGGTTGATGCGATCATTCAAACAGTAAATGCCCTTATACTCATTATTGATGTACACCTCCACAAAGCGACCTTCGGTACCATTGCGTCCATCGAATTGTGTGTCGTAAGGCAAACGCGAAAATTGATTCCAAATGTCAAAGCAAACGCGGTTGCGCATACCAATGCAATCGATAGCCATGGCATCGAGAATCCACGACGAACAACTACGCATGCCCAACAAGGCACTGTCTTGTTGCGCTGTGTAGTCATCGTTGCGAAGCTTCATGTTGAACGAAGGCTTCATGAGGTAATGCTTAGCAGTTGCACCACGTGTTTTAAACTTAGCAGGCAGGTTTACCACCTTGCCATCCGCATCTGTAAGTTCCATAAATCCTGGCAGATAGTCCATTTTGGCATTAAATGCACCATCGAAGGTAACCTTCAGCACGGGGAGTTTTTGAGTCTGCGCGTTCATTGCCAAGGCTACCATCGCAAACATCCATGTGAGCAATGTTTTTTTTATCATATATATAATAGGTGTATTTTCTTTGTTTTTGTTAGAAAAATCCTGTTAATCTAACCTTCGTCAGAAAAGTTTAGACGACTTCTCTGTTTTATTTTTCCGCCTCAACCTTCTCCGTCAGCAATTGTGTTACTGTGTCATAGAGTTTGTTCATCACAATGGGTTTGGTAAGATAGTGGTTGGCTCCTAACGCCAAACCTTTCTTCACATCTTCCTCAAAGCTTAAACCCGAAAGGATAATAAGGGGCAAGGCTGTTTTGTTTTGTGGTGGAACGGCATTGCCCTCCATCTCATACCCCTTACGTAAACTTTCTATAACCTGGAAACCATCTACCTCGGGCATCATAAGGTCTACAATCGCCAAGTCTATTTGGTCGGGCGTATGCCAACGTTTCTGTACCTCTTGCAACGCTTCGCGTCCACCATTTGCCTTCACTATTTGAAAATCAAAAGGCTTCAGCATTTTGTCGAGCAAGAGTAAATTTAAAGGTATGTCATCAACCAAGAGCACTTTAAAGCTACTTGATTCTTTTCCTGCAATTTCTTTCATATTCTTAGGAGTTATTTTATTCAAAAAAATTATTCTATCATCGCACTAATTGGCTTGAGCATCATAGGTTGTGTAATCGCCCTCAGTAGCACCATACTCATATTCCTTGTAACTGGCGTCCATCATCTTTTTGCCTGTGGAGCGCAATTCTTCTTGATAATACTCCTCGTAGTCAGACAAGTCGATGGAAGGACGAACAATGCGGGTGTCGAACACGAGTTCTGCCACACCTTTGGGGGCTATGTTACCAAACAAACGAATGCTGTGCTGGGTATAGCCCATGTTTTTATCGGAGTGGAATACGAACTTCAACACCACCTCTTCACCTGGTGGCACAGTTGTGATGTTGGCATCTGTAGTTTCGATGGTAGGACAAGAAGGCTGCACATCGGTAATAGCCAACACTTCATCGCCCGTATTGTGCAACACATACACCAAGTCAATGTCTTCGCCCAAAATAACAGGAGGGTAATGGCGCACAGAGTCCTCAACGTGAATGGTGGTTGGACCTAAACGTTTGTGACACGACACAAACAACAAGAAGCTTGTTGCCCATGCGCACAAACAAACGCCCCAACCTATGTATTTTTTGTAAGGAATCATTTCCATTGTTTCAAATAATCGTCTATTGTGTTTCCAGGTTCATCGCGATTAACCATGCCTTTTATTTCGCTATGACCCTTCAATATTTCGCGCATCTCAATGGCCTGTTCTTTATCCAAAGGCAAAAGTTTGCTTCGATAAAGCTCGAGTTGGGTATATGCCAAAGCTGTGAGCAACTCATTTAGTCGTTTACGTTCCTCGCCCACTGTTTGCTTACTGGCTGCATCCAGTTGAGCACGAAAATGCACAAACTCTGCAGCATTAAGGTATGCCGCACACACGTCCTGCATCGTGCCGTAAAGTGGCAACAAGTGGTTGGTGCGCTGCACACGCGTTTCTAACTGCCAATAATAGTCCATCAGCAACTTGTAGGTTTGGGGATAATACTTGGCAAAATAGTTATTCACGGTTTGCTTTACATCTGCATCTGGATTATTCAACAACGCTGCCAACACCTGGGTTTGCATATCGTCGAAGGCTGAATAGTCATCGCCACTACCATTTACAAACACACCTCGTACCCCCAAGTCGCGATAGAGTTTAAAGCGCGACTGCAAAGCCAACAAACAAGGGAAGGGCGAAAGATAGTCGCTATAGTTACGCTCGTAATCCCAAACGTATATCTTGTCACACTTCTTTTTCCAAGCCTCAACCATTGTGCTAAATTCTTGATAGCCCTCCGTTTTTTTAAAGTCTACACGCATGGGCATGGGATAGCTCGAAATAAACACGCCCACATTTTTAGGCAATGCTACTTGTGGGGCTGCCTTTGTGGTGTGATAAGCCGAAGTAAAGAATTGGTGGCGCGGAAACTCTTTAGCCAAACGCATTACAAAGTCGCTCACTGCTGGTGTGGCATTACTACTTGTGTTGCCTTTGGCACGACAGGCATTGCACGTACAAGCTAATTGGTTGTCCATGGGCATGATGCTTATGCGCTCACTGTAGGTGTCTGTGCCTTCGCCAAATTGGTCGAGGATGTAAGCACGCACCGCTTTATATAAGGCTGCACTCGAAAAGCAAAATTGCTTGGACGTTTTTGTGCCATTAACGGTAGCATACATCTCATCGCAAAGTGCCTCGTTCACAATTTTGTGCAAATTATGTCCCCACACGCCCCAATCATAATCGGGGTGATTGGTATGCAAGGCTCTTTGCAAGGCTTGCGTGTTAGAGGGGGTATAAAGTCCACAATATTCAAACACGCCCTTCACTTGTCGAACCTGTGGTGACTGCGACTGAGCCTTCGACGAACAAGCACCCAACACCACTACAAGTACTAAAAGACTAAGTGTCTTAAAAATGAATCGTAACATTGGCATTCAAGTATAAATAGTTCTTGTTGCGGCTCATAGTGGTTGTGCTCGAAGTAGGATTGATGGTCATGGTATACCACGAACCAGTTAAGCCCAAGTCTACACGCGAACTGCACACGTACTGCCCACCCATGCTAAACATGGTGTTGAGCTGACTAAACTTTACGGGCATGGTATTGTCGACCAATGAGATTTCGGGTGCATTACCCACTGTGCCCGATAAAAATAGATGCGTGCGACTCCCCTCAATTGGGAAGAACTTAGCAATAGCACCCACATTGGCAAAGAAGGAACCATTGAAATATGCCGTTTTCTTGCCAGCAATGGCAAACAAGTTGACATCAGCACCTAAGCTAAAGCGGTCGATATCCTTGGTGGTGCCTAAACCTAAGTTAAAGAGCGAGCACTTGGTATCCATGCCCACACGACGATAGGACAAACGGCCCTTTGCCGTCCAATCTTTGGGCAAAACATAACTTGCTTTTCCCTCGAGTCGGAGGTTCGAAAAGAACTTATTCGACCACGCTCCAATTAAGTTCGTTGTCCACTTTGTGTTCCACGTATGTTCCCAGTCTGCTCCAAGCAATACGCCAGCTCCCCCTGTAGCATCTTCTGCATTTTGGGGTTGCGACAGTCCATCGCGTCCAGCATATCCTAAGTTAAAAGTGTAAGTGTTGCGTTGGGCATAACGCGTATAAGCCATTAAGCCCGTTGAAGTAATTTGGTCGACACTGGCCTGACGCGACATTTGGTAGTCGATGCTCACTTGGTTGCGCAGCAAATGACGCTTCAAGTCTTCCGTTCGCAGTTTGTAGGCATCCAACTCAGCCAACGAGGGCTGATAACGTCCATACCACTCTAATGCTTTTTCCCATTCCTTCATCGCCACATACACGCTTGCCTTGGCATGGATAAGCTCTTGGTTTTTGGGATAATAGTTCAATGCGTCGTCAATGAGTAATAAGGCTCTTTCGTTGTCTTTTTGCTTGATGCATTTCATTGCCATGGCTTCGCAGCAACCCGCATACGCACTAATTACTGCCGAGTCGCCCACATAGGTCACTAACATGGGGCGTAGCAAGTCGAGTGCTGCATCATAGTTGCCTGCATCTGCCAACATTTGTGCCTCCTTCAACATAAAATAGGAATTGTCGGGATAGCGTTCCCTACCCTGCTGAATGTATTGACGTGCTTTATCTTCCTTATGCAACGACATAGCCACCGAAATGCCCATGCGCAACATCTCTGCCGATGGGTTGCCCAAGTCAATCACCTTTTGAATTTCCACTTCGGCATAATACAACTTACCCTCTGCTATGAGTTGCTTTACACAAGGTGTCATCACCTCCTCATAGAGTTCAGCGGTCATTTGTTGGTTCTTGCTGATGCTTTGCATCATGTCGAGCGCCTTTTGGCTTTGGTTGGTCTTGACGTAGCAAGTAAAAAGTTTATGATTGATGCTTTCCTTTAAATCTCGCGCTAACTTGAACGTTTTTAACTGCAACAACATGGGAATGGCCTCGTCATAGTGCTCAAAGTTCATCTGCTGCGTCACCTCTTCCAAACGTATCAAGCAGAGTTCTTCTGCCACATCTTGATTGTTGGGATATTTTTGGTGAATGCGGTCGAGCATATTTGTGGCTGCTTTGCTGTCGCCCATACGTTTCAACACAGTATACTCGCTATACATTAGTTTTTCAGAGTCACCACGGCGCTTGCGAGCTTCGCGAATGTACATCAAAGCATCGTCTAAATAACCGCGCGAGGTGGAGGTGTTGAGCAAATAGGTAAGTGCCTCGTCTGAATGTTCTTTTTCATACAAACGGGCATAAGCCACATAAGGGTCGTTATGCACTGCTAAGCGTGCTGCCTCTCGCTGCATCTCTGTTTCGAGTCGGCTAATGGCTCCTACCGACAAACCACGGATGTTGCGTTTGGCACTTTGCAGATAATAAAATGCTTCTGTGTAGCGGGTCAGACTGCCTAATATGGCTGCCTTTTTCTCAACAAAGGGGGTAGGATGTGACACTACCGTTGCTGCATAGCCTGCTACATCAATGGCTTCTTGGCTACGCCCTGTTTGCAAAAGCAAGTTGCAAAGTGCCATTTGGAACTCGGCATTTTTGGGGGTGTATTTCACCAACTGTCGCAAGGTTTCTTCTTGTCCCGCCAAATTCTTTTCTTTGCGGAATTTGCGATATTTTTCTTCTTGTTCCCATGTCAGGTCTTTTTTCAAATCGGCACGTTCGGGATATATCTCGTGCAAACGTGCTAACAAGCGCGATGCCTCTGTTTTGTTGCCCAACCGTCGGTAAAAACTAATCTTTTTTGCCACAGGGCATAGTTATAGGGCAACACCTCAAGCAATTCGTTGCAATAAACAATAGCGCTGCTGTAGTGCTTGGTTTGTTCTTCTACCTTCATCAACAGGAAGCGTGCTTGATTGTTTTCTTTATTGTCGCGCAAGGCTCTAATTAAGAAATAGCGTGCCTTGTCGTGCTGATTGCGATGCAACCAATACTGCCCCAACAGTTCGTTGAGTGCCGACACGGATTCATCTATCTCCATACCCTTTTTCACCATATTCAGCCCTTGCTCCCACTTGCCTTGTTTAAAAAGTCTACGTGCTTGGTGCTCATAATAGACGGGTGTACCCTCCTGCGCTGCCACCACATCGCGCACGGCCCTACTCGATGACTTTACCTGTGCCGAAGCTGACAGACTAAGTAACAGAAAAGTAATTAGTATGTAGATTGTTTTTGACATTTGCTTTTTGAGGAGTTATATATAATCAAGTTTTGGATTTAGCAAGTGCGCCCTGAAAGGGCAATAGCGCCTAGCCCAGGGCAAGCGAAGCGACACCCTGGGTCAAAGCACGTTCGTTAGTGACGCCCTGTAAGGGCAGAAGCCTTATTTTTATCCGATATAAAATGCTTTTGCCCTTACAGGGCGTCAATGCTATTAATCCGCGTAACCCAGGGTGTCGCTTCGCTTGCCCTGGGCGCTTTTGGGCTTTGCTATGCATTATCGGCTGCACCTCAACAATTCAAGCAAGCTTGATTGTATTCGGTTTGCACGATAATTCAGCCCGTGCATTATCGGCGGCACCCTTATTCCCTACTTCTTTTTATGCTTCATACCCGTACGTTCCATCGAAACCCATACCGCCTTTTGACGCGTGATGTATCGGTAATATCCTACCAATGAGCTAATGACAATGAGGGGATGATAGATGATAGGCTCGAAAGCTGCTGCCAATAGCAACTTTAAGTAACTCATGCGGCTGGTGTAAGAACTGCCCAATATGTAGTCGTAGAACACCACGAAAGTTGACAACATATAGCTAAACACATAGATGGCTAAGAAGGTTACGAAGAACGAAAACCAACTGATGCCACCCGTAAACGCTAAATAAACCGTCATGCCCAAACCAACGGTTTCAATAATCGGTGCTAAAAATTCGAACAAAAAGGTGTAGGGCATGGATATTAAACCCAATCGTTTGTATTTGCGATTAAAGAGCAAACGACGATGCTCCCACATCAACTGAATCAAGCCACGTCCCCAACGCGTACGCTGACGATAGAGCATCTTTATGTTCGATGGTCCTTCTGTCCAACAACAGTTGTGCGGAATTTGCACCACACGATAGGGACGGTTAAAGTCGCAACAGTAAGCAATCATACGCGTTAGCATGTCCATGTCCTCAGCAAAGGATGTACTGCTATAACCACCCGCATTCACTACTACCTCAGTTGAGAATAGTCCGTAGCCACCCGACACATTGTTCATGGCATTGATGCGACTCCAACCCATCTTACCTACCAAGAACGAGCGTTTATACTCTAAATCTTGAAACAAAGGGATGGGACGACTCGACGGACGAAGGTCTACAATCTCACCATTACTCATCGAAGCACCATTACTCATCGACATGGTACCCGACACGGCAATGATGTGACTATCTTGAATTACGGGGAAGATGCACTGATACATTGCATCCTTTGACAGGATGCAGTCTACGTCAGTGTTAATGAAATACGGATTCGAAATTACATTTAACCCCGCATTCACTGCATCTGCCTTTGTACCACCATTCACCTTGTCTACCACCATCAGTCGGGCATAAGCAGGATTGATGGATTTGAACAAACGTTTAAAGGGGGCAGAATGCACATGCTCCACATATTCAAAAGGCACCTCCACCATCTCGAAGGTTTCAATGAGCAACTCTAAAGTGCGGTCCTTACTACCATCGTTCACAATACACACATCGAAGTTGGGATAATCCATCTTCAACAACGAACGCACATTGTCCACAATGGTTTTCTCCTCATTATAGGCAGGTGCCACCACCGAAATGCCTGGCACAAACGGACTACTCTGCACCATGTTGCAGATGTACTCGTTACTCCATTGCCGATACCTAAAGCTATACTTGTAAGCAAACACCAATAGCATCACATAGGAGACAATGAGCAGCAACGAATAGCCTAAAATGACGTATCCGAAGAAAAACAACAAAAATTCCCACATAATGCGTTATAATGTTCTCATTTGGTTAAGTATATCCACGGCATCAATTTGTGCCATGAGTTTACGATCTTTTTCATTTTCATTCAAGTCGTGACGCAGCAACTCAAAGGTGCTACGCCCCTCCTCGCCATACGCGTAGAGACTGGTTAAGGCGAGTTCGCGTGTGGTTTTTGATGTAGCAGTGCGGAAGGCTCTTACCAAAAACTGCGTGTGACGTCCTGATTTTATGGCACTTACCACACGTAGTATTTCCTGCCGAATGCTTTCGGGCTGTTGGTCGTATAGGTCTACTGCCATCTGCTCTTGTTTCTCATCATGCAGCAAACTCACTGCATTCAGAGCAGCCTTACGGCAAAGGAGTTTAGGCGAAAGGAAGAATTCATTGAGTTTAGCTTTCTCCTTTTCATTGCCCCAATATGCCACCTCGTTTATCATAAACGCTGCACTCTCTTCGTTTTTCAGCACACGCGCATACACCAAGAATTGTGGCATTTGCTTGTTGTTGGCACGCAACCAAGCAAACAAACGATGCAAGGTCATGGGACGCCACAGGTTCATCGGTTCGTTCAAGTCCTCCATCAGATATTTAAAGGAGTCCTCTTCGGTTGAGATGATGTAGCACATTCGAGCCAAATACCGAATTTTGTTATTGTGATGGTGAATGTAGAGTGCCAACAAGCCTGCACTTGCCCGCAGGTGCATATTCACCAAATATTGCAAGGTGAAGAACACTCTGTTCTTGTTAAACAATTCTTTTTCGTACAACGCCTTTACCCCTAACATTGCACACAATGGCTCTAAATTAGGAATATTGTCGAGCTTACGACTCATGTCCATACTGATTTCGGCTATCACCCAGCCTACGGCTCGGGTGTTATAAACCTCCCTTATGCGATCGAGGGTCATGTTACACGCCATCTCCAACATTTCCACTGTTAGCGAATGCTCTGCCGTAAGCACCTGTTTAAAGCCTGCGAATAAGTCGGTTCGCACAGCTTTTAAGTGTGCATCCATCCTATTCTTTAACCGTATCTGCCGCATAAACATCACAAAGAGAACAAGCATTGTGAGGATGCACAGCGTAATCAGTATATATAATAGGCGTATATGTACAGCATATACGGAGAAAAAGGTGCAAATGCGCTGTATGTAATAGCCCATCACCTCATACCCGTAAAAGTCTACCGACATGCCGTCGGGATATTCGCTGGATATATACATCTTTTTTGTTTCTTGTGTTATGGAATTATTGCCCATGGGTGCTCGATGCCACAGCCTTAGTTGCAAAAAGCACGTATGAGCGGATTTTGCGCAAGTTACGTCAATTTTTCCGTTTAGCCAAATTTTTATTAACAAACCGCATGCTATTAACAACTATATACAATTTTGTAATTATTGTGCACAAGATAGTCTGCAATAGTGGGAATATTTTAGCATGCTATAGCTTTTCTAAATTTCTTAGTGTTACAAAGGCATGAAGGTGTGTGCATTTTGTATGCTAATCTTTATTGTTTCTTCTCTACAAAAATAGCCACGCCATAATTATTGAAACGTATGCAAGGGGGGGGGACTCTATCGTCCAGCCTAGGCTGGACGGCAATTTATGTCAACATACTTTGTCTTTTAATATATATTACTTTGTCGTCCAGCCTAGGCTGGACGACCATTTATATC
>UQPD01000057.1 GCA_900542795.1 uncultured Prevotella sp. | reverse complement strand
TATTACATTCTTGCAAAATGGCATTCTTAGTAAAGTATTACATTCTTGCAGAATGGCATTCTTAGTAAAGTATTACATTCTTGCAAAATGGCATTCTTAGTAAAGTATTACATTCTTGCAAAATGGCATTTTTAGTAAAGTATTACATTCTTGCAGAAAGGCATTCTTAGTTAAGTATTACATTCTTGCAAAATGGCATTCTTAGTAAAGTATTACATTCTTGCAGAATGAACAGTGAACTTAAAAACTTTGCTGCAAAGGTAAGCATGTTGGGCAAAATAGATAGTACCTGAAAGTCGGAAAATGATACCATTTTTGCTTTACTTATAAAACTTAGCAAATAGGTAATACTTCTTACTCGTAAACGTTTACTTAAAACTCATTCTGTTAACTTCAAAACTTGTCATAGCATTAAACAGGCGTACTTTTTGGGCTTGGCGCAGCATATCGGGTGTGATGTCTGCCTCTTGAATACTTCCTTCATCAAGTAAGCGAGCGCGTTGGGTTCCTGCCAACAAGGGTGTGCGAGGGGTGAGCCAATGTGTACCATCGTAAATGGCAATATTGGTAAACGAGGTGTCTGTAACAAGACCATTTTTAACTATAATAATATCGTCGCAGTTGCCTCTTTGGGCAAGTAAGGCATTTAGCGCACTGCGGTCGGTGCTTTTATAACTATAGTTTATAGCATCGTCTGTTACTATTTGTAACGACTGAATGCAACGCATAACATAGGGAATGTATTCCACCTGTTCTATCCCCTCGGCTCCATACACCACACGTACTTTTATAACACCTTCGCTTGTTTGAGGCATAATGCTATTTTGCAAACAGGGCATGTGGGTGTTGGCAAGGGTGGGAAAAAAGTGACAAATGGTACGTTCCATCCTTGCCTGATGATAAGTTAAACCAATGGGTTTTCCATTCGTCATTTTTAAGGTCTCAACGAATTGTGGGGTCATAATGCTTATAGAATTAAATTGTCAAAATTCTTTTTCGGTTATCGGCAAATAAACCTTCTGTACCACCTCTTCATATTCTTTTTTACACTCGCTCAAAGATGTGATGCCACCGCCAGCTTTGAATGAAAGATGGGCATGCGCATCTTCCTCAATAAAGCGAATAATGACAGCAGAGTTGAGTTCTCCTTGGTTGTAAATGCCCATGATGCCTGTGTAGTAACCTCGTTCGTAACCTTCGGCTTCATGAATAATTTCTACTGTTTTGGGTTTAGGAGCTCCAGTAATGGAACCAGCGGGGAGTTGTGCGGCTATAATATCGCCAAGGTGGTTGGAATAATTGTGAGGTAATAAACCACAGACTTCTGAACTGGTTTGCAAAATGCGTCCTTTGTTAGTGTGTAACACATCCATGTAGCGGTAGCGCGTAACTCTTACGTGTTTTGCCACTCTACTCAAATCGTTGCGTATAAGGTCAACTATCGTAGCATGTTCGGCAGCCTCTTTGGTGTCTGCCATAAGCATTTCGGCAGCATGGGGGAGGGTGGCATCAATGGTTCCCTTCATAGGATATGAATAGATGCGGTGGTCTTTGATTCGCAAAAAGGTTTCGGGTGAGAAGCATACAAATCTTCTTCCCTTTTGGTGGTCTCCCTTCAATAAAAGTTTGTATTTACCTTGGGCATGTTCAAAGATTTCTTCAAGTTTGAGGTTACACTTTACATCAACCTTGCATGTGAGATTGGTAAGGAAACTATTACCTGCCAGAATATGGCTTTTAACCTTGTCGAAACTCTTTTGGTAGTCCTTATATAATGGAGCGTTAACTTGCCATTTCACAACGTGGGGTAGGGGCATGGGTGTTGTATTGCAAATGTTGCTAATTCCTTCAAAGTTGTAAAGGCATTCATCGGGTTGAATTTGTGATAGTTTACGAATATAGGCATCGTCACCTTGATAATTGATGACAAAAAGAAAAGGTTCCCCCTCCTGAGCTAATTGGTTTATGTGTTGGATGATTTCTTGTTTCATACACAAGATTTTAAGTATTAAGTAAGTTCTTAAGTATTACAAACCAATGAGGCTTCCTATGCACGTTTCTATTAGTTTACTAATTTCATCTCATTAGTTTGTATTACTTATTACCTATTACTTGAGAACTCACATAGTTTGTAAAACTTAATATTTAATACTTAATACTTACCTTAATGACATTTTCCTCTTTGTTTTCAAAGATGCGGTAAGCTTCTTCGATTTGGCTGAGGGGAAAGCAGTGCGTAATGAGCGGTGTAGTGTCTATTTTACCCTGCTCTATAAGATGCAGAATCTCTGCGCAGTCGCAACCATCAACACCCCCAGTTTTAAACGTAAGGTTTTTGCCATACATGTGGGGGAGAGGCAATATCTGAGCTTCGTCATAAAGAGCAACAATCGTGACAATGGCATTGGGACGTGCACACTTCCAAGCCATCTCAAAAGTATCTTTGGCACCAGCGACCTCCAATACCCGATCGGCACCTCCATGGTCGCTATGCGCTTTAACAAAATCCTCGCAATCCTCAGGTGTGGTGAGCAATACATTTGGATAGTGCTTGGCAACAAAGGCACGTCGTTCAGCCGAAGCCTCACACACAATGATGCGACAAGGCTGTTTCAGCATGGTGCAGAGTAAGGTGCAGATGCCTGTAGGACCAGCACCTATAATAAGAACGGTGTCGGCTTCTGTAATCTCGCTAATGCGTGTAGCCCAAAAGCCAGTAGCCAATATATCGCCCACAAAGAGAGCTTGTTCGTCAGTAACGCTATCGGGAATGCGGTTCAAACCCTGTGTAGCCAATGGCACACGCACATATTCTGTTTGTCCACCATCAATGCGGCAACCTAAAGCCCAACCACCATGCTCTGATGTGCAGTTATTAACAAACCCCTGCTTGCAATAAAAGCACTCGCCACAAAAGGTCTCCACATTAACCGTAACGCGGTCGCCAACATTCAAGCCCTTTACGTCAGCTCCAAGTTCTTCAATCACCCCAACCATCTCGTGTCCCACAGTGATGCCTGGTACCGCTCTGGGCACACTGCCATGCTTAATGTGTAAGTCGCTGGTGCAGATGCTGCTTAAGGTAACACGCACCAAAGCATCCGTAGATTCTTGCAATGTGGGTTTGGGTTTATCAATCAGGGCAAAATGTCCTTTCTCAATGTATGTATATGCTTTCATAATTGTTTTTGCAATAGTGTGTTATTTCGTAAATTCAGAATTTTTAGAACCACCCTTAAGCCTCTTCACTGCCAAATGATGCCCAGCCTTTGCTGCTTTGCGATAGTAAAGCATAGCTTTTTCAAGGTTAGGACAATCCACCCATCCCTCTTCATAACTTTGTCCGATGCGAAACCAAGCATAAGGGTCGGTTGAGTGCATGTAGGCATCCACGGCTTTGCGCAAGTCCTTAGCCACTAGAGGTAAACCTTTTCGATAAATGTCGCCCATATTAGTTGGGGCATATAGCAAGTCGCCATGTTTCATAGCCTCGCCATACCAATAAATAGCTTTTTGTGCATCTTGTGGTGTACCAATGCCATGCTCGTGAATCGTACCAATGTCGTTGAGCACTACGCCTTCCACGTGATTCAACATACCGCATTGATAATTGTGGGCAATGTTTAAAAGCAGTTGCGTGTCTGCCAAACTGTAACTTTCAGTAGTTATGGCACCATCCGTTTGCCAAGATTGCACCGTACCTATCGATTGGTGTTGGGGAACATCCGCCTCCTCGTCTATCATCAAGTCCTCTACCACCTCATCATAGGGCAAAAGTTGGTGATTCAGCATGTAGTGGATGTAGCCAAATATGCGTGGTGTTGACGAGTAAATGCAAACGCCCATGGCACGGAGTGCCGCATGGCTTACATATAGGTTTTGCTCTTGAATGGGCAATGAAATGTAAAACTTTTTGTTGAGCACCAAATGGCATTTAAGGTATGCCACTACTTCGCCCATCGTGTAGGCTACCCAATTCTCGTCATACTGTTGGTAGGCTGTTTTACCCTCTTCTTGATAGGGAGCGTGGGTTAGCAAACGAGTCAGCGTGTCAAGCAAATAGGGCCAAAAGCGATAGTCATCGTATGCAGCCAAACCATCCATGCTCAGCACATAGGCTCCATCTATTTTCTCGATAAGAAAAAGCGTAACCGAATGTTCTTCCCTATAAAATGCCCAGCATCCTGCCATATCTGTCGGACTGATAACCAAGCGTACATCTGTCACGCCTAATAAGTTTGTTAATAGCGCAAAATCGAGGTCTTCGTCTGATGTGATGATTTGTTGTATGAGCATTATTTTTATAAAGGGTTATTGAGGTTAAAAGGGTGTGATTCAATTTCTGATTTTTCAGAACAATGGATTGAAAAAACAAAGGTAGTGATAATCGATGAAAGCAGGGGGCTATTCCTTTAACTTTTAAAGCAAAAAAATCCCCATAAACAAATTGTGAAGACACACAACTTATTTATGGGGATTGATATGGCATCAATCGATGTCTGTTACTTGAAACTTCTTGTTGAAGGTTAAGTCCACACCGTTTGTTAATTCCACTTCGTATTCTTTGGTCTTAAACTCAATTTTTTTGACAGACTGTCCTGGATAGTTCTTATTTAAGTAGTTTTTAATAGCTTGCGGAATGAAGTATGCAGGAACTGCACCTTGCTTACATTCAATTTCCGTTACTTTGCCTTTTTGGTCGAACTCTACTTTAGTACCATTTTGCAGCACCACGTCATAGCTCTTATTGATGATGCCCGCTTCAACAGTAGCAAGCAACACCGTTTGGCTTTTGAAATAGGTGTTGAGCACGGTTTGTGCCTTAACCGGAAGTGTCTTCACAGAGATAGGCTTGTCATTGTCAGCCATTGCCATAGTGAAGCAAGATGCCGCACAACAAAGGGCAATCATCATCGTTTTCAATGTTCTTTTCATAATGCCGTACTTTTTTGAATTTATAAAATTGTTTGTTCTATAAATATTTGACGTAAGTGAAGCAAAAAGGTTTAAGGCTTGTTCATAAAAAACTGATTTTCGGGCTACATTTTTAATGTGTGTACTCCAATCTCAGCAAAAAACTTTTAGCTGCTAATCCTCCAGCAAAGCCAGTTAAGGCATGATTGGAACCGATAACACGGTGGCAAGGAATGAGAATGCTGATGCCGTTGGCACCTATAGCTTTAGCCACAGCTCTGCAGGCTTTAGGCTTGCCAATGCTTAGAGCAATGTCCTGATAACTCATCGTTTCTCCGTAGGGAATGTTACGCAATGCTTTCCAAACCTGTAGTTGAAAATCAGTTCCTATGGGATGCAATGCAACATCAAAGGTTTTGCGCTTACCAGCAAAGTATGCGTCAAGTTGTTCTTTGGTTTGTTGTAAAACAGACGAGGTTTCCATTCTGAACACAGCATTTACACCTTTTGCAAGTCGTTGTTGGTTGCGTTGGGCAGTTGGCATTTGGTTCCAATCGCAAAGGCACAATTTGTTGTCCATCGAAGCTAAAATAAGTTCTCCACAGGGTGAGCTATAATATTGTATGTGAACAATTTGTTTCTCAACTTCCATAGGTTTCTACTTTAAAATTTCTTTTTCAATCCAAGCCATCAGCACAGCAACTGCATATTGTTGTTCTTGGGGTGTTAAGAGTCTTCCTGCGGGAATGTGATGCCACTTAAAGAAACATCCTCTGCAACAACAGCCAGTGGCATGTTGTGCCAAAAACACGGGATGCCCTTTCATGGGAGTTTGTTTGCCATCGTTGGGAATGGTGGCAGGTGCCAAACGTTTAGCTACGAAATCAGCTGCATGCCTTCGAATCGTTGCCAAACCTTTTTGAGCGATGTATTCCTTATCTTTTGGGGTGAGATGAAAGCGACTACGGAAGGGCGATTGAGCAAGTTTTTCAAATAAAGCACTTAGGTCGTACTCCCTGTCATCCACAGTATCATCAGTAGCCTTGTTAGGCGAAGAAGTCGGCGCACACTGTAATTCTTCGTCAGAAAATAAACTTAGTTCAACGTACTTTTTCATTGCTGTTTACCCTTTTAATTTCTTGCAAAAGTACAAAGAATTTTTTAGGGTGTCTTGCAACCTTATTGATTTTTCGAGGTGAACTCAAACAGCCATACTCCTCAAAAAGCAAATCATCAATATTAGGTATTGTGTAAAATGGGGAGGTGAACTAAATTTGCAGAGGTTTAGAAATCAATGAATTTTTGAATAATGACAAACGTTTTGATTAGTGCTACAGGACTTTGTGGCGCAACAATGATAGGTTCCATTTTGGGTTTCTTTATTAAGGAGTTATCTCATAAATGGAATGATGCCGTGTTGGGATATTGTGCTGGTATTATGTTGGCAGCCTCAACATTAGGACTGATTGTTCCTGCTTTTGAACAAACAGAACTTTGGTGGTTGGTAGCTGTTGGTGTGATGGCAGGTGCTTTGTTTTTAAATGTGTTAGACCTTGTGACGCCTCATCTTCATCACATCACGGGACTTGACCCTGAGGAGCATTGTAACAATGCAAGGCTCAGTCATGTAATGCTCTTTGTAATGGCAATAGCCTTGCATAAATTGCCCGAGGGAATGGCTGCTGGTGTAAGTGTTTGTTCGGGTGAGGGAGTAACAGAGTGGGGTGTTTCATTAGGAATTGCCTTGCAAAACATTCCTGAAGGAATGGTGATTATTGCACCTTTGATGATGGCGGGTGTCTCTGCAGCCCGCACTTTCTTCATCTCTATATTCATAGCTCTGCTCGAAGTGGTGGGCATTCTGTTAGGCTTTGGATTAGGTACGGCTTCGTCCTCATTTCTTCCTGTTATGTTAGGCTTTGCAGGCGGTGCCATGCTTTATGTTACAAGCGATGAAATGATTCCCGAAACACATGCGCATGGCTATCAAAAGCAAGCTACCTACGCTTTACTCTTAGGTTTCATTACTTTTGTATTGATGGAGAAGTGCGTGTAGTTACAGATGTAAGTACGAACGGCTTTCATCTGGGGTCACTCTCAGATGAAAGCCGTTCGTAAAATAAGGCGGTTCTAAAAATTATTTCTTCTTTATTTCGTATCCAATTTTCTTAAAAGCAGCAACAAAGTCGTCATAGTGCGCTTTTTTAGGGTTGTAGATGATGGTCACCTTTTGTTCATCCACCGACGTCTCTATTTTCTTTGTACCCTTCACAAAGCGGATGTTGCTTTTAATTTTCTTTTCGCAGTTTTGGCAGTGCATTTGTGGTTGTGTGGTTACAACCAAGGTGTCGACTGCTGTTTGGGCATAAGATTTGCCAGCAAATAAAAGCATAAATGCTACTAAAAAATACTTCTTCATAGTTATGTTGTTTTTAGAGTGTCTAATTTAATACTTTTCTAATTTATAACTTTTCTAATTTAAATCGTACACCTATATATGCCATAGCTCCTGTGATGGGGCCCCACACTTGCGTGGCATCAAAGGCAGAATGCCAAGGATGGTGAGCATGGAGGATGGGATTGTTAATCTTGTAATTCGTAAGATTTTCGCCACCAACGTATAGGCTTATGTTGCGAAACTCCCTTGTCACTTGTGCCTGCAATTGAAAGTAAGCAGGATAGGCGTCTTGGTTGTAAAGTTCTCCACCACCATTTAGTTGTCCAGTAACGTCGAATTGCCAAAGTTCGAGTGGTGTTCTATACGAAAGCGTGAGCAATCCTTTGTAACGTGAGGTGAGCGGCTTTTGGCGCAAAATGCCGTCGTAGGTACACTTAACGTCATTTAGGCGGAAGGCAGCCGTGGCTGTCATGCCACTTACCAATGCATAGGTAGCATCCACTTGAAAAGTGTGACTATAGCTTTTGCCGTTCAGATTTTCAAACGAAAGCGTATGTGCTCCTTTGGCACCATCGAAGTTCATTATCATTTGGTGCTTAAAGTCGGTGTAATAATACTCCATGTTCAACTCAAGATTCTTGCCGAACAAGGGGATGTTAAGGTTGGCAGAGGCTCCCATGTTCCATGCCTCCTCTTGTTTTAAGTTAGGATTGATGAAAATTTCTCTGCCACTTGCCAAAAGCGTAACGTTTTCTGCCAAAGCGTGTGGCGAACGATATGCTTTACCCACTGAAGTGCGAAGGGTTATGATGTCGGATGGAGCATACTTAATATGCAGTCGGGGCGTAACAAAGCCACCATAATAATTTGAATAATCCCAACGCACCCCAGGCATAACAGTTAGTTGACGTCCCAACTTATAGGTGTATTGCGCATAAAGTCCTGGTGTTGTTTCGTGCGTTGTTTTGTTTTCGGCATTTGGCAATGTGCCCAGTGGGTTAAGGCGTTCATTGTAGTAGTCGTGGTTAAGCGATGCCCCCACACTCAGATTATGATTCTCGTTCACATCCGTTTCAAACATCAGTTGCGCATATCCATTCTTTTGCGTAACATCATATTGCGTTAATCCAAAAACATGGTCAGCATCATGCCACGAACCATGAAGCATTAGAGCTATGGATGTGTTGTGGTCGGCATTAAGCGTAAAACCATTTTTCCATTGCAGTTCATAGCGGTTTGTCTTTATTGCAGTAGAGTAGGGTGGTTCAGACAAAGTGTGGGATAAGTGTTTTAAACTTTGTCCGCCTTCCCGTTCATCGTGCAAACCACGCAACATGAGTTGACTTATCCAAAGTGGCGACACATATGCCCATCGGTGCATAATGTTATACTGTCGCAGTTTGGGCATATCCATAAAACCATCGTTGTTGCCATCATGGTCCATCTGTCTATTTTCAAAGTGAAGGAGTGTGGCAGTTGAAAGACGACTATTGAGATGAATGCTCCCATCAAGGTTGGCTTCAGTCTTTAATTCGCTATCCTGATAAACATTCGCTCGCACGCCATCAGTGCCTTGTGGCTTTCTAAACTCAATGTTTATTTGTCCGGTGGTACTTTCATATCCATTTTTAACGCTCGATGCTCCCTTGCTCACTTGTATCGATTGCATCCAAGGTCCTGGCACGTACCCCAAACTAAAAGGCAGAGCAGCTCCTCGCAGATTAGGAATATTCTCTGTAAGCATTTGCACGTAGGTGCCACTGAGTCCCAACAGTTTAATTTGTCTGGCTCCAGTGGCAGCATCGCTGTAGCTAACGTCTACCGATGGATTGGTAGTAAACGATTCACCCAAGTTGCAGCAAGCTGCGCGTATCAGTTGTCTTTGACCTATAATCTCAGTATTTTCTACTCTGAATTTCGACTTTATTCCTTTCGTGGCTTTCACCACCACAAATTGCATATCGTGTGTATGGTTTTCTGTGTTATCTGTTTGTGCTAACAGCTGTTGCGATAAGAATAGGCATCCCAAGACGCAAACAAATGTTTCTTTCATATATATATATTGTGTATGTTGAATGTATGAATGAATAAGTAGATATTCAAAAGTTGTTTATGAACACCTATTACAATGCATCTAAAGGCTTTCTGTCGGGGTTACTTAGTGCACGAAACTCCTTAGGAGTCATGCCCGTAACTTGCTTAAATTGTGAAGACAGGTGTGCAGGCGAACTGTATCCAAGCGTATAAGCAATTTCGCTTGTTGAAAGCTGACTATAGCATAAGAGTTCTTTGGCATATTCAATGCGATGAATAATGGCAAAGCGTTCAATGGTGATGCCTCGCACTTCAGAGAAGAGTTTGCTCAAGGTGCTATAGTCTTTTTGAAGATGTTTAGAAAGATAATCAGACATCTTTTGAGTTTTTTGATTCATTCTCACCCATTTCAACACCGCAATGCGTATCTGTTCCACTAACTGCGAACGTGGGTTGTCAAGCAGTTCAAACCCTATCTGTTGCAATTCTGTAGCCACAGCAAGGCGTTGCTCATCGGTGAGTTTTTCTGCTATTTCAGCATCTCCCAAATTAACAGACATCACTGTTAGTCCTTCAGATTCAAGAAGTTTCTTCACAGCCATGATGCAGCGTGGACAAACCATGTTTTTAATCAACAGTTTCATCAGCGTTTAGTTTTTAGGATGGTTTTAAAAATTCTGATAGTTGCACATCAACTTTCAGAATTATTAAAACCACCTTTTATTTTATGCAAAGGTATGGGTTTTAACTAAATTATTTATATAATATTCTGGATAATACTTACAAATGGTTGCTAAGTAGGTGTTCAAAATAAACTAATTTTGAATACCTACTTACCTACTTTACCTATATATATAAGCCCCTTCCCCTTCATGACACAATCGTCAGTTATTTTTCAGGATACACAAACTGACCATGTTTAAGTGTATGTTTTCCATATTGTATGGCAAACTGTGGGCAATGGTGCAGACATTTTAAACACAGCGTGCATTTTTCTTTTATCCAAACAGGATAGCCCTCATTGCAGACTATGGCATGTTCAGGACATTGGCGGGCACACATCTTGCAACCAACACATTTGTCCTTTATCACACAGAAGTTCTTTGTTTTGCGTTGCGTTTCGTAGGTAAGATAATACCAATGAGCCAACCAATGCGGAAAACGCAGATAATCGAAGTTGCCAGCCTTGTGAGCTACAACTTGCTCGGCTACTTGGGCAATTTGCTTTTCGGCTTTGGCAGTTTTACGCAAGCACTTTTCGCGATCCGACACATTAAATATAGGAGTCCAAACATCCACCATCTTAACATTATATTTAGCATCAAGCCATAAACCTTGGTTCTTCAATAACTCTTGCATCATGTAATGAGCTTGTCCTGTGGTAGTGCCGAATGTAACAACGTGATAAATGAAATTAGAACATAAGTCCGCAAACTTTAGTTTACGCATAAATCTCACAACCAAGTTAGGAAGTCCCCAAAAATATACAGGCGTGACAAAACCTATACGTTCATTTTTGTTTAAGGAAAATATAAATTCTTCTTGGTTCATGCATTCGGTCATCGAAAAGCACTTCTCTCCTGTAGCATGTGCCAGACACAGTGCCACGTGTTTACTATTTCCAGTACCTGAAAAATAAAATATCATATCTATTCTTGATTATTCACTTTCTCCGTAATAAAGTCGTCTAAGCCACGTCAGAAAAGCTTAGACGACTTCAATATTTAGCTTTTTAATGTCACTGAGTCTCCCTTAGTTCTTCTATGAGATTTTCAAGAATATAATCATCGCTCATAAGTTGTAAACCATATTTAGGGTCAGACAGTTGCTGGTACACCTTCGTAGTGTAAAACAAGTTGAGTGCCCTTTCTGCATCAATATGCAGAGTTTCTGCCAACATCATTATTATTCGGCTTTGTTTGCGCCATAAAACAGAATCTCTCATAGTCAATCCTCCTTTTCTATTTGTTCAGACGAAATAAACGACAGATAGTTGTCTACAATCTCTTGGTTTAATATGCAAATCCTACTTGTATATAAGAGCTATGATATAGTGTTATCATATTTCTTTCTCCCAGTTTAATAATGTTTCACTAATGTCGTCTGCTACCCAGTCAAGGCTTTGTGTATGAAGATCTTCATACCGTTTTATCAGTCTACGATGAATCAGTCCTTGCTTTAGCAAGCGGTCGTGCATCTCCTTTCCTGAAATGCCTAATTTACGTGCTCCACTCTCTATTGCCATAACGGCAAAGTGGATATGTCTGTATGTATCATTGTCTGTATATGCCATTTTTTTACATCCTGTTAGGGGGTTGTATTCATTTTTGTTTCTTCATGCACTAACCATTTGAGGGGTGGTTCTAATCTATGTGGATAAGTCATGCTCAAGCCACATGGTTGACGCCTACTTCTCTGCAAAAATACAAAAATATTCAGAAAATAATTATTTCACTTCCAAAGTTTGCAGAAAGTTCTTCTGCTCAAGTGTTATTATTTCAGTTCACCATACTCCTCATCGCTTACAGCCTCTAGCCATTCGTTGGATGTGTGCTCGCCAGGTATTTCAAAGGCGAGGTGGGCAAACCAGCTGTCTTTTGCTGCACCATGCCAATGCTTCACATTAGCAGGTATGTGGATAACGGTGCCAGGGAGAATCTCCTGCGCAGGTTTCCCTTCTTCCTGATACCAGCCACGTCCAGCTACACCTACCAACATTTGCCCACCGCCCTTTGTGGCGTGGTGTATGTGCCAGTTGTTACGGCACCCAGGCTCAAAGGTAACATTAAAGAAAGGAATCTGACTGTCGGATATTTTCGCCAGATAACTGTTGCCTTTAAAGTATTTGGCATAAGCGGTGTTCGGTTCGCCAATAGGGAATATCATTTCGCGCTGAAAGGCAGCCTTGGCATCTTCGCCTTTTACATCTTCGCTCCATACTTCCTTTGCCAAATTGAATGCAGCCCAAGCTTTAGGCCAGCCAGCGTAAAAGGCGATATGGGTAATAATCTCAGCCGCTTCTGTGCGAGTAATGCCGTTGTTCTTTGCCGACTGCAGGTGATATTTCAGCGAACTGTCGGTAATACCTTGGCTGATGAGCGAAGTGATAGTTACCAAACTGCGGTCGCGCAATGAAAGCAAGTCATTGCGGCTCCATACTTCTTCAAAGAGAATGTCGTCGTTGAGGTGGGCAAACTCTGGGGCAAACTCACCCAGTTGAGTGCGTCCTGCTGTCTGTACTATTTTTTGTTGTGCCATGATATTGAGTGAAATAGTTGTTAATATGATGAATGTTGCAAAAGTTTTCATAAGAATCAATAGTTGAGTCTCTATCCCTTGACAGATTTTCCTAACTCGTATGCTTCCTGCAATTTCTTGTTGCCCTCAATGGTGCGTGGCGCGTTAACACCACCGCAGAACAGCGTGCCAGCAAGATGGCTTTTAGGATAACAATCAATCCATCCAGTCAATCCTGCTTCAGCACGTTTCGGTACTTCAGGTTCATCCTCGGCAGCAGTAGAGAGCATGTAAACATCGCGGAATTTGTAGTCGAGCGAGTACAAAGCATTCATGCGGTCGATGAGGGTTTTCATCTGTCCGCTCATCTCATAATAATATATAGGTGTTGCCCAGCAAACCACATCAGCATTCAGTACTTTCTGCATAATGTCGTTTGCATCATCCTGAATGACACACTTTCCCAGCTTTTGACAAGCCAGACAGCCTTTGCAGAACTTGATATCTTTTTCTATGAGCGAAATCTTTTCCACTTCATGCCCTGCAGCCTTTGCACCTTCAATAAACTGATTAGCGAGCATGTCGCTGTTTGAACCAGTACGCAGACTGGTAGAGATAACAATTACTTTCTTCATTCTTTTTATTGTGTTACGCAGTTTTTCGATATTCGTTTGGAGCCTTTCCAGTCTGAGCTTTGAAAAAACGGACAAAGTGCTGTGGATACTCAAAGCCCAGAAGCTGACTGATTTGTGTGATGCTTAAGCTTTCATCAACAAGCAGTTGTCGGGCAGCAGAAAGCAGTCGGTCGTTAATCAGGCTCTTAGCCGTTCTGCCTGTCTCGGTCTTAACCAATTCACCAAAATATTTAGGCGAATAGCAACATTTGTCGGCAAAGTAGGCAACGGTAGGCAATCCCTCATGCTTCGCTTTCTGAGCAATGTATTCATCGAGCAGAGAGATGAATTTCTTTACCACTGAATGATTAATCTCCTCGCGTGTGATGAACTGACGGTCGTAGAAGCGCAGACAGTAGTTCAGCAGCAACTCGATGTTCGAAACAATGAGTTCACGCGAATGCTTATCTATAGGATGCTGCAGTTCCTGCTTAATCATTGAGAGCACATCACGGATGATATTGACCTCAGTAGCAGATAGGTGTAATGCTTCGTTGCTTGTATAGTCAAAGAACTCGTATCGGGAGATGTTCTTGCCCAACTGAGTGCGGTTGAGCAGTTCGGGATGGAAAGCCAATACCGTATATTTGGCAAACGGAACACCAGGAACGGGTTCCACCTTAATTGACTGTCCTGGAGCAAACGAGGTTACGGTCATCTCGTCAAAATCATATTCTGTTCTGCCGTATGACAATTTGCAGCCTTTGTTTTCCTTCAGAAAGAGGGCATAAAGTCCGTAGTGATGCACAGCCTCTTGTATAGGAGTAGTGTTCTCTACACGTGCAACGCTTACCAAGGGATGAAGCGTTTTCACCCCAATGTAGTCGTTGAACTCCTGTATGGTATTAAAGAAAAATTCCGTCATAATCCTATCGCTTTTAAATTTTTTTGGTGCAAAGATAATGCAAATGAGCGCAATGAAAGCTTGCTTTCAAATTGTCGAGTGCAGCTTATCTTATGCAAAGATACGCACATTATCCTAAGGAGCTTATACCTGGTTTTCGGAAGGTTTTACCATTATCGGAGATTTATTCCATTCTTCCATATTTCATTTCCACGCCTTCCTTATCATATTGCTTGCGCTTGCCGGTTGGTGGCTCAGTAAGCGTGATGCGAACTACAGCCGTGCGTGATAGGG
>UQPD01000056.1 GCA_900542795.1 uncultured Prevotella sp. | reverse complement strand
GAAAGGTCAAAAAGCGGTCAAAAAGAAAGGTAAAGATTGAATTTAGAAGAGATAACAGTTTAAATCTAATCTTCGTCAGAAAAGTTTAGACGACTTCAATATTTCCACACTTTTTACCATCATATCCACGGCAATATCTGTAACTTTGCAGCATGAAACGTATTTTACTCATACTCTTGGTGGCGACATGCGCCTTCGCTTATGCCACTGCTCTACCCCATCATCACAACACAGACTTTGCCTCAAGCCCTGCGTATACCGACAGCATTATGCCTGAAGATTCGGTGCTGACCGACACGGTGATAGACAATATTCAGAACAACGAATCGCTGAGAGAGCGCATCACGAAACTACTTGACAACGATATTTTTGAACGCACACAGGTGGGACTCTACATCTACGACCTTACTGCTGACACGTTGGTGATGGCTTATCACGAACGCCAATGTATGCGTCCCGCATCGAACGAAAAAATTATGACTGCCATTACGGCTTTAAACGATTTGGGGGTGAACTATAACTACTCCACACAGCTTTATGCGGATGGTTTGCCCACAGAGGTAGACTCCGTGTTTAACGGACACGTTTACATTCGTGCAGGATATGACCCACTCTTTGATGCTGACGACATGCATGCCTTTGCCCACGAACTCAAAAACCACGGCATTACACGCATCACATCGCCCATCTGCTTAGACTTGAGCATGAAGGACGACAAAAAGATGGGTTGGGGATGGTGTTGGGATGATGATGAAGTGCCTACAACACCTTTACTTTTTGGCAATCGCGACACTTTTACTGACAATATGCGACGCATTTTCCGTGCTGAGAACATTGAATGGGACGGAACAACCACCGAACAGACGACACCTTCAAGTGCAACGTTGCTCTGCACACGTACACACAGCATAGACGATGTGCTTATGCCCATGATGAAAAAGAGCAACAACTCTATGGCTGAATCGATGTTCTACCAAATTGCCGCACAAGGTGGACGCAGCAAAGTGGGACGCAAACAAGCGGTGTCACACTACAATGCACTTATTAGTCACATAGGGCTCAAACCTTCTCATTATCAAATTGCCGATGGGTCGGGACTTTCGCTCTATAACTACCTTACGCCCGAACTTTTAGGACGTATGTTGCGCTATGCTTATAACAATGACGATATATTCAGACACCTTCACCAGTCCTTGCCCATTGCTGGACGCGATGGTACTCTACGCAAACGCATGCGCGGAACTGCTGCTGCAGGCAATGTACATGCTAAAACGGGTACGGTTGAAGGGGTAAGCACGCTCTCGGGATACTGCACGACGGCACAAGGCAATGTGCTTTGCTTTAGCATTATGAACCAAGGCATCCGATACACTTCGACGGGCAGAAACTTCCAAGACCGTGTGTGTCGCGCACTATGTAAATGAGCGTTTTCGCTTTTTTAGGCAAAAAAACTTTCTCAGTTTCACGCGTTACACTAACTTTGCTTCGGTTTTACGTGGAATAGGCAACAAAACTGCACACCCACGAGCACAAAAACATAAAACTTAAGGGTACGGAAATTTTGAAGTGCCCCATAATTCAACAAAATTAGATACATAATTCAACAATTCCTAATGAACGAAACACAACAACTGGTTAATACGATTGTCGATGGCATTCAAGAGAAAAAAGGACGTAGCATTGTAACTGTAGACCTCCGTCGCATTGTCAGCGCTCCCAGCTCTTACTTTGTTATTTGCACTGCAGGGTCGCCTCAACAAGTTGACGCTATTACCGACTCAGTAGAAGAGTTTACAGGCAAACACTTGCGCGAAAAGCCTGCTGCCATTGCTGGACGCGATAACTGCGAATGGGTAGCTATGGACTATGGCAACGTTATTGTACACATCTTCTTGCCCGAAGCACGCGAATTCTACGACATCGAAAACCTTTGGGATGATGCTGATATTACTGAAATAGCTGACTTAATGTAAAAAAAAGAGGGGAACGTAAATTTAGATTAAACGTGAATTTAGATTATAGGAGTTAAGCATTACACACACAAACCTAAATGGCTAAGTTTATGCATGCTCTCTTTATCCCCAAAAATTCCCAATAAAAAGAATAATCATGTCTCAAACACCCAATACGCCACAAAAGCCTAATGGTTCGATGCGCAACAATCGCCCAGTTTTTAGACTTTCGTGGATATACATCATTGCCATTGCCATACTTGCTTTTATGTTTTGGCAAAACAACGGCACCGCCACAGGCGGACTCGATAAGGAGGTGGACTATTCTGCCTTCCGCTCATACGTTGCCAACGGCTATGCACGCGAGGTTATTGTGAACAAAACAGACGGACGCGTGCGCTTGGTGGTGCAACCCGACAAAATACGCGATGTATTTAAGGCTGGTAGCGACCAAACGGGTACGGCACCTACGGTGTCGGCTAAATACCCTAATGTTGAGTCGGTTAGCAACTTCCTTGATACGAACTACAAGGGCGGCGTGCGCTATGAAGAGGATAACAGCTTTATAGGACGCTTGTTTAGCAGCCTTATGCCCATTCTTTTGCTCTTTGCACTCTACTTCTTCTTTATGCGACGCGTAGGTTCGGGCATGGGAGGCGGCACAAGCATCTTTAGTGTGGGCAAAAGTAAAGCTCGCTTGTTTGAAAAGAACGGCAAAAACACTACCCATGTCACATTTAAAGATGTGGCAGGACAAGAAGGTGCCAAACAAGAAATTCGTGAGATTGTTGACTTCCTCAAAAATCCACAAAAGTATACTGAACTTGGTGGTAAAATTCCTAAGGGTGCTTTGCTCGTAGGACCTCCGGGAACTGGTAAAACGCTCTTGGCTAAAGCTGTGGCTGGCGAGGCTGACGTGCCTTTCTTCTCAATGGCTGGTTCCGACTTTGTGGAAATGTTTGTGGGTGTAGGTGCAAGCCGTGTGCGCGACCTCTTTCAACAGGCTAAGGAGAAGGCGCCTTGCATCATCTTTATTGATGAGATTGATGCCATTGGACGTGCGCGTGGCAAGAACCCCACAATGGGTGGTAACGATGAACGCGAAAACACACTCAACCAATTACTGACCGAAATGGACGGCTTTGGTACGAACTCAGGTGTTATTGTGCTTGCTGCTACAAACCGCGTGGAAATTCTTGACTCGGCATTGCTCCGTGCAGGACGCTTTGACCGACAAATTCATGTGGACTTGCCCGAACTCTCTGAACGTGTAGCTATTTTTAAGGTACACATGAAGCCGCTTAAGCTCGATAATACGGTGGACATTGAAATGTTGGCACGACAGACACCAGGTTTTTCGGGAGCTGACATTGCCAACGTATGTAACGAGGCTGCACTGATTGCTGCCCGACACAATCGCAAAGAGGTGGGCAAGCAAGACTTTCTTGATGCCGTTGACCGCATTATTGGTGGTTTGGAAAAGACCTCGAAGGTGATGACTGAAAACGAAAAACGCTCTATTGCCATACACGAGGCTGGACATGCTTCAGTGTCATGGCTCTTGCAATATGCCAACCCGCTTGTTAAAGTAACAATTGTACCCCGTGGTCAGGCTTTAGGCGCAGCATGGTATTTGCCCGAAGAACGTACCATCACTACACGCGAGCAAATGCTTGATGAAATCTGCTCGCTTTTGGGTGGACGTGCTGCTGAGGAACTTTTTACAGGTCACGTTTCGAGTGGTGCACTCAATGACCTTGAACGTGTTACCAAACGCATCTATGGCATGGTGGCTTATTTGGGTATGAGCGAAAAGCTCTCGAATGTGTGCTATTATAACACACAGAGCGAGTATAACTTTACGAAGCCCTATTCTGAACATACTGCCGAGTTAATTGACGCTGAGGTGCAACGCCTCATTACCGAACAATATAACCGCGCAAAACAGTTGCTTACAGAA
Source organism: uncultured Prevotella sp. (assembly GCA_900542795.1). GTDB lineage: Bacteria > Bacteroidota > Bacteroidia > Bacteroidales > Bacteroidaceae > Alloprevotella. The sequence continues at coordinate 10,502 of UQPD01000056.1, read as the reverse complement.
CATGCTGCGCAACACAATCAGTTGGCTGACTTGTTAGTAGACCGCGAAGTTATCTTTACGGAGGACGTGGAACACATCTTTGGTCCGCGCCCTTGGAAGAGCCGTGCCGATGTGCTGATGGAAGAAGAGGCTTTGAAACTTGCCGAAGAACGTGCTCCTAAGAACGAGGAGAAAGAGGGTGAGTCTACCTCAGAAAATGCAACTGATGGCAGCCAAATGGTTTCTGAAAATGCAGAACATGCTGAAAATGCTGAAAAAACAGCAGACAGCAACGAAACTGCTGCCGAACATGCTCAAAATACCGAAAACACCAATCAACGTAACGATAATGAATAACCTTATTGTGCGTGCCCTCACAGGCATTGTCTTTGTGGCAGTGCTTGTGGGCGGCACGCTCTTTTCGCCCATTACCTTCACTGTGCTCTTTGCCGCTATTACGGGACTGACGGTGTGGGAGTTTTCAACCAATGTTAACCGCTTTGCGGGAGCATCTGTAAACCGCCTCATCAATACGGTGGCAGCGGTCTATCTCTTTGTGGCTTTTGGTGGTTTCTGTGCCGACTACGTTCCATCAAAAGCTTTTATCCCCTACCTCATCTCGGTGGTTTACTTGCTCATTAGCGAGCTTTATTTGCAAAAGCCCGATCCCTTAAAGAATTGGGCATACGCCTTTGCCTCGCAAATGTATGTGGCCTTGGCTTTTGCCTTGCTCAATGTGTTGGCTTTCCGCTATGATGCACTGACCAACCGCACACTCTTTGAACCTATCTATCCGCTTAGCATCTTCCTCTTTTTGTGGACGAGCGACACGGGAGCTTATTGCTGTGGCTCATTGCTGCACAAACGTTTCCCTGCCAAACTCTTTGAACGTATCTCGCCCAATAAATCGTGGGTAGGAAGTATAGGGGGTGGCATTCTTTGCCTAGTGGTGGCTTATGCTTTGTGGCAAGTAGCTCCCAATCTTCTCACACTCGCCCAATGGATGGGACTGGGCATCACTGTTTGTGTGTTTGGCACTTGGGGTGACCTTGTAGAAAGCCTATTTAAACGCCAACTTGGCATAAAAGACAGTGGAAACATCTTGCCCGGACACGGAGGCATGCTCGATCGCTTCGACTCTTCGCTCTTGGCTATTCCTGCTGCCGTGCTTTATCTTTACACCATAGCAAACTTTTAAATGCTAAATGTTAAACAAGCTAAGCGCAAACTCATTTTGCGCATAATCGTTGTTGTGCTGACCTTGACATGCTTGATCAGCGCAATTACGTTTGCGGTGGTTAAACGTCCATTCAACAACGATTTTGAAATTGTTGACCAACTGGGTGGCAACATTTTTCCCTCTGCCATACTCTCAGTGGCAACCACCGACACACAAATCATACAACCTATAGAAGGGGGCGAAAGCGTGGGCAATGCTAAGTCGGTATTTGCCATTAAGCTACACAACCATAAAGCAGGAACGGTGGTACACATTGAATTGGCAGAAACGCCTTTCTACGCGCGCTCAGTTAGCACCTTTGTGCTAACTAAGCCCGATGCTGACTACATTGTATACCCCGATGTGCTTTGGCGATATGATGCTTTGCGAAACAATGAGCAGGCTGAACCTATCAGTGTGGCGGCACAGGTTGAAGTGAACGGGAAGTCGTGGGGACAACGTGTGCGCACTTTCTCTGTACGTAGCATCAACGAGTGTTTGTTGGGCTATTACAAACCACTGCCCAATGGCAAACGTCGCTACGTAAGTACGCGCTTGTTTTATGCAGCCTATGTGAACGAGGAGAACCCACTCATCGACAAAATTCTGCGCGAAGCTCTCAACACACGCATTGTACGCCGTTTTGTAGGTTACCAAGGCAGCGAACAAATGGTTGACAAGCAAGTGTATGCTTTGTGGTATGTGTTGCAAAAGCGTGCTTTCCGCTATAGTTCGGTGTCTTACTCCAGCTTATCGAGCAACGTGGTGTATTCGCAGCGCGTACGCACCTTTGAAGATGCACTGAGTTCCTCGCAAATTAACTGTGTAGATGGTAGTGTGCTTTTTGCCTCGCTTTTACGTGCCATCAACATTACCCCCGTATTGGTGCAAATGCCAGGTCATATGTTTGTAGGCTACTACACCGATTCTGCTAAAAAGCATCTTACTTTTCTTGAAACGACTATGATTGGCGATGTTGACCTCGACGACTACTTCCCCGATGAGAAGCTTGACTCGATGAGCACCAAGAAGAGCCAAAGCGAAATGTCTCGCATCACCTTTGAGAAGTCCAAGGAATATGCACACCGCGAGTACGAACGTGTTAAAGCTAACGTCCTTGCCAACAAACCTACCTACCTCTTTGTTGAAATAAACAAAAACGTGCGCCGAAGTGTGCAGAGTATTGGAAAGTAAAAGGGGGAATTGTGCTTTAAAAGCATGGTCCTGAAAAAAAATGAGTTTAGGGTGGTTCTAAAAAAATGATTTTTAGAACCACCCTTTTAAATAAAGTCGTCTAAACTTCGTCTGAAAAGTTTAGACGACTTCAAAATATCCGTTCAAACATTGCAACTAATTTTTACACAAGAAACACTTTATAACTAAAATGTTCTAACTTTCGCACTCTAAGATACTGCAAACACTACCTTTGTACCAGAAACAAACAATAAGTTTTCAGGATACGCAAGTTCTGTTTAACGGATTTTTCTTGGCTGTAACACAGAACTTAGTTACTTGCAGCACTTCTCTATCGCAACTTGCAACATTGCAAACATTATTGTACGTTTTTACTTTCCTCCCGTTAAATGTGTTTTTTTACATATTTAGCGGGATTTTTTTTGTAGGCTTTTTCCATTCTCAAAAGAAGAAATTTCAAACACGTTACTTCGAACAAAAAACCGACTGCCACCCATTACTAAGCAATGAAAGTGACAGCCGGGAACGGTTATCTAAAAAAGTTTTACAAACAATTTCTTAATTAGTGGCTTTTCTTGCCTTTTGAATGCTTCTTCAACTTTGAAGTAGAAGAAGTGGATTTCGAAGCGGAGTTTTTTGATGCTGTTATAGCCGAAGTGGAATCTGAGGCTACAGCAGGAGCCGTAGAAGCATGCTGCACAATAGGAGTACCATCGCTCACTACACGCAATAATGCAATGCGAGCACGAGTGGCACCTATAGGAAGTGAACCACGTACACCATAAGTAAGAGGACCACCTGCATGATAAAATGAAGCTGAACGTGTGAAACTCCAATCGTCATAGTCCTCATCAAAATCAGCAGCTGTGGATTTTACAGGGGAAATACCTAATGCATAGACCGAATCGAGACTCAGAGAACGAAGATTACCTGGCTGAGCAGGATAACGAGCATCAAGTGCTGCAGTGACAAGCGTTTGTTTGTTGTCTTGAGCATAGAACTGCATGCCCTTACCATCAATATCGGTCACAGCTTCAAGATGATAATTACCTGCGGGAAATGACTCTTGACGCACTGCATGCATTTTAGCCGTATTATTACGCTTTTTCCTAAAGCTAAGTATCACACGATCGGAACCATCTGAGCTTAAATCGTCATCATATTCAACGTAGTTGCCACTTTCGTTGCAACCTTCTGCCTGCAACACTTGCCAACCAGCAATATCAAGCGTATTGTAAGAATCGGGCTTAATGAATACACCATTGTGGTCGAAACAACGTTGCCTAGCTTCATCTTGTGCCTTATCGTAAGATACACCATAAAGAATGGTTGAACCTACCGCTAAGGCGGCACATACAATGGAGCTTACCGTAAGTGCTGCACGGGTGCCACTACTTAGAGGATGACTATTAGCAGACTTAAGAAAACTGCGCAGCAACACAGTGGTGAGAATTATGATGAGAACAGAACTTGTGAGCAAGGCTATGGCTGCTGCCCATATAATGATGGGACGAAGAAACATTGCATTGCTCAAAGCATTGGGATCTGTAGCATTAAAGGTACCACTCTCAGAAAGTGCAATACCCCACAATACAAAGCAGGCTATTACTGCAATGAATAGGCTGGCAAGGACAAAGAGACCTATGAGTTTCAAACAGAAAACGAAGATGCGCAAAAGCGTGCCCCAAAAGCTACGAGCTTTGTTTTGCACCTCAGGCGAAGTAATTGTATTGGCTGCATCACGTGCCGTACGCATAAGTTCTTCGCTAAGTGTTTGCGGATTAACGGGGGTTCCACACATTTGCAAACGCTCACCAGCTGTGGTAGCTGCTGGTACTATCGCCCATGCTATGAGATAAATGATGCCCACGGCAGTAAAACTGCATATAAGGAGAATCACGGTAAGTATGCGCCAAGGTAAGGGGTCGGTGCCTCCAAAATATTTGCAAAGTCCCGAAACAACGCCTCCTAACATCTGGTCTTGTGGGTCACGATATAGCTTGCGTCCATTAAACCACGAATTGCGTTCAGCATCAGCAGCATTTGTTGCATTATTTCCAGGAGGAGGTGGAGGTGTTGCGCCTTCATTGGCAGTGGGGTCAGCTTCGTTATCAAAATCCTCATTAAGGGTGTCGTCATCCATTTGTTCAGGATTACCTATACGTGTAATGATGTCTTGCACGTGGTCGATGTTAATGGCTTGACAACCTTCAGCCTTAAGTTGACTAAAGAGTTCTGCTACGCGGTGTTCTATATCGTCAGCTATTTCGTCGCCACCTTCGCGCTGGCTAAAGTAACAACGCATATTGTCGAGATATTGTTCAAGCAATTTGCTCGCATCCTCATCAATGGCATAAAGCGAGCCGTAAAGATTGATGGTGATATTCTTTTTCATTGTTGTGATGTGTGTTAGCATTCCGTTTCAAGTAACATTGCTGCACTTTATCACAGAATGCGTTAGTTTAATTGCACCTCTTTTATATAAACGACATAAAAGGCATTTTGCAACAGTTTTACGCTGCTTTTTCCTTTCCTGTCGTAAAAAGAGTGCTGAATTTGAAAGTTTTGCCTACTCTTTAGAGGCTATAAAAGGTATCTGTGGTGCTATGCCTTTAAGCAAACCAACCGTACGTACCAACTCGTTCCAAGCAATGTCTAACTCAAGTAAGAAATTACGCCCTTCGGGAGTCAGCGCATAATATTTACGAGGTGGACCTTGGGTGCTCTCGCGCCATTCGTAAGACAAAAGTCCATCTTTTTTTAAGCGAGTAAGCAACGGATAGAGTGTGCCTTCTACAACCATCAGCTCTGCTTGTTTTAAACGACCGATAATATCGTTGGCATAACTTGCCTCTTTGCTCAGCAACAACAGCACGCAATACTCAAGCATGCCCTTGCGCATTTGCGATTTTGCATTGTCTACATTCATAACTGTGTGCAGTTTTAAAGATTTGATGCTGCAAATGTATGTAAAACATAGGTACTATGCAATACAAAGTACTATCAAAGTTATCGTTTTTATGTTTTATTAAACATTGAAGAGCTATAAACCTATATTTATCATCGGTAAGGTATGTACAAAATCAAACCACTCATACCATCAATTATGCAACCTATATATGGTTTATTGCATTCTATGCTCGTTTCGTGAAAAATGATGATGAAAATTAAGTTTTTTAGTTGTACATTTGCACACAACAACAACCTATCACAATTAAAAGTAAAGAGAGACTATTGTTAAGAAGTCTGTTGTCATAAAACAAAAATACAACACTCCTCACATAACATTCTCTACACTTAAACCCACAATCCAAAGATTTAAAAACAAGCATTACAAAACATTTCCACAAATTGCCATACGCCAAGCAATGTTGTGGCATTAAAGCATTTTTGAAAACGCATTGCCACAAAGAAACATTACTTGAAAATTGGATTGCATTTCCAAAAACTTGTTTGCAACAAATTGCAACAAAGTTTTCTAACAAAGAATTAAAAAATGAGCGAGAAAAAGGGCCTTACCATATTTATTGTTGACGACAATGTCATGTCGCTTAACACATTGGCAGACGATCTCAGACAACGCGAGGACGTGAAGGAAGTATGCACATTTACTAACTACACCGATGCAACCCTTCCGCTCATTGAAATGCGACCCGATGCGTTATTTCTCGATGTAGAGGTACCTGGGAAGACAGGACTTGAATTTCTCGATAGCATTCGCCCCAGAGTAAACTTCTCATTTAAAGCCATCTTCTACACAGCCTTCTCCAACTATATGATTGATGCCATACGCCAACAGGCTTTCGACTTCTTGTTAAAACCCTACAAGTTGAGCGAACTGAACACGGTAATGGACAGATTGGTTGAGGAAGTGCCAGCAACTAAAGAGATTAAAGGATTTGGCGCTGACGATACCCCACAACGCATGGCAATGCAAACAATGAGCGAACTACTTTTGGTTAGCATGGAACAGACACTGATGTTTGTATACCAAAGCGAGTTTCGCACATGGCAGCTCACACTCACTGACCGAACCAACCACTTGCTAAAGAAAGGCGTAACAGCCGACAACTTGTTGGCACTACATCCCGCCTACGTGCGCATTAGCAACACATGTATTATAAACCTTACCTATTTGGCCGCTGTTGAAAATAACTCACAACGCTGCCGCATGTGTCCGCCCTACGAAAACATAGAACTTACAGTTTCGCGCAGATACTACAGCAAACTAAAGGAAAGGTTTGAGCTGTTGTAATGCTATTCATACTTTTTCATGCTTAAATACACAAGCTTATATTTTTTGAGATGAAAATGTGTGCGTAACCAGGGTTTATCTTCATAAACCGCGATTCATGGTCTGGCTAACGCACACGCCTCGGCTCCGCTTCTCACGTTTCTCATAGCTTCAAGTTCCAACATTTTCCGTGAGGGCGGGGCTTTTTATGTACTTATTAAAAAAAGGATGGTTCTAAGAATGCTGATTTTAGCAATTAAAAATCAACATTCTTAGAACCACCCTTATGTTTTATAAAGAGAAAACTGCTCCGACAGAAAAAGGTGTGAACTTTGGACCATAGTCAGCATTAAGCACGCGACAAGGACTATAGGTGGCATACATACCTATGAAACGCCAAAGCAAACGTGCCTTAAAGTCAACACTTACAGGGGTTTGATGTAGATGTGAGTAACTCTCCTTCACATGATGATTTACTTGCATAGCTGCATCAGGCACATCATAATAACTCTCAGCCGTAGCAAAAGTATTGAAACGTACCACAGCAGCAACATCAACACGCCAATGTTTGGGCAAAACAAAGTTATAACGCAAAGGAATGCCTACCGAAAAAGTCTTTATGCGCGAACTATAAGTGTGACTCGCTTCGGTTGGATAGCTCGTCATAACCAAATTTTCAGCCTCGTCTTGCACAAAGCGTTGACGTCCTGTAGTACGATAGTTGCGCCAATCAAAGTCTAATCCCAATGAGAAGTAGCGATTGCGCTTGCTATTATACGAACGATATAATTCAAGCTCAAAACCAATTTCGTTAGATGCTGCCATATTTGTCTGCATCCATTGCGGAGCACCTAATGGATGCAAAAAACCACCATAAAGCCCCAAGCTTCCTAAATATTTATGTTTCGTATTTTTTTTGCTACGATGCAACACTACCTTATGACTTTTAGTTGAAATCGTATCGGATGAGGAAATGCAACATTCCTTTTTCTCAACATTGACCAATGTGTCATTAGAACATGCACTAACAGATTCGGGTGCCGACGCATGCGCCATGGGTGCTGCAACAAACAGCAATGCTGCAGACAATATATACATATGAACTGACATAGTGATACTTTTTTTTAAAATTATAAAGTCCAACCTACACTCAACATTTTAAAGTTCGCAGGATTACCATCCTTAAACGTATTGAAGGGCATATACTGCACATACACGCCTCCAGCACTTTGCGTAGCAAAATCAATACGGAAAGCCAAGTTAAAACGATTTATAGGCAAATTTTTATACTTATCTGTGTAAGAGCAAGCCGCTATTTTGTAATGATTAACGACATGCGCAGCAACAACATACTGCGGAATTACCGCCAAACGTACAAAGAACTCACGTCCAAAATCGTGCTGATAACACAAAGGTAAGGTGAGAGCCGTATAACTTAAAAGCGAACGATGTTTATAACTATCAGCCCTATAAGCGTTTGCAGTAAGTTTGCCATCCAGCTTTTGCCAAGCCACACTCTTATCTTGCCACAACAAGTTCGCTTCAGCCCCCACACCTATAAAGAAGTGATTCTTACGATTGGGCAAAACGAACTCTACGTTTACCAAATCGCCACCCACGTTAAGTCCCACATTGCTCTTCACAACATTCGTCTTATCAATAGGCAACATCACACCCAGATGCATCATGTCAAAACCATTAAACACAATATCTTTGCCTTTTGCAGGCTCAGTCTTTTGAAAGGGCAACGTAAAGTCCCACTTTGAATTATGTTCTTCAATTTGCGTATAAGCATCTGTAGGTTTACTCACAGTGTAAACCATGCGATAATTAGGATCATTCAAACGTCCATACACACACATTTGTGTAACAGAGTCACTTTCAATCACAATTACACTGTCAGGACGAAGGGTACGCACCGTGTCGGATGCTATAATGTCCTGAGCATAAGCCTTTAAAACACAAATTGATGCAAGGCTTAATAGGAAAAATATAATAAATTTCTTCATAATGATGGAGTAAATCAAAAATCTCAAAATTGTTTTTTTTAAAAGATTAGCCCCTTTACCGTTGTTTACCAAAAGTATGTCTGAGTTCATCAAGCGTAGCCTGCCCCTCCATATAGATAAGCGTAACGGTTGCTTGCTTAGCCCCCACATTTCGCAAAGAGTTGTTTCGATAAAACAAATAGCGTCGCGTATGTCCCACGGGCCGCAACTGATAAAAGCCATAATAAAGGTGTTGTCCTCGCAAAGCAGCCTCTTTATCGATAGCAGCTTTTGCATCAGCACGAACCAAAGTCTCCACACGTGCAGCATGTGCGGTAGCCACAGGTAAAGTCAAACTTCTAAACAGTGTAAGCTTGTAACTTTCTAACTGTCGTCCCTTCATCAACACTTCGGTAACCTCACGCTGTTTACGATAATGTCCGCCAAACAGTGCATTCACATTCAAGCCCTTTTGCGCACAAACCTGTAAAGGCAGAAAAAGTGCCATGAGCCATAGGAATATAAAATGATATTTTCGAATACTGTTGTTCATAACTTCGATTATTCTATCTGGTTTATCGTATTAAACATATCGTGCAACTGATCTTTAACCACTGCATCTCCTTCGTTAAATCCCACATCTGCAACAGATTGATGCATGGCACGCACCACCTCATCCCTATCCGTTGTTTTATGCCCATCAACATAAGCAATGCACTGATTTTGCATCTTATAATGTGTTACAGCTAAAGCAGCTCCACCAACTACACACACCACAGCTGCAATCGCAGCCACCTTCCGCACAACTGTCCAACGAGACTTCCGAAGGATCACGTCCTCACAGAACATCTTCTCATGAACATTTCTTGCGCCTATCTGCTCATCAGCATGTTGTTCAACTGAAGGCTTTTTCAAAGAAACATGTGATTTTGCATAAACCATAAGTCCCATAAGCGCACGCACCTCATCAAACGCAGCATCTTCACGCCCCTCGTTCACAACATAGTTCTTAAGCATCAGCTCCTCAAACTCCGTTGTTTGAGCGTCAAAATAGCGATCAACCAAGTCCAAAGCCTCACAACGTGTTAGTTGTGGATTTTGCTCCTCGCCTATAATCTGTAATTTATTACTCTTCATAACGAATTTTGTTTCAGAGAAGTTTTTTAGGAAAGGCTTCTATCAAGAAAGCCCATTTTCCTGCTCTCTGTAAATGTCTCTAACCACCTTTCTCGCTCTCGACAACTGCATACGCACGGCAGCAGCTTGCATTTGAAGTTTCTGCGCAATATAATCGTAATCTAATCCATCACAATCACGCATCAGTAAAATGCGACGTTGCACAGGAGTCAGCCTTTGTGCTATAATCAGTTCAATTTTACGCAAACGTTCTTCTGCAGCACGTTGTAGTTCATAAGCATCATCAGGCGGTTCCTCACATTGTTCATCTACAGACGTACACGCCAAATGTTTTTGCCGTCGTATTTCATCAATGCTCAGATTACGAACCGTAGTTGTCATCAAAGCACAAGCCTCATTGTCCGAACCAATATCGCTCCGCCTGACCCACAACTTCACAAAAGCGTCTTGCAACACATCGTCAGCACAAATTTCATCACCTGTTATACGTGCAGCCATTTGTCGCAACCGTCCCTTCAAGCGTTGAAAGGCATTGAGCACAGTGTTCTTATCAGCTGTGTCTGCCATTGTTTATTTTTGATGTTCTATATATATAACGTAAGTAGTTCTATTTTGTAACACAAGAAAACAAAAAAAATTACTAATTGAAATCAAGTAAGAAGTAATAAGTAATAAGTAATACAAACTATGTGTTTGCAAGTAATAAGTAATAGGTAATAAGTAATACAAACTATGTGTATACAAGTAATAA
>UQPD01000055.1 GCA_900542795.1 uncultured Prevotella sp. | reverse complement strand
TCATCGCGTAGCGCATATACATCACGAAAAATTTATGAACATTTTTGACTAAAAAAATTTATGGACATTTTTGACTAAAAAATAAAAGGTTGTTCGCTTATACCCAATTGTACTAACTCTGCTTCGCGAAGTTAGGCTGCACCTCAGCAAAGCAAAATAAAAAAACTTGCTTTTTTATTTTGCTATGCTTTCGGTTTGCACTAACTTTGTTTCGCATAAGAAATTATTGTATTCTACAACAGATAAAAACTATGGCAACAACTCCTGAGTTTAAGTATGCGCCCATGTTTCAGTTGGGCAAAGACACCACAGAATATCGCCTTATTGGTAAAGAAGGCGTAAGCACGGGTGAGTTTGAAGGTAAAACCATCTTGAAGGTTTCAAAAGAAGCCCTCACACAGTTGGCTCAACAAGCTTTCCACGATGTTGAATTTATGTTGCGTCGTGAACATAACTTGCAAGTAGCTAAAATCCTTTCAGATCCCGAAGCTTCAGAAAACGATAAGTACGTAGCACTTCAGTTCCTTCGCAATGCCGAAACTGCTGCTAAGGGCATCCTTCCCTTCTGCCAAGATACAGGTACTGCCATTATCCATGGTGAAAAGGGACAGCGTGTGTGGACTGACTTCGAGGACGAAGAAGCACTCAGCTTAGGTGTGTATAACACATATACACAAGACAACCTCCGCTATTCACAAAATGCTCCGCTCAATATGTACGATGAGGTAAATACACGTTGCAACCTCCCCGCACAAATTGACATCGAAGCTTGCGAAGGCGATGAATACCGCTTTGTTATGGTAGCAAAGGGTGGTGGCTCTGCCAACAAAACCTATTTCTACCCCATGACTAAGGCTACTATCCAAAATGAGGGTACGCTCCTTCCCTTCCTCGTTGAGAAGATGAAGACGCTCGGAACTGCTGCTTGTCCTCCTTACCACATTGCTTTTGTTATCGGTGGTACCAGTGCTGAAAAGAACTTGCTCACTGTGAAGTTGGCTTCTATTAAGTACTACGACAGCTTGCCTACTACTGGCGACGAAACAGGTCGTGCTTTCCGCGATATCGATTTGGAAGAGAAACTCCTTCACGAAGCACACAAGATTGGTTTGGGTGCTCAGTTCGGTGGTAAATATTTGGCTCACGACATCCGTGTCATTCGTTTGCCTCGTCATGGCGCAAGCTGTCCTATTGGTATGGGTGTTAGCTGTTCTGCCGACCGCAATATCAAGGCTAAAATCAATAAGGATGGTATTTGGCTTGAGAAGATGGATGAGAATCCTACCGAACTCATTCCCGAAGAACTTCGCAAACCGGGCGAAGGTGGCAAGGGTATCGAAATTGACCTTGACAAGGGTATGGATGCTGTTCGTGCAGAACTCTCAAAGTATCCTGTTAGCACCCGCGTTAATTTGAAGGGTACCATCATTGTAGCTCGCGACATTGCACACGCCAAACTCAAAGCTCGTTTGGATGCTGGCGAGGAAATGCCTGCTTACTTCAAGAATCATCCCATTCTTTATGCAGGTCCTGCCAAGACTCCCGAGGGTTATCCCTGTGGTTCAATGGGTCCCACCACTGCTAACCGTATGGACCCCTATGTTGATGAGTTCCAAGACCACGGTGCAAGTCTCGTAATGATTGCAAAGGGTAACCGCAGCGATGTTGTTACTGAAGCTTGCCAAAAGCACGGTGGTTTCTATCTCGGTACCATTGGTGGTGTAGCTGCCGTTCTGTCTCAAAGCTCAATCAAGAGCATCGAGTGCGTGGAATATCCCGAACTCGGCATGGAAGCTATTTGGAAGATTACCGTTGAGGACTTCCCCGCATTTATTCTTGTTGACGACAAGGGTAACGACTTCTTTAAGCAGCTCAAGCCTTGCGCTTGTTGCAAATAATAAAAGTAATGCACAAAAAAAGGCTTGCAATCGCAAGCCTTTTTTTGTGCGTTGTGTTGAGGAGTTGCCTCCTTCCACCCCGTCTAACACTTATTCTTTTTAGGGAACACCAGCAAGATGTTTCTTGAACTAAAGTAGCGTTCCATCTGGTCGGGAAGACGGTCGATGTAATTATGATAAGACACCGTGCCTCGGCGAGCGCAAACAAAGACGGTAAGATGGTCTTGTCGCGACTGATGAGCTAAAGGCACAAGGTCGTTCCACGAATGGTATTCCTCGCAAAGCAGGGGAATACCTTTTTCTGTTTGGGTGTAATATTGCTCCATAGCCGTTAGCGTATCGCCTGTTGAATAGGCAGTAATGCCACAACTCAGCTGACGGGCTATCAAGGCAATGCGGTCCATCCATTGGGCAAAGCCTTGCTCAAATTCCGATTTAGGTGGAACCAAAATGTGCAAATACTGCACCGTATTAAGCGGAATGTTGGCACGGAGAATAAAAATCTGTCTATCCACCGAAGCCAAAAGGTCTGTACTCAGTTTGCCAAAGAAAGAGTCAGAGATGCGAGCCTTTTGGTGCAAGCCCAATACCAAGTCGCTCACATCGCGTTCTTTAATGGTATGCGAAATGCCACTTGCCACATTTACCGACCAACGTTGATACTTTTGAATGCGGATGTTTGTGGCTGCTGCATGTTTCACAGCCAAGTCTAATTGTTCCTCTCCACTCTGTCGGGCAGAAGGTTCATCTTCTAACACAATATTTAAAGCAATGGGTGGAGCAACTGAGTGCGGTGTGCGCAACATCAGCGAAAGGTCTACCAACTGACACACCATTTCGGGATAGCGCAAGGCTATTAAGATGCGGTCGGGTGCATCCTTCGGAGGAACCATGGCATGCAATTCAGCATCTTCAGCATCTCCCACCGTTGGTAAGCCCTTTTGACTCAGCGAAGCCATTTGGCGCGAAGTGTTCTCCGTAATCATTGAACTTACCACGCAGGTTACTAAAATCAGTACCATTGCTCCGTTCAGCACATCATCGCCTAAGAGTCGGCTGCCATCAGGCAGAATAATTTTATAACCCACCAACACCACAGCCAAGGTCGCAGCAGCGCGTGAGCCTGTTAAGCCAAACATCAAGCGTCGTTCGTTGCGCGTCATACTGAACACCTTTTGTGTTACAAACGTTGCACTCCATTTGCTCACCAAGGCAACCACCACCATTACGCAAGCTGCTAAGATAGCCCCACTGTGTTCTACCAAAGCCCCTAAGTTAATGAGCATGCCCACACCTATTAAGAAATAAGGAATAAACAAGGCATTGCCCACAAACTCAATGTGACTCATGAGTGGAGAGCTGGGTGGAATCAGTCGGTTGAGCACAATACCCACCAAGAAGGCTCCTAAGATACCTTCCATGCCCACCAGTTCCATCAGTCCTGCACCTAAGAACACCAGACACAACACAAACACATATTGCACCACGCTTTCATCGTAACGGCGGAAGAACCAACGTCCCATACGTGGAAAGGTATATATAATAAGCGCACCCAATAGCACCACCTTAATTACCAGCCATACCCAATAAAGTCCCGTAACATGTTCCTTAAACATACCGCCCACTACAGCCAGCACCAAAAGGGTTAGCGTGTCTGCCACAATGGTTCCTCCCACAGCAATGCTCACACTGGGCAGTCTCGACAAACCGTAGCGCATCACAATGGGGTAGGCTATCAGTGTGTGCGAGGCATACATTGCTGCCACCAAGGTTGCTGCAGCCACACCAAAGCCCAATAGCATGGTGTTAGCAGCATAGCCAATAGCCATGGGGATGGCAAAACTCAGCAAGCCCAAGGTGAGTGCCCTCCCTTTAATGCGCTGCACGTCTTGCAGATTCATCTCGAGCGAGGCAAGGAACATAATATAATAGAGTCCTACTTTGCCAAAGAGTTCAAAACTGCCGTCGCGTTCGAGCACACCAAAGCCATGCGGACCTATAAGTATGCCCGCAAATATCATTCCCACAATCGACGGAATGCGTAGGCGCTCAAGTAGCATGGGCGCAAAAAGTATGATGCCCAGTACAATTAGGAATATCCAAGTGGGGTCGGTAATCAATGCGTTTTGTTTTTGGGGTTACTGTTAGGGAGTATCTAAATAGGCACTTTACAGGTGCTTAGCACTGCATAATGCGCAATTACGTTTGCAAAATTGCAAAAAAACTATCATTTAATGTCTTATTCTGTGCACAAATAGCCGAAAAAGCCGTTCTTTCGCAAAAAATATTGTAATTTTGCAGCCAAAGAACGCACTTTACGTTCTGTAACCAAAATATTAAAGTCACTAACATTTTGCAACTAAGGAGCCGTTGTGTAGCCACATTGCGAAAGCAAAGAAGGCTTGCAACAGCTAAAAAATACACAAATCAACGAAATGAATGTAGCTATTGTAGGCGCCAGTGGTGCCGTAGGTCAAGAATTTCTCCGCGTATTGGCAGAGCGCAACTTTCCCATCGACAATCTTTTGCTCTTCGGTTCAAGCCGTAGTGCAGGCACGCAATACACCTTCCGTGGCAAGGAGTATACGGTGAAGCTCCTTCAGCACAACGACGATTTTAAGGGCGTAGACATTGCCTTCACTTCGGCTGGTGCTGGCATTTCTAAGGAGTATGCTGCCGACATCACAAAGTTTGGCGCGGTAATGATCGATAACTCTTCTGCTTTCCGTATGGACGAGGATGTGCCTCTTGTAGTGCCTGAATGCAATGCAGCTGATGCACTCGAGCGTCCGCGTGGCATCATTGCCAATCCTAACTGCACCACCATCATGATGGTTGTTGCTTTGCAAGCCATCGAAAAGCTGAGCCACATCAAGCGTGTGCACGTAGCTTCTTATCAAGCTGCCAGTGGTGCTGGTCAGGCTGCAATGGATGAGTTGATGGAACAATATCGTCAAGTGTTGGCTGGCGACCCTGTTACAGTTAACAAGTTTGCTTATCAGCTTGCTTTCAACGTTATTCCTCAAATCGATGTGTTCCAAGAAAATGGTTACACCAAGGAGGAGATGAAGATGTATAATGAGACTAAGAAGATTATGCACTCAGACGTACTTACTTCTGCCACTTGTGTGCGTGTTCCTTCGCTCCGTTCTCACTCTGAGGCTATTTGGATTGAAACCGAGCAGCCTCTTGAGGTGGATGCTGTGAAGCAAGCGGTTGCTTCGGGCGAGGGTTTGGTGTTGATGGACAATCCTGAAAAGAAGGAATATCCTATGCCTCTCTTCTTAGCGGGTAAGGATCCTGTGTATGTAGGACGCATTCGTAAGGACTTGGCTAACCCCAATGGCATTACGCTTTGGTTGGTAAGCGACCAAATTCGTAAGGGTGCTGCGCTCAATGCCGTGCAAATTGCTGAGTACCTTATTAAGGTTGGTAACATTAAGTAAATGTTGCGTTAGCCTTTTGAGGCAAGAATGATTCATGGAAATTTATGACTTCAAAAATAGAATTATGTTTTGAGGTCATGAATTTCCATTTTTTGTTTGTTTTGTTTGTTTTTTTCGGGGGGCAAAAATGTCTTTGTTTTTTTAGTCATAAATGTCCATCAATGAGCCATAAATGTTCATGAATTATTTTTTTTGAATTTCCATAAATAACCCCTTTCGGGGTTGGGCTAGCGCATGAAGACCTCAATAGAATGTAATACTTAATACTTAATACTTAATTTATATTTGTGTCCATCAATGAGCCATAAATGTTCATGAATTATTTTTTGAATTTCCATAAATAACCTCTTTCGGGTAGGGTGTTCAAAATCCGTATTCAATATTCCCTTTTCGAGTCTATCAATTAACACGTACGAGTTAATCAATAGAAAAGGCAAAGTTAATCAATTAACTTGGTCGAGTTAATCAATAGACTTTTTGGTCGAAAAAAGCAGAATTTGTGTGTTGAAAAAGTATTATAGTAATACTTGGCAAAGAAATACGTATTAAAGGGGCAAGTATTACCATATTAAACAGCAAAGTAATATAGTAATACTTTGCAAGGGATTTTTCGAAGTTTTTCCTATACTTCATGCGCTAGCCCGACCCCGAAAGGGGTTATTTATGGAAATTCAAAAAAAAATAATTGATGGTCATTTTTGACTAAAAAACAAATAGCAGTTAGCTCGCGAAAATGATTTAACTAACTCGCGAAAATAGTTTAGTTAACTCGCGAAATTAGTTTAACTAACTCGCGAAATCGTTTTAGTTAACTCGTTTGAAGTATCCTATTTTTCTTTTTTTGTGGTTTATTTGTAAATAAAATAAAGCTTTCTATAGGCTTACCTTTTAGGGGGGGGGTAATTGCAATCATAAGATTGCAAAAAATGTAGCAAAAATATTTTGAAATTAGAATTTAATCTATACCTTTGCATCCGATAACAAATTATTCCTAACTATTTAAAGGTTGTGAATACACGAAACGTTATCAAAACGAGAGAAAAACGAGCGCGGATGTTGCAAATTGTCATTATATGAAACACGCTTACCCTACAACGTGTGACAATGACTGACGCACCCTATAAAACACAGCTAAACTAAACCATTGGTCTACCAATACAACATTCAACAGACCTTGGTTGAGGTGAGCTAACACAAACACTCTTATACTAAAATTACAGAGCGAACAGAGTAACTCTTTCATTTTTGAAAACCCCAGTCGGCATTCCCCAGCATAAGCTGTTTGGAAGGCATAACCTATTCCCTTAATCGTAGGTCATTCTCTGAGGTCTGAACGCTTTGTATAATGCGATTCTAACAACGATGCAGAATAAACAACTCACATATCGCACCCCTTGCAGCCGATGCTTGCGCCAATGGCTTGTAACAGTCGTGGCATGGATGGCATGCTGTTTTGCCATGCCTTTATGGGCACAGGTTGAGACCGTAAACGACTCGTTACCCGTGTTGGTTACCGATACAACGGTGGCTGTGCAATTTCGCGAGGCTGATGCGGACTCTGCTACTTCGGCACCTTGGCAAATTGCTACCGAAAAGGGACGTATGATGAACGACCATACCTTACTTGTAGCTCTAAAGTCCAATTTGCTTTATTGGGGTGTAGCATTGCCCATGACGCCCAACATCGGAGCCGAAGTTCGTTTGTCATTCCGCTTTACTTTAGCTTGCGAAGTCGGACTCAATCCTTTCAAACATCAAAAGGCTGATGGGTCGTATGGACGTTCGTTTCGTCACTTGCGCGTATTTCCTGAACTGAGATATTGGTTTTGTGAGGCATACTACAAAAACTTTGTCGGACTGCACGTTCCCTTTGTTTGCTACAACATCTCGAATGTACATGCTTTCGGAGGTAAAAACATCATTGATGCCGATAACAAACGGGTGCAAGGTCGTGGCGCAGGCTTAGGCATAAGTTATGGTTTCAGTTGGCCCTTTGCCACCCATTGGAATATCGAAGGTACCATAGGAGGCGGTTGGTTACGACTCAATCACAAAAGTTATCCTTGCACCGAATGCGGTTCGGTTATCAAGCACGAAAAAAAGAACTATTGGGGACTGACCCAAGCAGGCATTTCGCTTAGCTATTTGTTCTGAACCCATGGGAGAGGCAGTCAAATAGCACTTGCCAACCCACAAACTCTTATTCTTTATGACACGCTATATCATTAGTATACTCTTCTTGCTCTTGCCCTTATTCACCCATGCGCAGTTGCCCACCGACATCATCGTCTTACACAAAATAGCACAAGAGGGCAAAGCCTTGGTGTTAGACCTAACGGTCGATTTAACGCACGTTAGTCTGAGCAAATGCCACAGTTTGGTGTTTACCCCAGTGGTTACCAAGGGCGACAGTGCCACAGCCTTCCCAGCCATTGTGGTAAATGGCAAAGAGCGTCAAAAGCTCTATCGCCGTCTCAAGCGTCCTGCCACCGAACAGGCTTATACCATTGAGCATGCCCACAAAGGTCTCATCGCCTATCAAGGTTCCGTGCCTTGTCAACCCTGGATGGCAGGTGCACAGATTATTATGGTTACCGATAGTTGCGGTTGTGGATGGGGCGATTTGGCAAAGTCTGCCACTCCCAAACTCTTAGGCACTTGGAATGAAGTACCCCAGTTGCCCGAAGTCAATGCCTTGGCAGTTATCTACCCCTTGTGCTACATCGAGCCAGTTGCCACGGTCAAGACCTATAAGTTAGAGGGACGTGCTTACTTAGACTTCCCCGTCAACCGCACCGAGATACATCTAAGCTATCGCAACAATCCCCGTGAGTTGGCAAAGATTGTCGAGACCATTGATGTGGTAAAGAAAGAGGTAAATGCCACCATCACCCACATTGACATCCATGGTTACGCTTCGCCCGAAGGTTCGTATGCCAACAATGTGCGTTTAGCGAACGGACGTGCTGCAGCCTTGCGCGACTATGTGTCGCAACTCATGTCCTTGCCTGCCAACATCTTTAGTGTAGAAGCTACCCCCGAGGATTGGGAAGGTTTGCAGCGTTACGTAAAAGACTCTGCGGGCATTGACCACCGACAAGAAATATTGCAGCTCATTCAATCTGAGGCTGACCAGGACAAGCGCGAGGCAAAAATTCGCAAAGCCTTCCCTGCAACCTATAAATATATGTTGCAAAACTGGTATCCTGCTTTACGTCACTCCGACTACACGGTCAACTACACCATCCGTCCTTTTACGGTGGAAGAGGCAAAGGCAGTATATCAAAAGCATCCCGAGCAACTTTCGCCCAACGAACTTTACTTAGTAGCCTTAACCTATGGCGAACAGTCTGCCGAGCGCAAAGAAGTGATGCAAACTGCAGCTCGTCTTTATCCCGACTCTCCTGCGGCAAACCTCAATGCAGCCAATATTGCACTTGAGGCAAATCAGCTGGCCGAAGCCAAAGCCTTGCTTTATAATGCAGGCGATTTACCTGCAAGTCAATATGCGCGTGGTGTCTTAGCTGCCAAATTAGGTGACTTTACCACTGCCCGCCGTTTCTTTGAAGTGGCAGCGCAGAAGGGCATCTCGGAGGCAACCGAAGCACTCCACATTCTCTCACAACTTAAAAAGTAACAACTCTTTTTTTGAAATCAATTAATTCACAACAATAATAACTTAATTTCACAGCGACATGAAGAAAATTTTCTTTCCCGTAGCTTTGATGGCTTTGGCTATCGGCTTCAACGCGTGTTCAAGCGACGACGTGACTGTTAATGCAAATGGTGGCGGTTTCTCTCCTGCTATCGAGGGTGGTTATGCCAAGGTGTCTATTAATCTTCCCTCAAGTTCTAATTCTAGTCGTGCAAATGACTCCTTCGATGATGGTTTGGCTTCGGAGTATCACGTGAACAATGCTAAGTTAGTCCTTTTCCAAGGAAGCAAAGAGGGTGATGCGACATTCCACAGTGCTTACGACCTTAATGTAGGTATGGATGGTTATAAAGATGATCCCAATCAAATTACGACTACGACACGTATTATTTCAAAATTGGATGATAAGACTCCAGGAACAGGTTATACAGGAGATAATCTCTACGCATTGGTAGTTCTTAACGACAATGGACTTCTTAATATTACAAATGATGGAAAATCATTGACTGTTGATGGAAAAGATATGGCAGGTAAAGGTCTTGCATTCTTGCAGAAACTTGCAGTGTCTTCGTCAGATTTTAAATCGAAAGGTTTACTAATGACCAATGCACCCTTGGCAACAAAAGCTGGAGGTGGTTCTACAGCTCCTGATGGTAATGTGGTTACTTTAGTTGACTTCACTAAATCCGTTTATCACACCGAAGCAGAAGCTCAGAAGAATACTGCAACAGATGTTTACGTTGAGCGTGCCGTAGCTAAAGTTACGATGGCTCAAAGTAATGGTGAGAAACTCGAGTTTAATATTAAAAAAGCAGCAGGTTCGCCTTCAACAAGTAATAGTGACGTTCGTTTCATCGGTAAAGAGGATAAGGATATTCATTGGAAAATCGTAGGTTGGGATTTGGATGTTACAAACAATAGTTCTTATCTTGTTCGTAACACAACGAATACACATGCAGCAACTTGGAATGGTCTTAAGTCAGAAAAAGTTACTAATGGTTATCGTTTCGTAGGAAGCAACGAAGTAAAAACAGGTAAGAGTCTTTATCGAACTTATTGGGCAGAGGATCCTAACTATAGTTCATTCGACGCTTTAAACTTCACTTATCTTCCATCAAATAAGACGGACTTCACTGGAACATTCGGTTCAGATAATCCGAAGTACTGTTTCGAGAATACATTTGATGTAGACCATCAGGTAAAGCAGGGTACTACTCGCGTAATGGTTAAGGTACAACTTACTGATGAGAATAACACAGCAGAAACATTCTATACTTTCAATGGTGATAATTCGCGTCTTTATAAGCAAGCCGATTTTGAAAAGCGTATCAAAGAAGCTATTTTGCGTGAGCCTAATGTAGAAGCTTGGGTTAAGAGTAAAGAAACTCCTACAAAAAAAGCATCTGTTACAAGCTTGACGTTTGATATGAATTCATCAACAGAGTATGATTATGCACGTGATGCTGCTGATGGTCAGATTCACTTGACTGATTTCACGGTGACAGTTGGCACGGAAGAATTCAAGAAAGCTAATTTACCAAGTGGAGCATCAATGTCAAACGAAGATTTGGCTAAAGCTCTTAATCTTGGCAAACTTGTTTCTTACAAAGATGGTTGTGCATATTATCCCATCCGTATCAAACACTTCGGTAAAGATGATACTCCTTGGAATGAAGAAACCAATGCTCCAACAACAAAGCCTTCTCAGGGTGCAACAACTGCACAAATTTATCCAGGTTTAGATATTACAGAAAGATCAAACAACTATCTTGGTCGTTATGGTGTGCTCCGTAACAACTGGTATGATATTTCTGTAAGCAAGATTTCAGCTATCGGTAGTCCTGTAGTTCCTGGAGTAGACGGTACTCCTGATGATGACTTCTATAACTACATCGCCGTTCGCATCAACGTCCTCTCATGGGCAAAGCGTACACAAGTTGAAGAACTCTAACCCTTACATAGCTTTTTCAAGCTAACAAACATCACGAGTGGGTAAGCCGCTTGCCCACCTTGGTAGGCACAAGCTTACCCACTCGTTTTTTTAAAGAAACATTATCAATGAAATACCCTGTATTCATAGTCGTTTTGCTCATGAGCTTTTTAGGGTTCGGAGCTTGCAGTAGCAGCATCGAGGAAGATGAGGCTCGCAAACCCGTACTCGCAGATGGAGGCTACTTGAAGCTTGCCATTCACCTGCCTATGGGCATGGGCATGCGAGCTACACAAGACGACAGCGTGTCTGATGGCGATTCAAAAGAATACACGGTATACAATGCAAAAGTATTGCTCTATAACGGAACTGAAGAGAGAAAAGCAAAATTCAACTCAGCTTACGAGTTTGATAACATACAATTAAATGCAGTAAATGGCACCGATACGAAAGGACAAATTTCTGCACTTGTTTCAGTAGGAAAAAACATGTCTACAAAGATAGACGACAATATATACGTTCTGGTTATTCTCAACGATCATAATTCCATAAAGATTGCCACAGATAATCAGAACGCTACCATCACTATACCCGGACAACCCGAGTTTGTGTTTAAAGGCACAAACTTAGCAGACTTGGAAAAGAACTACTGCACAGGAACTGTAGATGGAGTAATAGGCAATGGAGGCTTACTCATGATTAACGCCCCCTTATCAACCAGTCCTGGCGGAAGTACAATGCCCAATAAAAACAACTCACGCATCATATTGCCCAATGTGACGAAAAGCTTTTATTCCACCCTGTCACAAGCCAAGTCAAATCCAGCAGCCGATGTGTTTGTGGAACGTTGCATGGCAAAGGTAACCGTTTCGAAAAAAGAAGGTGTGGTGACCGATAATAACATTGTGTTGGCAGAAAGCAACAAAACTTTGAAATGGAAAGTGTTGGGCTGGAAGCTGGACTTAACCAACAAAAAAACCTATGTGGTGCGTAACATTCAGAACATAGAAAAGTGGATAGAACTGGGAACAAACGACCCCCAGGTGTCAAACCCCTATCGTTTTGTAGGTTCCGTACCCGTAAAGGAAGTAAAAGATAAAGAACAAGAGCAACCCCTTTATCGCATCTATTGGGGTGAATCGCCTAACTCTAAAACGTATCAAAAAGAAGACTTCGACACCATCGCTACCAACGAAATCATTCCCCAAGACAACATGGGTGACGATAAACCCCAGTATTGCTTTGAAAACACGAATAGCGTGAGCAATATGAAGCTCAACCAACTGACCCGTGTTGTTTTAAAGGTGCAAGTGGGCGATGGACAAGACCTCTACACCATACACTCCGATAAAAGTAAAGTCTACACCAAAGAGCTCCTCGAAGCTCACATAAAAGGACACATAGCCGAAAGCGAATGGGCAATAGATGCTTGGCTCAACCAAGCCTATCCCAATGGAGACATGCCCCATGCCTTACCCACGGCAGACGATGTGAGCTTTGAATGGCGCAGCGTAAACGATTATTCTTATCCCTACTCAGGGGGCATCAAGGTTATGAAGCTGAAGTATGTGGACAAAACGGATAACAAAGAAAAAACAATTGAGTTTAACAGTCCCAATGATGATCCGCGTTACATCAACAAGTTGCTGAATTTAGGACAGATTTTAGTCTATAAAGGTGGCGTCAGTTATTTTGGTGTACCCATCAAGCATTTTGGCGATGTCCTCACCCCTTGGCGTGCAGGCGAAACACCAAGCGTAAGTGGTAAAGAGGTTTATCCCACCCAAAACGCTGATGCCAACTACTTGGGACGTTACGGAGTGTTACGCAACAATTGGTACAACATCGATGTAACCAATGTAACCCAAATGGGTTCTCCCCTCAATCCACCTGAAAAGCCCAATGAATTTGCCGATAGCTTTAAGGAATATATCAAAGTAAATACGCAGGTGCGTCCTTGGCGCCGACGCGATCAAGGAGCCGTGTTCTAAGAGGTTGCAAGCCAAGCCTCAAAAGGCAAAAGCATCCCCTCCCTCCCCAAAAGCTCCTTTAATCCAGTTCAAAAAACTGAAATATGAAATTCTGGAAAATCTTTAACTACATAGCTGCAAGTCTCGTCTTGAGTACACTCTTTGCATCGTGCTCGCTCATTGAGGACGATTATCCCGCGTGTGGTCTCGACCTCTACTTCCGTTACGACTACAACTTGCAACGCGCCAATATGTTTCCCGACCATGTAGGCAGCGTAAGCGCGTATGTGTATGATGCCAACGATAAATTAGTGGCACAACAAACCGAATCCATTTGCAACGGACAATCTCCCTTTAAACGCGATGGCTACCACATGCACTTCACGCTGCCCAAAGGACAATATAAGGTAGTAGCCGTGGCATTTCAAAAAGATTACAATCAAGCCCTACTTACCCCTGGAGCCAAGTTTCGCTACACTCAGCCCCAGTTAGGCGACGACCTGCACAACTTGCGTTACGACTTAGACCATGCAGCCCATGCCGATGGTCAAGGAAACTTTGCTGTTGAAAATGCCCAAGCACCGCTCGACACCCTTTGGGTAGGCATGAGTGGCAACCAACTTGTGGCAAACACCTATGTGGCAGAACCCCAAGCTCAACTGATAGAAGTGGGAGGTAACCAAGGAGCTGTGCGCGACACCATCAGTTTGCTACGCAACACCAAGCACATCAATGTAACCTTGCGCGAGGTGCAAGACCCACAAGATATGGACGTGGCAAACTACGATTTCCAGATAACCGACAAAAATGCAGCGCTGTTGTGGAACAATGTGGTAGACGAAAGTACCCCACTTGTTTATACACCTTATAAAACCTGGAACTCTCTCGACCGCACCTCAGCTCCCCAACGCAAGCGTGGCAACAAGCGGGCAGCCGAAGCCTCGGTAGGTAAAATAGCCCATGTCAACTTTATGACCTCGCGCATTCTCTATCACACCCATGCTGCAGCCGATGCCATACTTCAAATAACCCATCGTCCCACAGGTGCTGTGATTGCCAAAGTCAATCTGCCCGATATGTTGAGTCGTTTGCGTGTGTCAGCCGACATCTATCGTTACACCCCGCAACAATTCTTAGACCGTGGTTACGATTACGACCTCTCCTTCTTCTTGGCAGATGGCAAACTCAAATACATCAACATCTCCATCTCTGTTTTAGGTTGGAGCCGTCGCATCCAAGTGGAGGAACTGTAATACGCATTATATATATAATAAGGAGTATATACTCAAGTTTCGGATTCAGCACGCCCTGAAAGGGCAACAGCGCCTAGCCCAGGGCAAGCGAAGCGACACCCTGGGTTATGAATTTGCCACAGCATTGACGCCCTGTAAGGGCAAAAGCATTTTATATCGGATAAAAATAATGCTTTTGCTCTTACAGGTAGGGTGTTCAAAATTCGCATTTCTTTCTGCACGATTTATGATAGAATCATCAATGTTTCATGCGCCAGCCTCACCCCG
>UQPD01000054.1 GCA_900542795.1 uncultured Prevotella sp. | reverse complement strand
AAGATCGTCGGCAGCGTCAGATGTGTATAAGAGACAGGTCTGTATATGACTTTCATTTTGTCAGCATTTATGCGTAACTTTGCACCGTTTTGGCTGATATTTATACATTCAACCAAACATGCCGAAAGTTTCGGCATTGATCAACCACAACAGAAACAGAAAAAAAATATAAGAAAAGAATACACAATGAACAAGAAATTGTTGCTTGCCGCAGGTTTGGCACTGATGTCAGCTGCAGCCTCGGCACAAGAGGTAAAATTCTACAACACAGGTCGTAAGTGGAACTCATCGTTCGATGCTTTGCTTAAAGGCAACAGCATACACCGTGTAACGCGCAAGGGCGCAGAAAACATTACTGCCGATAGCAATTTGCAACTGATGGTTACCACCATTGTGGGCGGTGCTGAAGCTGTGGCTAACTATGCCATTGCCGAAGGCTATCAGGCAGAAGCCCCTACCGACCAGTTGGCAGTCATTACGGCACCTGCACGTTTTATAAAGACATTGGCAGAACGTAGCGAAGTGCTCTATATTAACAAGAGCGAGCAACTCTTTCCGACCATGCACTTGGCACGCACCGAAACGGGTGTAACCAAGGTGACCGAGGGCACAGGACTCGACACCCCCTACGATGGTACTGGCGTAGTAGTAGGTGTTATCGACCAAGGCTTTGAGTTTAAACACCCCGCCTTTGCAAAGGCTTGCAAAAAGTGGGGTAGCAGTGCCACAACTGGTATGCTCAAAAATTCAGCTCCCTTTAACGACCCCAACGACAACGAGGGACATGCCACGCACGTTGCCAACATTGCCGTAGGTCGTAAGGTTGAAGGTTGCGACTATTATGGTGTGGCAACAGGAGCTGAACTCTTGCCCATGATGTCGAACTTGTCAACTTCGTCAACCGTAGCACAAGCAGCAGCCATTAAAAAGTATGCTGAAGGCGAGGGCAAACCTTGGGTCATCAACATGAGCTTTGGTTCAAACTCTGGTCCGCACGATGGTAGCTCTGATACCGACCAAAACATGGATAAACTCAGCACCAAGGGTGGCATCTTGGTAGGTGCTATGGGTAACTCGGGTGCCGAAAAGCTCCATGTGATGCACCAATTCACTGCGGATGGCGAAAAGGCTTATTTCCACATAAAACTCGATGACCAACTCAACACCAACAGCGTGGTTTATTCGGAGGTGTGGGCTGCCAAAGAAGGCGAAAACTTGCTCACCATACGTCCTGCCGTGTTGTCGCGTGGTAAGTTGCATTATCCCACAGCCGTGCAGATGAATGCCGCTGGTCAGACCTTCGAAGCCGAGGTGTCGCCTTTCAACAACCGTCAGTATGGCAAATTCTCGGGCTACTTCAAGCAGTTGCTCACCAAGATGGGATTGAACACGGGCGAGTTTGTGTGGGAGGTTGAAGGCAAAGCTGGTGCCGAATGCCACGCTTGGCTTAACACCGACTTGGCTGCTGGCGCATTTGCTAAGACGAAGTTGACTGTGGACGACAAGGTTTACACTACCCCCGAGGGCGATGGTAACTATGCTACGGGTGCGGGTGCTGCAAGCATTCCAAGCTCAATTTCAGTGGCCTCTTACAACAATGCCTCAGGTTTCACCTCGATCAATGGCAACTATTATTCATATGCCAGTTCCGTGGGCGATGTAGCCGACATTAGCAAATTCTCAAGTCGTGGACCTTCGCTTAGCACCGACCCCAAAGCCTTGCCCACGCCTACCATTGCCGCTCCGGGTGGTGTGGTAATTTCGGCTTTCTCAAAGAAGGCTAAATCATTTAGCACCGATGCTGCCGAGAACGTGCAGAAGGTAGTGAGTGGTGGCAACCCCTTCTATTATGGTGTAATGAGTGGCACCTCAATGGCTACCCCGGTTGTAACGGGCATCATCGCCTTGTGGTTGCAAGCTAACCCTGAACTTACGAGTGCCGATGTGGCAGCCATTATGCAAAAAACGGCTCGCAAGGACAGTTACACGGGTCGTAACCTTACGTGGAATAAAGACTGGGGTTATGGTAAGATTGATGCCTACGAGGGTTTGAAGGAGGCTATCCGCATGCGTACGAATGGCATTAACCAAACTCTTAACACCACAACTCCCGTTACCTTGCAAAAGAACAACGATGCTTGGAAGGTGCTCTTTAATAACGATGAGAGCTACGCGGATGTTCGTGTAATTGCCACAAGTGGTCAGGTGGTCTATGCCCAACATGTGGTAGCTCCGCAGCATGGCGACGAACTCGTGGTTAGCACGCAGTCGCTTGCTCCTGGTGTATATGTGTTCCAGGTTAGCACTACGGCAAGCACAAAAACGTGGAAATTGATAATTAATAATTAATAATGAATAATGT
Source organism: uncultured Prevotella sp. (assembly GCA_900542795.1). Taxonomy (GTDB): domain Bacteria; phylum Bacteroidota; class Bacteroidia; order Bacteroidales; family Bacteroidaceae; genus Alloprevotella. Next base: position 12,094 of record UQPD01000054.1, on the reverse strand, counting down.
ATAATGTATAATGTAGCATGCCTTACACATTATTCATTATACATTATTCATTAAAACCTACGGCATGCGTAGTTTAAGGCTATTGCATACTTGGTTACCTTATATCACTCCTAACGGGGTGATACCAGCGCATGATAGTTCAACTTTATAAGATTTGACGCTTCTTGAACATAAAACCATGCAAAAAAATGGCGGATTTTGAACACCCTACCGAAAGGGATTATTTGTGGAAATTCAAAATAAAAATCTACGGGAATTTGTGGCTCATTGATGGACACAAATATAGATTAAGTATTAAGTAATAAGTATTACATTCTATTGAGGTTTACATGCGAGTTTTTCATGCGCCAGCCCAACCCCGCAAGGGGTTATTTATGGGAATTATCCCCATCGCGTAGCGCACCAAGAAAAATTTATGGCTCATTGATGACCATTTATGACCAAAAAAACACCAAGAAAATTTCATGACCATTATTATCGCGTATGCGCGTGCGTGTGATATAGATATAAAAGAGCCAAAGCACAAAAAATGTGTCTAAAGTGCAGTCTACATGGCAATTTTTATCTAACTTTGCATAACTTATGCGCCCCAAAAGCAGAAGTTACGCAAAAAAACGAGTCTACCCTCGCTCAGATAACTGACTTTCGCTAACTTTGTGCGCTGAAAAACTTATTTTTTTGAAACAATAATAAAAACAATAATAACAAAAAACTTAAATGGCAGCATTACAAACAATCCGAAGCAAAGGAGCACTGCTCGTAGGCGTGTTAGGCTTAGCCCTCTTTGCTTTCATTGCCGAAGAGTTCTTCCGCTCGTTAGAGACCACCTCTAACAGCAACAAGAGCATCGTAGGCGAAGTGTATGGCGAAAAAATCAGCATCCAAGATTTTCAAGCCGCGGTAGACGAACTCAGTGAGGTAACTAAAATGCAAATGCGCATGCAAGGACAAGACGGCAACCTTACCGATCAGCAAACCGAACAACTGCGCGACCAAGTATGGCAGCAGTTCGTGCAAAAAGCAACCATCGAGCACGAGTGCAACAAACTCGGCATCTATGTAACCGATGGCGAGGTGCAAGAAGCTCTCCGCACAGGTAACGCACAAAGCTTGCAAATGGTAGCTGGTATCTTCCGCAACCAACAAACAGGTGCATTCGACCTTGCACAACTTCAAGACTTCTTGAAAAACTACAACAAAACCATCTCACAAGCTCAGCAAGCACAAAACAGCGAAGCTGTTGAGCAAATACAGATGATTAAGCAACTCTGGGACTACACACAAAAGCAACTCCGCGACGAATTGCTCGCCAACAAGTTCAGCACGGCATTCGCTATGGGCTTTGTGTCGAACCCCATCGCAGCCAAAGAAAACTTCGACGAGCGTAGCATTCAAAAGAACGTAGAAGTAGCTGCACTCCCCTACAGCACCATCAGCGACAAAGACATCCAAGTTACCGACGATGAGCTGAAGGCTGCTTACGACGAGTTCAAAGACAACTTCTACTCACCTGTTCCCACACGCGACATCAAGCTCATCGACGTCAACGTAGTGGCAAGCGCAAGCGACCGTGCCGAGTTGATGAAGAAGGTGCAAGGCTTCCAGCAAGCATTGCAAAACGGTAGCGACGTAGCTAACGTGGTACGTTCTTCAAACTCATCCGTGCAATACTCAAACCTCGCACTCAGCAAAAAGGCATTCCAGAGCATTCCCGATGTAGCATCAGCACTCGACTCTATGGCTGTAGGTAGCGTTAAGGCAGCATACTACAATGCACAAGACAACACCATCAACACCATTAAGCTCATAGCCAAGGAGCAAGCCCCCGACTCAATTCTCTATCGTCAGATTGCAGCTATCAAGGCTGACCCCGCAGAGCGCAAGGCTCAAGCCGACTCTATTCTTAATGCCATAAAGAATGGTGCATCATTTGCCGACATGGCTAAAAAGTATGGTCAGTCGTCAGACTCTGTATGGATTAGCTCTGCCCAATACGAAACATTCGGCTTGCAAGACGAAACTGCTTCATACATCAACCAGCTCTACAAAATTGGTGCCAATGGCATTCAAGTAATTTCGAGCGACCAAGGCGCAGCCGTAGTACAGGTGCTCGATCGCAAGAACGTTGAAACCAAATATAACGTAGCCGTTGTAAAATGTCCCCTTAACTTCTCAAAGAAGACTTACGAAGACGAGCTTAGCCGTTTCAACCGCTTCCTCGCACAAAACAAGGACGTAGCCTCAATTGAGAAGAATGCAGCTAAGAGCGGTTATGCCGTAACCGACCTCCCTGGTTACTCACCCATGCAAAACCTCATTGCCTCACGCATTGGTGGTAGCGGAGCCAAAGATTGCGCACGTTGGATTTTCGATGAAGCCGATGCTGGCGAAGTTTCAAAGCTCTATGAATGCGGACGCAATGGCGACCACCTCCTCGTGGTATGCGTAACTGGCACCAACGATAAGGGCTACTTGCCTTGGAACAACAAGCAAGTGAAGGACTTCCTCACACAGGTTGTTAAGCAGCAAAAGAAGGCTGAAAAAGCCATGGCAATGGCAAAGAACGTGAAGTCTGTAGCCAACATGCAAAAGATTAAGGGAGCTGTAGTTGCCACCCTTACTAACCAAACCATGGCAGGCTATGCAATGGTTAATGGCATCAACATTCCCGAGCCCAAGCTCTCGGGTGCTATCGCTAAGACCGCAGCAGGCAAAACAACGGGTCTTGTTCCGGGTGCAGCAGCTGTTTACTTTGCTAAGGTTACAAGTCAGACCAAGACAGCCGACAAGTTCAACGTTTCAACCGAAATGGAACAAGTTGCTCAGATGAATGGTCAGCGTGCTTACCAAGCTGCTTTCAGCTACCTCATCACTAACAAGTCTGAAATGAAGGATCGTCGTTACGAGTTCTAATCTCTGCGCGACATATAATTATAATTTATAATTCCTTACCTCGGTAGGGGGTATATAAAGGTAACCAGTAGTCTGTAAAGTCTAAAAGTTTTTTAGTCATAAATGCCCATCAATGAGCCATAAATTATTCATAATTTTTTTCGGGGGTGGGTGCGCTACGCGATGGGGAAAATTTCCATAAATAACCCCCATTCGGGGGTTGGGCTAGCGCATAAAAACCTCAATAGAATGTAATACTTAATACTTAACACTTAATACTTAATCTATATTTGTGCCCATCAATGAGCCATAAATGTTCATGAATTAATTTTTTGAAGGCGCATGAAGCAATGTTTCGACATAAATGTCTTTGTTTGAATATTACTTAATGTTGCCATAAAAAGAACTCGCGCCAATCTCACCCCTTAATGGGATAAGACTGGCGCGAGAAATATTGATTTATCTATCAAAAAATCATGCAGAAGATATTGCAGATTTTTTTAGAATCACCCTTAAATTACTTTGTGTGTGCTTCAACCCACTTACGTGCGTTAACAAAGGCTTCCATCCAAGGCGTGATATCGTCTGCCAAACGGTCGGCAGGATAGTATGCAGTTTGCCAAGGGAAGAAGGCACGCTCTAAGTGAGGCATCATAGCAAGGTGACGACCATCGGGGCTGGCAATACCTGCTACGCTGTAACTTGAACCATTGGGGTTGCCTGGATAAGCATCGTAAGAGTACTTAAGCACAACATTGTAGTCGTCCTCAGGATAAGGCAAATCAAACTTACCTTCACCATGAGCTACCCAAATGCCCAACTTGTCGCCCGAGAGTGAACCAAACATTACACTGCGGTTGGTAGGAACGGTTACACCCAAGAAAGCACTTTCAAACTTATGCGAGTCGTTATGAAGCATGTGCGCACGCTTCTTGTGGTCGGGGTTGATAAGATTCAACTCTACCATTAACTGACAACCGTTGCACACACCGAGCGAGAGCGTATCCTCGCGAGCATAGAAACGGTCGAGTGCTTCTTTAGCCTTGGGATTGTAAAGGAAGGCACCAGCCCAACCCTTAGCCGAACCAAGAACGTCGGAGTTAGAGAAACCACCACAGAACACAATCATGTTCACCTCGTCGAGTGTTTCGCGACCGCTGATAAGGTCGGTCATCATCACATCCTTCACATCGAAGCCTGCGAGATAGAGGGCATAAGCCATTTCGCGTTCGCCATTGGTACCCTTTTCACGGATGATGGCTGCCTTGATGCCTGAAGGCTCACGACGATTGGGGTCGAGACCAAACTGCTTGAACTTACCTGTAAATTCAGGATGGATGTAATATTCAAGCGGCTGCTGCTTGTAGTTTTCGTAACGCTGCTTGGCACAACCATTGTGACTCTGCTTGGTGTCGAGGAGGTATGAAGTTTCATACCAAATGTCGCGCAAGTAGTCGATGCCAAACTGGTAAGTGGCTTCGCCAAGTGTCACCATAATCTGACGTTCCTCAGCAGGAGTACCAATCTTAACATAACCTACACCTACTTCATCAAGAATCTTCTTAAATTCCTTCTTGTCGGCGTCAGCAATCTGTACTACAACACCAGGGTTTTCTGCAAAGAGTACACGAACGAGGTCGTCGGTCTTGAACTTATCGAGACATACATCCATACCACCTTCAGTGTTAGCGAAGGTCATTTCGAGCAAGGTTGTGATGAGACCACCAGCTGAGATGTCGTGACCTGCCAAGATAAGACCCTTGTTAATTAAGGTCTGCACTGCATTGAAAGCATCGCGGAAGTATTCGGGATTCTTCACAGTAGGCACATCGCTACCTACAAAGCCCTGACTCTGTGCGAATGCCGAACCACCCAAACGGAGTTCATCGAACGAGAAGTCGATGTGGTAGAAGGTGCTCTTCTTATTATTTACCATAACAGGCGAAACCACCTTGCGGATGTCGCTTACTTCGCCACCAGCACTTACGATAACAGTTCCCGGAGAAATAATCTTTTCGCCATTAGGATATTGCTGTGACAATGACAATGAGTCCTTACCTGTAGGTACGTTGATTTCGAGTGCGCAGCAGAAGTCGCTCAATGCCTCTACGCCTTGATACAAACGTGCATCTTCACCCTTTTGGCTACGGCAAGGCCACATCCAGTTGGCTGAGAGTGATACACTGTCAAGACCTTCAGCCAAGGGAGCCCATACGATGTTGGTAAGTGACTCGGCTACTGAAAGCACTGAACCTGCTGCAGGATTTGCTAAACCTGCCTGGGGTGCATGGCCAAGGGCTGTAGCAATACCCTTCTTGCCACGATAGTCGAGTGCTACGACACCACAGTCTGAAAGGGGCAACTGCAATTCGCCTTGTGTTTGCTGATGCGCAACCTTACCTGTTACCGAACGGTCTACCTTGTTGGTCAACCAGTCCTTACAAGCTACGGCTTCGAGCTGAAGCACGCGGTTGATGTATTCGTCGAGGTGCGAAGTTTCGTAAGTAACATCCTTATAGTTACGTTCTACGGTTTCGTCAACCATGACAGTTTTGGGTGAGTGACCAAACATTTGTGCTACGTCGAGGTCGAAGGGACGCTTACCATCGCCTTGTACAAACGAGAAGTGTGCATCGCCTGTGGTTTCACCCACAACATACATCGGTGCACGTTCACGTTCGGCAATCTGACGCACATGGTCAATGTGTTCTTCCTGAATGAGCAAGCCCATACGTTCCTGACTCTCGTTGGCAATGATTTCCTTAGCCGAGAGTGTGGGGTCACCAATAGGAAGTTTGGTCATATCAATTTGTCCACCGCATTCTTCAACCAACTCGCTCAAGCAGTTTACGTGACCTGCTGAACCATGGTCGTGGATAGAAACTACGGGATTTACATCTTCTTCGCAGAGGGCACGTACCAAGTTGTTAGCACGTTTCTGCATTTCGGGGTTGGCACGCTGCACGGCATTCAACTCAATGCCGCTGCTGTAACGACCTGTATCTACCGAACTTACTGAGCCACCGCCCAAACCAATACGGTAGTTGTCGCCACCTACCACTACAACTTTATTGCCCTTTTCGGGAGTACCCTTCAGGCAGTCGCGCTTGGTGCCATAGCCCACACCACCTGCAAGCATAATTACCTTATCGTAACCATACTTCTCGCCATTTTCTTGGTGTTCGAAGGTGAGCACCGAACCTGCGATAAGGGGTTGACCAAATTTGTTACCAAAGTCTGAAGCACCGTTCGAAGCCTTAATCAATATTTGTTCGGGAGTCTGATAGAGCCATTTACGTACGGGCAAGATTTCTTCCCATTCACGTCCACCATCCAAACGAGGATAAGCAGTCATGTAAACAGCAGTACCAGCAATAGGCCATGAACCTACGCCACCACCCATACGGTCACGAATTTCACCACCTGTACCAGTTGAAGCACCATTGAAAGGCTCTACGGTTGTGGGGAAGTTGTGTGTTTCTGCCTTGATTGAAATAACGCTTTCTATGTCCTTTACACGGAACCAGTCGCTGGTTGAGTGATCGGCAGGTGCAAACTGCTCTACTACGGGACCTTGTGCAAAAGCTACATTATCCTTATAGGCAGAGATGATTTTGTGCGGATTCTCCTGCGTGGTTTTCTTAATCATGGCAAAGAGCGATGAGGGCATTTCTTTACCATCGATAATAAATGAACCGCCGAAGATTTTATGACGGCAGTGTTCAGAGTTAATCTGTGCAAAGCCAAACACCTCAGAATCAGTGAGTTGACGACCGAGTTGTTTTTCTACGCCATGCAAGTACTCGATTTCAGCGGGCGAGAGGGCAAGACCTTCTTGCTCGTTGTAAGTTTCGAGGTCTGAGATGTACTCAATGGGGGCAGGCTCAATGTTAACGGTGAAGATTTCTTGGTCGAGACCGTTGTACATGCGCTGCAACATGGGGTCGTGATCGGCTTCCTCGTTCTTCACAGGGAAATATTCCTCAATACGCGCAATGCCGCGGAGATTCATGTTTTGTGTAATCTCTACGGCATTGGTGCTCCAAGGAGTAATCATTTCACGGCGAGGTCCAACAAACCAGCCTTTCAGCTCGTTTGCTTCATTCAGTGTGGCACCGCCATAAAGCCAGCACAGTTCTTCCACTTCGTTATGAGAGAGTTCGTGATCTACCTGAGTGGCAATCACGCTCTTCTGCGGAGTTGTAAAAAACAAAATCATATTGTGGTTGGGTTTTGATGGTTCTTTAGTGATTCTTATATATTGTGCGCTAAAGGGCGTATGCCCTATGATGCGCAATTATTGAAGTCGTCTAAACTTTTCTGACGAAGATTAGATTTAAACTTTTATCTTTTCTAAATTCAATCTTTACCTTTCTTTTTGACCGCTTTTTGACCTTTCATCGGTCGTGTAGCTCGCTACACTCCCTCTTCAATGCCAAAAATCGCTTCAAAAACAAAGGCAAATCTTGAACTTCATAAAAGTTTAGACGACTTCATGCTGCAAATTTAAGTAAAAAAACAACAACATAAAAATCTTATGCCTATAGTGTTTCATTTCGAACAAGTTTTTTCGTATTTTAAGGGGAGGTTGCATGAGGTTGGAAAGGATAAGTGAGGAATAATTTATAAGCCCCAAAAAGACTTCCCAATACATACATATCCTCATAAAAGTGTTGTCACAAGCTAATTATTCCCTCATAAAAGTGTTGTCATAAAGGATTTATTCCCTCATAAAAGTGTATCTTTGCGATGAATATTCCCTCATAAAAATGTAAAAGGCATGAAACGAGAAGTCTATAATCATCTGATCCAGTGGAAGTTATCGCCCCACCGAAAGCCTTTAATTATGTATGGTGCGCGACAAGTTGGCAAAACATATATATTAAAGGAGTTCGGGAACCATGAATTTAAAAACATGGTTTACATTAACTGCTACAAAAACGACATTGTGGCACAACTATTTAACGAAGATACCGATGTTGACAGACTCATCTTGGGTTTGTCGGCTATTGCACGCCAAACAATTGTGCCTGGCGAGACACTCATCTTTCTCGATGAAATTCAAGAAATACCTCCCATTCTCTCCTCACTGAAGTATTTTTGCGAAAACAAGCCTGAGTTGCATGTAGTGGTTGCAGGCTCCTTGTTGGGGGTTATGAATATGAAGGGTGAATCGTTCCCCGTTGGGAAGGTTGATATTATACACCTCTCCCCCATGACCTACGAGGAGTTTCTGTTAGCAAATGGAGAAGCCCCTTTGTTGCAAATTCTCAAGAGCAACGATTATACATTGATTGACACCTTTGCCCCCAAACTGATTGATTATCTTCGCTCGTACTACTTTGTGGGTGGAATGCCCGAAGCGGTGCAACATTTCACCTTAAACCACAATTTGGCAGAAGTGCGAAACATACAACAAAACATCCTTACTGCCTACGAAGCTGATATTAGCAAACACACTGAAGAACAAACACAACGTGTGCGCATGGTGTGGCAATCAATTCCCGCACAATTAGCTCGCGAGAACAAAAAGTTTATCTATGGTGCCGTACGCAAGGGGGCAAGAGCCAAAGATTTTGAAATAGCCATTCAATGGCTTATTGATGCGGGATTGGTTCACAAAGTGGAGCGTACACGCGATGCCAAAGTGCCGCTTAAATTCTATGCCGACATGGATGCTTTTAAATTGTATCTGTTAGACGTTGGATTATTGGGGGCTTTAACTCAAACACCAGCCTCTCAAATAATTATTGGTAACAATGTGTTTAGTGAATACAAAGGTGCTTTTACTGAAAATTTTGTATTGCAACAGTTAAAGTCGTTCGACTCCTTACCTATATATTATTATAGTAAGGACAATTCGACACAAGAGGTTGACTTCGTGGTTCAAGCCAACAGTCGCATTTTGCCGATTGAGGTGAAGGCTGAGGATAATGTTAAGTCTAAATCATTACACGCCTTTATTTGCAAAGACTTTGCTTCCTACCACTTAAAAGGTGTACGCTTTTCAATGCTCGGTTTTCAAAGCCAAGAATGGATGGAGAACATCCCCTTGTATGCCATAGAGAGTTATATAAAAAAAGAACTCGACAATAATTAAAGGAACCTCCTCAAAAAAGTAACTTAGCTAACATGTCCAAGTATGTTAACTTAAATCGCCAAGTATGTTAACTTAAATCGCCAAGTATGTTAACATACTTTTTTTCGACACTTTAGACTGCTTTTGGGGAGAACGCGATAAAAAAACCTTCATGCTGCGAGAAACCATTCATCTTTTCATCCTTTTCAGTCCGAAAAGAAAGGAATCAGTTCTATCTGCAAAATCCGTATTCCATACCCCATTTTTGAGTCTATCAATTAACTTGGTCGAGTTAATCAATAGAAAAGGCAAAGTTAATCAATTAACTTGCCCAAGTTAATCAATAGTTTTTTTTGTTGACAAAAAATACGATAAATAGCAAGTCGAAGAAAACGCCGCACAAGCCCGAAGGTTTGTGCGGCGATTATTTATGAATTCAGATGTTTAGTCTTCGTCAGTATTCGACCAGCTTTCGCTGCTCCAACCACGTTCGTTAGAAAGACCATCACTACCACCAGTTCCATTTTCTTCAAACTTACCCAAAGTAGGAGCTGAAGCTGCGAGCATGCCTTCAACATTAAAACGTACAATTGCCGACTGAGGCATTATATATGTCTTTTTCATTGTTATTCTATTTTTTAGTTGTATTACTTGATGTAAACCTTCTCACCGTTAGCCTTTACGAATACGCCGTGTGCAGGATAAAGAACGCGACGACCGTTGAGGTCATAGTAAACGTTGTTCTTAGCGTTACCAGCAACTGCATTGTTAATGCCAGTAGAAGTACCACCAAAGTTGAATACCTTCATGTTAGAAGAAGAAGCTGCAGTAGTTGAGCCCATGTAAGCCTTATTGGCAGCGATAGTACGATCAGTATCTGAAGTAATCTTATACATACCGATTCCCTGAGCACCTTTCTTCAAAATGTAAGCTGAAGCATCAGTTGCAACTGTTACAGGAACGAGAGTACCGCTCATGGCTGTAGAAATAGCCTCTGCTGTATTATCTGTGTTGATTGTAAAGTTGTAAGAACCAGCTTCACCTACGAGAACAACAGGAGTCTTAGCGGGAATTACATTACCTTCGATTTCGCTCAAAGTAATTTCATTTACACCATCAGTTGCTGTGTAAGCCTTAACACCTGTAGGAATAGTTACAGCGCAAGGCAAGTTCAATGTTGCATAACGAGCATCTGAGATAGCAACGGGAATTTCGGTAACTTCCTTAACAAGGAAATTATTTGAAGAACCATCGTTACCTCCATTCCAAGCAACAACTTGATTGTTTTCATTGCGACAACTTGCCAATCCATTAGATACTTTATCATTCAAAGCAACAGCATAATTAACATCTACAATGTTAGCATCTGTATTTAATACATATTCACCCTTGTCTGCACTTTCTGCCTCCAACAAACGAAGGCGATAACCAGTACCATTAGTTTTGCTCAAATAGCTGTTAGAGTTTGCAGCCTTGATATAATAACGATCTGTCTTACCTTCTTCTGTCAATTGTTCAAACTGCCAAAGGGCAGGCATAATATTGGCAGAGAGGTCTGAAGCCAAAAGCGAGTTTTTGCTATCAGTTTCTTCAGTCATACCATAACCTTCGGTAAGGTAGTGGTTTTTATGCATACCACGTACACATTGTATTGTATAATATTTGCCCGCAATAGGTTGTAAAGTACCAGCTTCAGTTAGAGCCTCTTCAAGTGCTCGGTAAGCACTTGCCTTTGTTTCAGCATCTGCTGCTTTTAAAGCAGTAACAGCAGCTTCAACCTTTTCATTGCTTTTATAAGAACCAATATAATTGTTCGTATTTGAAGCTAGCTTAATAATAGCTGCATCCCACGCATTGGTAATTTCTGAAGTAACAGGGATAAATCTGAATGCAGAAGCAGGTGCACTAGTATCCCAGCGTACTACGCCATCCCAATTTACCATATGCAATGCATTCACAATAACACCACTAGAAGTAGTTGTAGTATTCTTATCGTAAATATTACCAAAGCCGAAAAACTTTGCACTTGCTTCTACGGTATAAGCTTGTGCACTTGCTGCATCTACCAATTTGAATTCCTGATTATTACCTCCAGGAACACCACCTACATACTTATCATAGTAGTTGCTATAGATTTTAAATTTGCCATCACCAGTTGCTTTAAAAGTAAAAAGGTAACGATAACTATCCTTAGCTGTGCCAGATCCAAGACACGCAACTCCTGCTTTTTCCTTTGCATAAACAAAACGAGTTGTATGCAATTTGTTACCCAAAATAACTTGCATGCCATCAGTTATTCCTTCGATGCCTGAAGTAAAATTGGTCATTGCAGCATTCAAAGCGGCTGTAGCAGTTGCTGCTTCTTCACCAATAGTACTATATGTCTTATCTGCATAAGTGTTATAGACATTATTAAAAGCATCAAGATCCACCTGTTTTCCAGCAAAAGGCAATCCTGCTTGATAGTCAGCTTGTTGAGTAAGGCTATAGATTTTTCCTGCATTATATTTAGCAAGAGCAAAATCTAAAGCTGCAGCCTTAGCTTCATCAGTCAAGTCACCTACTTCCGTAAATTGAAAAGCATTTCCGCCATCTTGATTTTTCCAACCATCAATAACGACTGCTGAACCTTCGTTATTAAAGTTCATCATATTACCATTATCAAAGGTAAAGCGCCAAGGATAAGTATTTTTAGTTTGATCATGCGCATTTTTCGATATGGTAAAAGCTTGCATGTTACCATAAGCACCAGGCTTTTGACTCGCGTTTACGAATTGATCTTTGCCATAAGCAAAAAGGAAATATTCTCCATTATTGCTCAGCACCACAAATTGTTGTGTGGCATCTGTAGCGTCAGCCGTAGAGTTTCTAGTACCAACTAGACTTGTTTCACCTTGCTTCAATGTACCTCTTGAACCAGAAATGGTGTAGATTTTTTTGCTGCTCAACTGGCTCAAGTCTGTAATGACATCGCCAGCACCAGCATACGCTGTACTCACTCCCAAGAACGTCAGAAGCAAGCTGAAAAGAAACGTAATTTTTTTCATTTTGTTGTTATTTAGTTAATTAAAAGATTTAGTAACTATTCAGCGGTAATAAAAATGGTCTGATTTAGCCTTATTC